>CAJVYS010000016.1 GCA_913009875.1 uncultured Gammaproteobacteria bacterium | reverse complement strand
AGACTATTGAGTGAGGACAGGAAGGGTAGAAATGACTGTGAGCGAGAGGTAGACGAGGATCAGAAAGGTAGATGCATAAGGAGCAATGTGGTGTATAGAGGCAATTAAAATTCCAGGAATCTTCTTTGTTTTTTTATTGCTTTTTTTTTTTTAATGATACGGCGACCACCGAGATCTACACTCTTTCCCTACACGACGCTCTTCCGATCTTTCGGCTCGCACGCGACGGAGGCGGGGTTCCCCGCCCACGGTTTTGCCCGCAGCCAGTGTTGGGAGATGGTGCAGGTACAGCAGCTGTCTGATGGCCGCACCACGCTGAGCCTGCGGTTGTTGCAGGATGCTAATACCCGCTTGCTGTGGCCGCATGATGCGGAGCTGGTGCTGCTGGTGAATGTCGGCGAGTGTTTGCAGATGGATCTGCTGACACGCAACACGGGCAGCGAGGCCTTCACGGTGACGCAGGCGTTGCACACCTATTTTGCCGTCAGCGATGTGCGCGAGGTCTCGGTGCGGGGGCTGGAAGATGTGGCGTATATCGACAAGGTGGCGGATGGCGCACGCGATGTGCAGTCGGGGCCGGTGACGTTTTCCGCCGAGATGGATCGCATCTATCTCGACCAGGGCGGTGAATGCGTGATCGATGATCCGGGCCTGCAACGGCGCATTTTTATCCGTCGCGAGGGCAGCCGCTCGACGGTGGTGTGGAACCCGTGGGCGGAGAAGTCCGTGGCCATGGCGGATATGGGCGAGGGAGCGTATCGGGGCATGCTGTGTGTCGAGGCGACCAATGCAGCGGAGGATGCGGTGCGTGTCGAGCCGGGTGGGGAGCATCGCCTGCAGGTGAGTTATCGGCTGATGGCGTGGTGAGGGGAGTGGCTCTCTGTGAGTGACGATGGGGTTGGCGGGTCTTTCGCGGCTGAAGCCGCTCCTACAGGGGATGTGTCACTGTGGCGTCTCGACGAAATCCGGCGGCTGGCGACCCGCTTGCGCGAGCAGGCCCGCGCCATGCTGCAACGCCGGCTGTTGGTGCTGGCGGGGGATGCTGACTGGGGGCGGGCGGTGGCGGACGAGCTGTGCCGCAGCCTGCCACTGACGCCGGCCAGCTGGATCGGCGATGCGGCCCCGGCCTCGCTGGAATCCCTCAGCGGCCGGCGTGCGCTGGCCCTGCTGGGGCAGGAGCGCGAGGCGCTGGTGTTTGACGCCCACAGCGGTTTCGACCCGGACGTGTTCGGCGCCGTATCGGGCGCGGTGGTGGGTGGCGGACTGCTGATCCTGTTGACGCCGCCGCTGGCGCAATGGCCCGTTTTCGCCGACCCGGCGGCCGCGCGTATCAGTACCGCGCCGCTGAGTTTTGCGGATGTGTCGGGGCGTTTTCTGCAACGGCTGGTGCGTGTGCTGGGAGCGGCAAAGGGTGTCACCGTGGTGGAACAGCAGGCCGAAAGCCTGCCGGTGATCGCGGGGAATCCCGCGCCGGGCGAAATTGCGCCGGCATTCGACCACGACGGTTTCCGCAGCGCCGATCAGCAGACCGCCGTGGCGGCGTTAGTGCACGTGATCCATGGCCACCGCCGCCGGCCGGTGGTGCTGGTGGCTGATCGTGGCCGCGGCAAGAGTGCCGCACTGGGCATTGCCGCGGCGCGTCTGCTGCGTGAGGGGCTGAAACGCATCGTGATCACGGCGCCGCGCATCGATGCCGTCGCCGCGTTGTTCGAGCAGGCCGCGGGCCTGTTGCCTGAGGCCCGCCAGCGGCGCGGTCACCTGCAATGGCGTGAGGCCAGCATCGAGTTTCATCCACCCGACGAACTGCTGCTGAATCCCCGTGATGCCGACTTGCTGCTGGTGGATGAGGCTGCTGCTATCCCCGCACCCTTGCTCATCCGGCTGCTCGAACGTCATTCGCGCATTGCCTTCGCCACCACCGTGCATGGCTATGAAGGCACCGGGCGCGGTTTTGCCGTGCGCTTTCGGCGCACGCTGGATGCGTTGACGCCGGGCTGGCGCGAAGTGCGTCTGCAGACACCGATCCGCTGGGCGGCCGACGACCCCGTCGAACGCTTTGTCTTTCGCGCCCTGTTGCTGGACGCCTCGGCTGCTGCCGATGACGATGTCACCGATGTCGTTCCCGCCAGCTGTGAGTTCGTTCGCTTTGATCGCGACACCCTGGCGGCGGACGAGCAAGCCCTGTCGCAGCTCTTCGGCCTGTTGGTGCAGGCCCATTACCGTACCCGCCCCAATGACCTGCGCAATCTGCTGGACGGTCCCGGCCTGCGCGTCTATGCGCTGCGCTACCGGGAGCAGATCGTGGCCACGGCGCTGGTTTCGGCCGAAGGGGGATTCGATGCCGACATGGCGCAGGCCATCGCCACGGGAAAGCGCCGCCCGCGTGGGCACCTGATCCCACAATCACTGGCGGCGCACCTGGGGCTGACCGACGGCGCGTGCCTGCGCTGCGCCCGTATCATGCGCATCGCCGTGCATCCGGCGGCACAGCGCCGGGGCCTGGGTACCTTGCTGTTGCAACAAATACGCCGGCAGGCCGCCGCCGATGGCTTTGATCTTGTCGGCGCCAGTTTCGGTGCCGGCGAAGAGTTGCTGGCATTCTGGTCTAAGGAAAAATTGCTGCCGGTGCGTCTGGGCTTCAGCCGTGACCATGCCAGTGGCACCCATTCGGTGATGGTGCTGCAGGCGCTGAGTAAAAAAGGCGCAGTGGTCTATACCGCCGCCCGTGCAAGATTTCTTGCCGATTTTCCCCTGCAGTTGGCCGATCCCTTGCGTGAGTTGGATCCGCAACTGGCTGCGCTGCTGCTCTGCCGGAATGTGGATGATGCGGTGTTGGATGTGTCGCTGCATCCGTGGGACAAACGGGAAGTCGATGCCTTTGTCGAGGGCGCGCGCAGCTTTGAAGACTCTCTGGCGTCATTATACCGGCTGGCACTGCACGCGCTGGCGACTGCCGACAGCGGGCTGGACGCCCAGGTGCGCGGGCTGCTGGTGGCCAAGCTGCTGCAGAAGCACCGCTGGGGTGAGGTCGCCGTGTTGCTGGATGTGCCGGGCCGCGCGGCGGTGCTGGAGTGCTTGCGGCGGGTGGCGGGTACCTTGCAGAAAATATCAGGACAGGCGCGGTGAGTCGGGTAAGGTGATGCAGGATATCGGCAACAAGGTGGCAATGCCGGCGCCGGGGGATGTATTGCCGGGCCGAAAAGAGGCCATGGCCGTTGTCGCGGCGCATATCGTGTCCGGACATCCGATGCAGGGGCCATTTCCGGCGGGCCTTCAACTGGCGATGTTTGGCATGGGCTGCTTCTGGGGCGTGGAGCGGCTGTTCTGGCAATGTGACGGGGTGTATTCGACGGCGGTGGGTTATGCGGCAGGGAGCACGCCGAATCCCCACTATGAAGAGGTCTGCTCCGGGCTCACCGGGCACAATGAAGTGGTGCGTGTGGTGTTCGACCCCCAGCGTGTGCATTATGCGCAATTACTACGCCTGTTCTGGGAGGGGCACGACCCCTCCCAGGGTATGCGGCAGGGTAATGATGTAGGCACGCAGTATCGTTCGGGGATTTATGTGTTTGGTGCCTTGCAGCGGCAGGCGGCCGAGGTGTCGCGGGAGCGTTATCAAAGCGCCTTGACGGCGGCGGGCCGGGGAGTGATCACGACGGAAATCGTGGATGCCCCCCTGTTTTATTTTGCAGAAGACTATCATCAACAGTATTTAGCGAAAAATCCGCATGGCTACTGTGCCTTGGTCGGTTGCGGAGTTCCCTTTTCTGGCTAGGAGGTGATCATGATGAGTGCTGAAGAGATCGTAGAGTTCTGGTTTTCTGCACGCGTACAGCCGCTGTGGTTTCAGTCCACAGAGGAATTTGATGCCGAATTGACGGAGCGCTTCTTGCAGGTCTGGCAGGCGGCCCATGAGGGAACGCTGTCGGATTGGGAGGCGACCGCGGAGGGTGCACTGGCGCTGGTGATCTGCATGGATCAGTTTCCGCTGAATATGTTTCGCGGCCGGGCGGAGAGTTTTTCTTCGGAGACGGCCGCATGTGAGGTGGCCGGGCGGGCCATTGGGCGGGGTTTTGATCAATCCCTCAATGACCCGCAAAAGGCCTTTCTGTATATGCCCTTCATGCACAGTGAGAGCCTGGCGGAGCAGGAGCGCAGTGTGGCGCTGTTCCGGGCTGCGGGCCTGAGCGGGAATCTGCAGTTTGCCGAACACCATCGTGAAATCATTCGCCGCTTCGGGCGCTTTCCCCATCGCAATGCCATTCTCAGCCGCGATGATACACCACAGGAGCGGGCGTATCTTTCCTCTGCCGAGGCCTACCTGGGCTGAGCCTGTTGACGGCCCTCCCTGCACGCTATCTTCCGGGTGGTGAAAGACAATATGAAACCTGATCTAGTATATTTTCGCCACTTGCTGTTGCAGCGACGGGCTGAGCTGCAGGGTATGGCCGAAATAGGGAAAGCCGGTGCGCAGACGGTGGAGCTGGATCAGACACGGGTCGGCCGGCTGTCTCGCATGGATGCCCTGCAGGGGCAGGCTATGTCGAGGGCGGCCAATCGGCGGCGGGAGCAGGAGCTGCGGCACATTGCAGAGGCCTTGTTGACTGTGGATGAAGGGGAATATGGTTACTGCCGGGAGTGCGATGCACCCATTGCTGTGGCACGATTGAAAATTGATCCGACAGTCCGCTTGTGTATAGCATGTGCGGAGAAGAGTGAGCGGACCGGATAGTCCGAACCGGATACAAGAGGATATGACGTGATTGAAGAGCTGAAAGATTTCGATGAGGAAATTCCCAAGTGGGACATCGCCCTCGCGGCGCTGGCCAAGGAAGACTTTGAAAAATGCGGCTGCAATTTGACCCTGGCGGATTTCAAACGCCAGGCCGCGGAGCATGCGATTCGCTTTGATGACATTATGGTGACCCTGTTCGAGCTGTGCATCCAGGGGGAGTGGCAGTACCAGGATGCCGATGGCCATAATCGCGCTATCACGCGCGACGAGGTGGACAATCTCTATGTCGGTGGCCGTCTGGCGGATAAGGACGTGGCGGATTACACCGGTTCCTGGTCTCCGCTGAAATACTAATCAACGTACTCATTTATAGGCTGCCCCATTGCAACCCGCCACTATCTGGCCATGTGGCTATCACAGGACTTTTTGATGAAAATATTTTTGCAGCTGACTATCGTTGTGGCGGGCCTGACCTCGGCTATGCTGGTGGCCGAGCCTTATGCGCCAAAAGCCGCGATTCCAGCCGGCATGGAGGAAAGCTATCTGGCCGAGGGCATTCGTCAGGCCGCGATTCCCGAAACCGATCAGGTCGGTATCCCTGCCTATCCCGGGGCGGTGCTGATTCGCAGTTATGCCGTTGCGGAACGACCGGCAAAGTACACGGGTCTGCCGATCATGGAGCTTATCAGCGCGGATGATTACGATGCCGTTGTGTCCTTTTACAAAAAGAACCTGCCGGGCTGGGGCGAGGCGGAGTTGATGTCGGCGTATTATTTTGCCGAGAACGGCAATATCAATTTCTTCAAGCCGGAGGAGCCACATGCAGGTGTGCACCGTATGGCGAGCTACTTTCGCGAAGCAGAGCGTGAAATGCTGCAGCGTGTGCTGCCGGGCGCCAAGACCCTGATCAAGGTTTTTTATTCGAACAGGTAGCTGTGTTTTCCCGGCAACAAAAAGCCCTAGGAGACTGTCGGACTTAGGTCATCGTAGCGAGCATGGTGGGAAAGCGAGGGCAAATGATCATGATTTTGAGGCGCATAGTGGGCCTACGCAACGAAAAATCAGGGACATTTGAGCCGCTCTCCCATCAGCGCAGTAGATTATTCCTAAGTCCGACAGTCTCCTAGCTGTTACCACAACCGGGGCTTTTTGTTTGAAAGATCTGCACGGGTACGGGTGACGCTATTTGCCGCTCTGGGCCTCATCGGCACGCCAGACTTTAATGGGGTTCTTCTTCTGCTCTTGTGTCTCAAGGCCCTTGCGGCTGTTGAGGGGAACCATGTCCAGGCTCAGGCATTCGGGGCACTTGGTGGTGTTGAACTTGAGGATGTGATAGACCGTCCAGCCCGCGGGGATGATCAGCAGGGGCATGATGCCGGTCATCAGCGTAAAGCTGCCGGTCACGCCCCAGATAAAGGCATCGACAAAAAAGCTTTCGTAGCTTTGCGGAACGGGTTTACCGACGTGCCCGCAATAGGTACAGATATGGTCTTTCATTGTCTCGATGACTCCGCTTGGTTTCTGTCAGTAACTTGTTGATTATCAGTAGATCATAATCTGCTAAGGGTCTTCGGGTATCCATGTTCGCCGACCAGGAATTCGATAGAAGATTCCTGGCCTTCCCCTTAAATCACCGGGCAGTTGATGCTGTTGCTATCGGCGCCTGCTGAGCGACTTTGAAGGGTGGGGGCTACATTCGCCATCCCGTCGCCAGACACGCTTGCATGCTGAATTCAGCGCATCTGATAGTTCCATATTCTGAGAACGGCTAAGTGAATGAGGGCTGAATCGGAGGATGGAAAAAAGACAGGCACCCTGAGGGGTGCCTGTAGTGGGTACTTCGGCCGGGGGCTTATTGAGTGATGACGGGCGCCGCATCCTGTGATGACGCATCGAAATATTCAAACATGCTGGCCTTTAGCGGCCAGCCGGATTCATCAAGCACCACCACGGTCCACTTGCCGGTCCATTCTGGCAGTAAATTCTTGCTGGAGTAGACGCGCCAGCGTGGCCCGCCGCCGACGCGGAATTTCACCTCGGCCATCACCTGGCCATTGTATTCCCAGCGATGGGTGATGATCTCACCATCCAGCCCGCGCAGGTCGGAGAAAAAATAGATGCGGTCTACCGAGTTAGGTACGCGCACCAGGTTATCGACTGGCTCACGATCCTCGATACGGGTAGTGAAGGCTGTGCGTGCGACGCTGCCGCGCGGTGCGTAGACCTCGTCGCCAGTGGCGGTCTCTTCGGCGCTGGCCGTCACCGGGGCGATGAAAATCAATATCGTCAGCAGTGCCAGTGTCCGTGTGCCGATTCGCTGCAGATGACGTTTCATGAGTGTCGTTCCTTCTGTGTGAGTGATGGGCTCGTTATGCCGGGCGGGCTGCCAAGTGCAGAATATGTCAGCATCCCTGCCTATTATCTTTCGACAACCCTTCGGTCTGTTAATGGTAGCGCGTTTGCCGCCATCCCTGCAGTGTTAACGCTGACGTTGCCGGCGTCAATCCTCCAGATAGGTGTAAGCGCTCAGCCCGGCTTCCAACTCGGCCAGACAGGCCGCCTGTGTCTTGGCGGGCAGGGAGGTGGCGGCCAGTTGTATGCGGTAGCTGTCCAGCAGCCAGGCCGGCTCGAAGTGCACATGGCGCAGTACCGCCGCGACCGTGTCGCCGTGCTGAATGTGCGCCAGCTGGTGGCGGCCATCGGCGTCGAGGTGCACATCCACGGTGTTGGTGTCACCGAACAGGTTGTGCATGTCACCGAGGATCTCCTGATAGGCGCCGAGCAGGAAGATGCCCAACCAATAGGGCTCGCCATCACGCAGCACATGCAGGGGGAGGCTGCTTTCCAGACCTTCGCCGTCCACGTACTGGTCGATGCGGCCGTCGGAATCGCAGGTGATGTCCTGCAGGGTGCCGCGGCGGTCCGGCGTCTCGTCGTGGCGGTGCAGGGGCACGATGGGAAATACCTGCTCGATGGCCCACACGTCCGGCATCGACTGGAACAGGGAGAAGTTGCAGAAGTATTTGTCGGCCAGCTTTTCGTTCAGTTCGTCGAGGATTTCGCGCTGGGCGCGCACACCGGGGTTGAGATGCCGGCGTAGGTGCACACAGGTGGCGAAATAGATCGCCTCGGCGCGCGCCTTGGCGGCCATGTCCAGCACGCCGTGCACGTACAGGGTTTGCGCCTCGGCCAGCCAGTGCACGGCATCGTGGTAGATCTCCACCGCCGCGCGCGGGTTTGGCCCGGGCGTGCTGAGTTCCTGCAGACCTTGCCACAGGTCGCGCAGGATCTGCGCCTCGCCGTCTGTGGGCGGTGTGATGGATGCGCTGCTGGCGGTCTGTTCCACGTCCGTGACCTCGGTGATCAGGACGGCGTGGTGGGCGGTCAGGGCACGGCCGGATTCGGTGATGATGTGCGGCTGCGGCAGGCCCTCGGCACGGCACACCTCCCACAGGGTGTGCACCACGTTGTTGGCGTATTCCTGCAGGCTGTAGTTCATCGAACAATAGCTGCGCGAACGGGTGCCTTCGTAATCCACGCCGAGGCCGCCGCCTACGTCCACGCATTGGATGTTGACCCCCAGACGGTGCAGCTCGGCGTAATAGCGCGCACATTCACGCAGGCCCCGCTGGATGTCGCGGATGTTGGCCAGTTGCGAACCCATGTGGCAGTGCAGCAGTGACAGTGAATCGAGCATGTTGGCCTCGCGCAGGCGTTCCACGGCGGCCAGCACCTGTGCCGCGGAGAGGCCGAACTTGGCCTTCTCTCCGCCGGTGTTCTGCCAGTTGCCGTGGCCGATGGAGGCCAGCCGTACGCGCACGCCGAGGTGTGGCGTCACGCCCAGGGCGCGTGACTCGTGGAGGATCAGTTCCAGCTCCGAGGGCTGCTCCAGCACCAGGGTGATGTGATGACCCAGCCGTTGTCCGATCAGCGCCAGGCGGATGTATTCGCGATCCTTGTAGCCATTGCAGATGATGCGCCCGCTGCGGGCATCGGACAGTGCCAGCACCGCCATCAGCTCCGGCTTGCTGCCGGCTTCGAGGCCGACGCAGATCTGCTCACCATCGGCTGCATCCAGCAGTTCGCGCACCACGCTCTGTTGCTGATTTACCTTGATGGGATAGACCGCCGTATAGCCACCGTTGTAGTCGTGTGTCTGCATGGCCTTGGCGAAGGCGCCGCACAGGCGTGCCACGCGGTCGTGCAGGATGCCGCTAAAACGCACCAACACCGGTAGCGCCAGCCCCGCCTGGCGGATCTCCTTGGTTAAGGCATGCAGATCGATGCCGCGACCGTCGCGTGCCGGGAAGGCGCTGAGGTGGCCGTTGTCGGTGATATCGAAATAGCCATCGCCCCAGTGGGCGAGGTTGTAAATGTCGCGGGCTTGCAGGATTTTGTTCATGGTGGGGCGTTATTTGCCACAGAGGCGCGGAGGGCGCAGAAAATTGAAATTGATCACAGGCGTATTTGCTTGAATGCGGTATTGGGCCTGATTTTATACCGTTTTCCAATAATTATTCACAATAAAAAATGCCGTGTCCTCTGTGTCTCTGTGGCAGATCAGAAGACCGTCACTGTCCTGCCCGGCACGGTTTGCAAGGCCGGATGAAACACGGATAATTCCTGCCACTTTTCCCGTCAGACAGAGGATTCCCCGTGAGCAGACTCGATACCCACTGGTTTACCGAAATCCACGAAGGTGCCGGCTCGGCCTTTTCCCTGCGTATCCGCAAGAAACTGGTGGAGGAGCAGACGCCCTATCAGCGTATCGAGGTGTTTGAGACCACTGATTTCGGCAACTTCATGGTCATCGATGGCTGCACCATGGTGTCGGCGCGGGAAAACTTCATTTATCACGAAATGATGACCCATCCGGTGCTGTATACCCACGCCGCGCCGAAGAATGTCATTGTCATCGGCGGTGGTGACTGCGGTACCCTGCGTGAGGTGTTGCGCCATTCCGAGGTGGCGTCGGCCGTGCAGGTGGAGATCGACGAACGTGTTACACGCCTTGCTGAGCAGTATTTCCCCGAGCTGTGCGAACTCAATGAGGATCCACGTGCCACGCTGATCTTTGGTGACGGTATCCAGTGGATAAAAGATGCTGCGCCGCAAAGCCTCGACGTGGTCATCATCGACAGCACTGACCCCATCGGCCCCGCCGAGGGTCTGTTCTCGCGATCCTTTTACGAAGACTGCCGGTGTGCCCTGCGTCCCGGCGGTATGATCGTGCAGCAGAGCGAATCGCCGTTGTTACATCTACACATCCTGCGCGACATGCACACCTCCATGCGCAGCGCGGGCTATAACGATGTGAAAACCCTGCAATTTCCACAGATGATCTATCCGTCGGGCTGGTGGTCCGCCACTATCGCGCGCAAGGGAGAGGAAATAGCAGGCCTGCGTGAGGCCGACGTGGCCGCAAAGCCCTTCGAGACGAAATACTACAATGCCGACATTCACCGCGCGGCGTTTGCGCTGCCGACCTTTTTGCAGCAGGCGCTGGCTCAATAGCCTGCGTAGGGCGAAATAACCGAAGGGCGTAGCGCCGTAATATGGTTGTGTGTGATAGGTAGTGGTCGGCTTTGGATGATTAACATTCGGCGTAATACGCTACGTTCGTTCCTCTTCGTCACTCGGTGTTTTTTCAGTGGACAAATCACCACGGGTTGAATGAAACCATACTGGATCTTCGTTACGAAGCGTATCACCAAACGCTGCCAGCTCCATTTTTGATAGGCGTTTAATGCTACCTTCTGTTTCATCAGCCAGTTTTAGATATACCGTACCTAATTTATCCGATGCATCCCAATATAATGAATAACTCTTAATCTTCTTCCACATTATCTTTCTCCATTTTGCTCAAGCGCCTTATTATTGCAGGTCTGTTTGTGTAAGTGCATAATTCATTTTTTACAAAAAACATACGGTAAGGTAGCCTGGATGGAGCGCAGCGCAATCCAGGAGGTGTGGCACCTTTCCATCCCGGATTCCACTGCGTTTCATCCAGGCTGCTCACTAACTTCCGTTATTTACACCACTTGTCCACTTCCTTCTGCGCCGCTTCCAGGCGCTGTTGGATATCGCTGTCGCTGAGATAGCTGCGTTCGCCCTGTTCGTCTATTTCGTAGATGCGGCCGCCGATCTTGTAGCCCGTCAGTTTGCGCTTTGAACGCGAGCAGTTGGTTTCCCGGATCTTGCGTTCCTTTTCGGCGGCGGCCTTCTTTTCGGCCTTTTGCTGGCGTTCCTTTTGCAGGGTGTCGAGCAGTTTGTTGGTCTCCTGCAGGGAATTCCCCTGTGCGGGGGTGTCGCGGCTCGATGGCGGGGCCTTGGGGATGTCGATTTCCCGGGCCTGACTGGTGGGCGGTCTTTCGCCGTAGTGGATATTGCCTTCGCTGTCGGTCCATTTGTAGACCTTTCCGGCAAGGGCGCCGGTGGCGGCGCAGAACAGGCTGAGGGTGATGACGGCGATAAGTTTTTTCATGCGGGCCTCGGGAGCGGGACGAATAGTATTAACCCGGCTGAACATGACATATATCGTCGCCGAGACTAGGGCTGTCAAAATGATTGTTAACACCCCTAAAAGCATAGCCTGCCGGATGGGCAAAAAAAAGCGGGCGCCTGGGGCGCCCGCGGAAGTGTGTCACACAGTGTGCAATTTCAACCGCTCGTTGCGGTGAATCCTGCACTCTTGCACTGCTTTTTTCATACTTACTTGTTGGTGAACTCCGGATAGGCTTCCATCCCGCACTCGGAGAGGTCGACACCGTCGTATTCGTCTTCTTCACTGACGCGTACGCCCATGATGGCCTTGATGGCGAGCCAGGTCACGAGGCTGGTGCCGAACACCCAGACGAAGATGGTCACTGCTCCAACGATCTGGCCGAGGAAGCTGGCGTCGCCATTGGTCAGCGGCACGGCCAGCAGACCCCATAGGCCGACCACGCCGTGTACTGAGATGGCACCGACCGGGTCGTCGATCTTCAGCTTGTCCATACCGACGATGGAGAACACCACCAGGGTCCCGCCGACAGCGCCGATGAGGGTGGCCATCAGCGGGGTGGGGGTGTCAGGGCCGGCAGTGATGGCGACCAGACCGGCCAGGGCGCCGTTGAGGGCCATGGTCAGGTCGGCCTTGCCGAACAGCAGGCGGGCCACGATGAGGGCGGCGATAACGCCACCGGCGGCGGCGGCGTTGGTGTTGAGGAACACCATGGCCACGGCGTTGGCACTGGCCATGTCACCCAGCTTGAGCACGGAACCGCCGTTGAAGCCGAACCAGCCCATCCACAGGATGAAGGTGCCGAGGGTGGCCAGCGGCAGGTTGGCGCCCGGAATGGGGTGAACCGAACCGTCGGCGCCGTACTTGCCCTTGCGGGCGCCGAGTACCAGTACGCCGGCCAGGGCGGCGGCCGCACCGGCCATATGCACAATGCCGGAACCGGCAAAGTCGAGGAAGCCAAAGTCATCGCCGAGGCTGAACAGGCCGAACACGGAGCCACCGCCCCAGGTCCAGTAGCCTTCCATCGGGTAGATGAAACCGGTCATCACCACCGCGAACAGCATGAAGGACCACAGCTTCATGCGTTCCGCCACGGCGCCGGAGACGATGGACATGGCGGTGGCCACGAACACCACCTGGAAGAAGAAGTCGGAGGCGCCGGCATAAACGGAACCACCTTCGAAGCCGTTCTCGGCCGAGGCGGCGAGTGCATCAGCCACCAGCGTTTCACCGCCGGCGATGCCGGCGAGGAAGATGCCACCGTCGTACATGATGTTGTAGCCGACAATCATGTACATGGTGCAGGCGATGGCAAACAGTGCCACATTCTTGGTAAGAATCTCGGTGGTGTTTTTGGCGCGCACCAGGCCCGCTTCCAGCATGGCGAAACCGGCCGCCATCCACATCACCAGGGCTCCCATTACCAGGAAGTAAAAGGTGTCCATGGCGTACTGCAATTGAAAAATCTGATTTTCCATTGTGACTATCCCCAGGAGTGATTACAGCGCTTCGGAGCCCGTTTCGCCGGTGCGAATACGGACCACCTGTTCCAGCGCGGAGACAAAAATCTTGCCGTCACCGATCTTGCCGGTGTTGGCGGCCTTGCTGATGGACTCGATCACCTGGTCGGTGATGTCGTCATCAATAGCCAGCTCGATTTTGACCTTGGGCAGGAAATCCACCACGTATTCTGCGCCGCGATAGAGTTCGGTGTGACCCTTTTGGCGACCGAAGCCCTTGACCTCGGTAACCGTGATGCCTTGCACGCCGATCTCTGACAATGCTTCACGCACGTCATCCAGCTTGAAGGGCTTGATGATTGCTACAACCATTTTCATGGTTTCTCTCCCTAACGGTTTAAAATGGCCCACCGCGCGTTGCCGTGGGCGTAGATTGCAGTCTGAGGTTTGCTGTTTGGAGGGGGCTTCTATTTATTCGTGGACGAACATCTTGCCCGCCAGATCCGCCCCTTCGGCGTTGCAAACCTTCGCAATAGCCGGCTATTACGTGCGGTTTGCGCCTTGATGGGACGAATCTGGCGGTCAATCTGAAATGCCCAGAATAAATAGAAGCCCCCTAAAGCACGCTGCTCGGCCCTGATTTGCATGCCTTGTGCCAAGTTTATTGAACTGTGGAATATCAACAATTTATGAATAGTTTTGAGGGGCGAAAAAGGAAAAATGCACAATAATGGCCCCGGTTTGGCGGGGTTGCACTGTATTGGTGCCCTGCTCTTGGCCGGGCTAATTGACGAGTGCCAATAGAGGAACGCTAGTCAAGCCCTGTCGCTTCTGGTTAGACTGCGTGGCACTGGAGGATGCCATGTTTGACGCCAAACAGCTCGATGAACTGACCCGCAATGTACTCAAGATCCTGCCTGCCGGGGTGGGGGAGGTGCAGCGCGACATAGAGAAAAACCTGCATTCGGTGTTGCAGAGTGCGCTGGCCAAGCTGGACCTGGTTACGCGCGAAGAGTTCGAGGTGCAGTCCGCGGTGCTGGCGCGTACCCGACAGAAGCTGGAAGATCTGGAAAAGCGTGTTGCCGCGCTGGAAGAAGAGTAGCGCTTCGAAATGTCATCTAGTGTAGTGTTCTGAATATAGGTTTTATTCAGGACACTACACTAGTTTGTGGGAGCGGCTTCAGCCGCGAAGCATTGGTGGTTGAGGCTTCGCGGCTGAAGCCGCTCCAGTGATTATTTAGTCCGTAGGGTGGGCGGGTGCCGCCATCCTACCAAACAAGCCCTCTTTCACTGAACCACCGGCAAGGAATGCCATGTCACTCGCCATCATCTACAGTCGCGCCTTGGTCGGCATTGACGCCCCGCTGGTGACCGTGGAGGCGCATCTTTCCAACGGCCTGCCCAGTCTGTCCATCGTCGGCCTGCCCGAGGCGGCGGTGAAGGAGAGCAAGGATCGCGTGCGCAGCGCCCTGTTGACCGCTGGCTTCGAGTTTCCCGCCCGCCGCATCACCATCAACCTCGCCCCCGCCGATCTGCCCAAGGAGGGCGGCCGTTTTGACCTGCCCATCGCCCTGGGCATCCTCGCCGCCTCCGGGCAGATCGCCGGCAGTGACCTCGCGCGCTTTGAGTTCCTCGGTGAACTGGCCCTCAGCGGCGAACTGCGCCCGGTGCGCGGCGTGCTGCCAGTGGTGATCCAGGCCCGCGAGGCCGGCCGCACCCTGCTGGTGCCGATGGCCAACAGTGCCGAGGCCAGCTTGGTGGAGGGCGTCGAGGTGCTGGTGGCCGATCATCTGCTGGACGTGTGTGCGCACTTTAATGGCACGCGCCTGCTGGAGGCCGCGTGGCACAGCGATGACAGTGAAATACCCACCGTGCTGGACGACCTCGCCGACGTGCGTGGCCAGCAGCATGCCAAGCGTGCCCTGGAAGTGGCCGCCGCCGGTGGTCACAGCCTGCTCATGTGCGGCCCGCCGGGCACCGGCAAGACCCTGCTCGCCAGCCGCCTGCCGGGCATCCTGCCGCTGATGAGCGAGGCCGAGGCGCTGGAGGCCGCCGCCGTGGCCTCTATCAGCAACCAGCCTTTTGATGCCGCCCGCTGGCGCCAGCGGGCCTTTCGGCATCCTCATCACACTTCTTCGGGCGTGGCGCTGGTGGGCGGCGGCAGCACGCCGCGGCCGGGGGAAATCTCTCTCGCCCATCACGGTGTGCTGTTTCTCGACGAATTGCCGGAGTTCGACCGCCACGTGCTGGAGGTGCTGCGTGAACCGCTGGAGTCCGGCCGCATCAGTATCTCCCGCGCCGCGCGGCAGGCCGAATTCCCCGCCCGCTTCCAGCTGGTGGCGGCCATGAACCCCTGTCCCTGCGGCTACTTCGGCCATCCCAACGGCCGCTGCCACTGCACCGCCGAGCAGGTCAATCGCTATCGCGCGCGCATCTCCGGGCCGCTGCTGGACCGCATCGACATGCACATCGAGGTGCCGCCGGTGGCACGCGAACTGCTGCGCGGCGAGGCCGATCCCTCGGTGGAGACCTCAGCCACCGTGTGCGCCCGCGTGGTCGCCGCCCGCGAGCGGCAGATGCGGCGCAGCGATACACCCAATGCCACCCTGCACAATCGCGAAGTGGACGCTCACTGTCGTCTCAGCGACGCCGATGCCGCCCTGCTGGAGCAGGCCATCGAACGTCTCGGTCTTTCCACCCGTGCCTATCACCGTATCCTCAAAGTGGCCCGCACCATCGCCGACCTGGCCGGCGCGGCGGAGATCGGCAGCGCCCACCTCAGTGAGGCCATCGCCTATCGCCGCCTGGACCGCGCGGTCACGCCTTAGCTGTTAGGGGCGGTTCATTATTTATAGACAGAGCTGTTATGCCATGTGACGATGAAAACTCCTTTCACTGAATAAAGGAGTCTCTCATGAAGAATGACAAAGTTTGCACCATTCACGGCCATCTCTACGGCCTGCTCTGCGGGCGACTGGAAATATTGGATCGTGTCCGCGATGCCCAGATCTACGTCGTCCCGTCGAGCCGCGAAATGACAGGCGACGACGTTCAGACTGCCAAGCCCGCGATCAAGTCATTGAGTGTTAACGAGCTGAAGGCTGCAACAAGCGCGGCGCAGCTCGTGCTTAAGGACGTAACTGGCGAAGATGGCAATTTTTGCCTGATGAATTCTGACTACCAAGGCGGCCCTGTCGACGTCTATGTACTGATTGACCGCGTCCCTCTGCCGGGATCCGAAGACGGGTGGAGCATGCTGCCCGAGCCGAAGGCGTTGTTCCTCGGCACCTATGTGCCGACCGATTCTGAGGAGGGTTGGGCCCTCTCGCTGACTATCCCGCAGTCTCTCTGGTGCCGTCTCAAACGGCTCGCTGACGCCTGGACTATCATCGGCAAGGTGACCGCCTGCGCCAACTCCAACATCGCACTGGGCGGGGTTACGGTTACGGCGTTCGATGTCGACTGGTTACAGGATGACGAACTGGGCAGCGGTGTCACCTCGGTGAGCGGTATCTACCGTATTGACTACCTCGGCTCGAAATACCGCGCGGGCACTTTCATCGACGTCGAGCTTTTCGGCGGCCCGGACATCTATTTCAAGATCAAGGATGGAGACGGCAATTCCATCCTTGACGAATTACCCTCGATCGGTCGTAGCCCCGGGCGCCGTGACCGCGAGCCGTGCGCCTGCATCGATGTCTGCGCCAAGGTGCCGGTGCCCGAGGAAGACCCTGGTCCGATCGCAACGGCGTGGACCGGTGTTGGCATCGCTTTCACCATCCCCGACGGCATCGGCCTTAACGACTTCGACGACGATGGTTATGCCGGGGCTGCGAAGTACGCTCTTACGGGCGTCACTCGGATGACCGGCAGCGCCGGCATCAAGACCGGAGCTGGTAACCCGATCGAGTACCGCTTCAGGGTCAGCAATACCACGGCGGCCAACACCGCCTCACCGGTGGCCGAGGCCAGCTTTACTCGCATCGTCGGCAAGAGTCCGGATGACAACCTGTGGGTCAATACCAAGGTGTGCGAGATGGTTCGGTTCTTCCCCAGTTACAAAATCGTCAAGGTCATCGCTAAGCAAGTCGATCTGGACGCCGATGGCTGGCTTGACGTCAACAAGTCGATCCATCGCACCTTTGTCGAGAGGGCCGATGTCGACCCTTTGGACATCCCGAGTTTCGACTTCATCGACTCTGACGGGATGATGGCCATCAATACGGCCAAGTTGACCACCGAGCCGGACGTCTCGGGTGCCGGTCTTGCTCCGGGCGAAGAGGTTCCCGCGGGTGATCGAATCAGCATCGAGAAGTTCGCCATCCGCTTCGAGACACGCGAAGTGATCAACAAGGCGACCAATACTTTCGGGCCGATGCCCGGCGACGGCACCACCGTCAACGCGTTTGTGATGAACAACAATCCGCGTTACGGCAAACTGGCGATGAAGGAGCACCTCCAGGGCACCCCTTGTGACGTGCTCACCGGCGCTATCAACGCCGCCTACACGGTGCATCATCCGCACCTGAGAAGCGTCAGTCTGACGGTGAGGAGCAACGATGGTGTCTACAGTGTGAGCCTGAATGATCCACCGATGCCTTTGTCCGGCAACACCAACCCGGCGATCACACATCTCAACAACGCTTCGCTGGCGCTGCCCAATGCCCCCCCCAACGTGCTGCACAAGTGCACTTATCTGGTGCAACTGGATACGCGGCTGCGGTTGCACACCGGTGACAGTTCGGCGCATCTCCAGACGATTCCGACAACCTTCTTCTGGGATCCCACGCCTTAGATCCAAACCTGGGGCGGCTGGCTACGGTCAGCTGCCTCATTTGTTGCTAAAATAGCAAAGTCACATCCTCCATGGATTGACGGCGAGCAGGCCATGGGACTAACGCAACTCACCGAGCAATCTTCTGTCTCCTCGATCACCACCGGAATATGACCGGCATTCTCTATATTCAGGCGAATATGGTGCAACAGCACAGTATTTTCCATTCCGCGTAGTCCGCAGAAAATCAGACTCTGTGTGGCCCGCGTCTATGAGCGATGCGATAGATAGAGTGCAAGCGCTGAATAATTTTATGACGGCCAGTCAATTCCGGGGGAGGTATTCCCGCGTCTGGCGTATAAGGATTGCGTTTTGGGGCCACATTTCATGCCAAAATATTCATTATCATACGCTCGATTTCCTGGTACCCGACGGCTGAAACAAGGACAGCGATCAGTTTGCTTGTTCATGTTGATGCCGATGGGTTCTCGTTAGGCTCGTATCAACAGATCTCCAAATTCATGCTTGACGTCAGTGGCATTCACTATTTCTATGGTCATGTCCCCCACGTCACAACTGGGTCGCCCGGTCACGCCTTAGCTGTTAGGGGCCGGGAGTGACAGTGGAGCCGTTGGATGTGGTACATTCGGGGCCATTTCCCGACTCTTCTTCACAGGTTTCACCGACATGAAATACCCCGCCTATATCCTGCTCTTCACCGGCCTGCTGTTCCTGCTCGGCGCCTGCGGAGAAAAGGGCAATCCCAACGCCGACAGCAATCCGGCGGTGGCAGAGAAGGCCGCCGCCATCTTCAAGGCCTTGCAGGCCGAGGATTATGACGCCGCGCTGGCCCAGTACAACGAAGGCTTTTTCAAGACCCAGACCCGCGAGGGCTGGCGAGACAAGCTGAAAGCCCTGCAGGCCGAGCGCGGTCCGCTGCGCGAATGGCACCTGCGCCGCAGCCAGGCCGATACGCGCTTCTCCGGCAAGTTCTTTCTCTACGAATACACCACCGTGCACGACGGCAACAAGCGCCTGCACCACCTGATGACCTTCGTCTGGCCGGTCAACGAGGACGACATTCATCTGCTGGGGCACAAGATCACGCCATGGCAGGTGGGCGAGGAGGACTAGTGTCGATGCTATCCGCCGTTCACCGCTGCTCGCTGGCCTTGCTGCTGGTCAGCCTGGCGCCGCTGGCGCTGGCCGAAGGCTACCCGGCGCCGCCGGTGCGCGTGGCCGAGGCGCAGTGGGTGACGCTGGCGCCGCAGCAATGGCTGCCGGCCACCGTGGTCAGCCGCCGCGAGGCCTCCCTCGCCGCCGAGGTCAGCGGCCGCCTGTTGTCGGTGGCCGAGATCGGCACGCGGGTGAAGACGGGGCAGGTGCTGGCGCGCATCGACGATACCTTCGCCAAGCTGAAGATCGACGAACTCACCGCCGCCGTGGCGCGCGAGGAGGCCACGCTGCAATTTCTGCATGGCGAGATGCGCCGCCTGACCCGTCTGGCGAAGCAGAACAACACTGCTCAGACCCAGCTCGACGAGGTGGCGTCGCGTCAACTGGTGGCGGTCAACGAACTGAGCATCGCCCGCACCCGCCTGGCGGAGGCGCAGGAGCAGCTGCGCCGTCACCAGCTGCGCGCGCCTTTTGCCGGGGTGGTGGTCGAGCGCGCCCGTCGCGACGGTGAGTGGGCCGGTACCGGCGATACCCTGCTGCGCCTGCTCGACACCTCGGTGCTGGAGGCGCAGGCCTCGGCGCCCCTGTCGGCGCGGCGCCTGTTGCGTCCCGGCGACCGTGTTACCGTGGCCGCGGAGCAGGGCAGTGTCAGTGGCCGGGTGCGCATCCTGGTGCCGGCGGCGGACGCCCGCTCGCACCGCCTCGATCTGCGCGTGAGCCTGACGGACGGCGAGTGGAGCGTGGGCCAGACCCTGCGCGTCGCGGTGCCGCGCGCGCCGGCGCGCGAGGTGCTGGCGGTGCCGCGCGATGCCCTGCTGCTGCGCAGCCGCGGCGCGGCGGTGTTTCGCATCGATGACGAAAACCGCGCCGAGCGGGTGACGGTGGTGCCGGGCGTGGCCAGCGGCGACCTGATCGCCGTCGATGGTGAACTGCGCCCCGGCGACCGGGTGGTGGTGCGTGGTGGCGAGCGCCTGCTTCCGGGGATGAAGGTGCAGATCCTCGGCGACGGGAGATAGCCGGTGACCCTTACCCGGCTCGGCCTCGGCAACCCGGTGGCGGTGGTGGTGGGCGTGCTGCTGGCCATCCTCTTCGGCCTCATCAGCCTCGAGCGCCTGCCGGTGCAGCTCACCCCCGAGGTGGAGCGGCCGCAGATCACCATCACCACCCTGTGGCGCGCCGCCGCGCCGCAGGAGGTGGAATCGGAGATCATCGAGCCCCAGGAGGACGTGCTGCGCAGCCTGCCGGGGATGACCGAGATGCTCGCCCGCGCCCAGCGCGGCCGCGCCCTGATTACCATTACCTTCCAGGTGGGTACCGACCTGCGCCGCGCCCTGCTGGAGATCCTCTCGCGCCTCAACCGCGTGCCACGCTATCCCGACGACGCCCAGGAACCCACCCTCAGCGCCATCGGCGGCAACTCGCGCGCCATCGCCTGGTTCATTCTCAAGCCGGTGGACGGCAACAGCCGCGACATCGCCAGCTACCAGGACTATGTGGAGGAGGTGGTGCAGACCCGCTTCGAGCGCGTGCCCGGGGTGGCCCTGTCCGAGGTGCGCGGCGGCCGCGAGCGCGAGCTGCGCATCACCTTCGACCCGTACAAGGCCGCCAGCCTGGGCATTGAGCTGCCGAAGGTGGCGCGCCTGGCGGGTGGCGCCAAGGACATCACCGGCGGCTACGGCCACGTTGGCAAGCGCCGCTACACCCTGCGCTTCGCCGGCCAGTACGCCCCCGGCGAGCTGGGCGATATGGTGCTGGCGTGGCGCGACGGCAATCCCGTCTACCTGCGCGACGTAGCCGATATCGAGGTGCGCATGGTGGACCGTACCGGCTTCGTGATCCAGAACGGCGGCCCGGCGATAGCAGTCAACGCCCACCGCGAGACCGGCGTCAACGTTTTGCAGGTGATGGCGGGCCTCAAGCAGGCGGCGCGGGAGCTGCGCGAGGGGCCGCTCAAGCGCGCCGGTCTGAGCCTCGAACAGGTCTACGACGAGACCCTGTACATCGACCGCTCCATCGACATGGTGCAGACCAATCTCGGCCTCGGCATGCTGCTGGCGGTGGGTGTGCTGTGGTGGTTCTTCCGCCGCCTGCGCGCCACCCTGATGGTGGCGGTGGCGATCCCCGTCTGCGTGGTGTCGTCCTTCGTGGTGCTGGATGCCGCCGGGCGCACCCTCAACGTCATTTCCCTGGCCGGGCTGGCCTTCGCCGTGGGCATGGTGCTGGATGCCGCCATCGTGGTGCTGGAGAGCGTGGTGCGCCTGCGCGAGCGCGGCATGGGCGCGGTGGAGGCCGCCGAGGAGGGCACGCGCCGGGTGTGGGGGGCGCTGCTGGCCTCCACCGCCACCACCGTGGCCATCTTCCTGCCGGTGGTGTTTCTCAAGGACGAGGCCGGACAGCTGTTCGCCGACCTGGCGCTGACCATCGCCGTGGCGGTGAGCGTGTCGCTGCTGGTGGCGGTCACGGTGCTGCCCACGGCGGCGGCGAACTGGCTGGGCAAGGCGGAGATGCGCGACCCCCACGCCCGCTGGTGGGCGGCCGGCAGCCGCTTCATCATGCGCCTCACGGACACGCCGCTGCGCCGCGGCCTGTGGATCGTCATTCTGATCACGGTGCCGCTGGCCCTGGCCTGGCAGCTCAAGCCCGAGGCGGACTACCTGCCGGAGGGCAACCGCAACCTGGTGTTCGCCTTCATCCTGCCGCCCCCCGGCGCCAACATCAACACCCTGGAACAGGAACTGGGGCGTGTGGTGGCCGAGCGCATGCAGCCGCACATCGACGGCATGGCCGAGCCGGCGGTGAACAACTATTTCTTCGTCGCCTTCGCGCGCGGCGTGTTCATGGGCGCGCGCACCGTGGACCCGGACAGGACCGACGAGCTGGTGCCACTTATCAACCGCATCGTCGGCGGTTTTCCGGACACCGTCGCCTTCGCCCGGCGCTCCTCCCTGTTCGGCGGTTTCGGCGGCGGGCGCACCATCGATATGGACATCCAGGGGGGCGATATCGAGTCGCTGCTGGTGGCGGCGCAGGCCGGTTACGTGGCCCTGAAGGAGGCCATGCCCGGCCAGGAGCCGCGCCCCCGTCCGGGGCTGGACCTGGCCGAGCCGGAACTGCGTCTGGTGCCGGACGAGCGGCGCATCAGCGAGGCGGGCTGGAGCCGCATCGAGATGGCGCAGATAACCCGCGCCCTGGGCAGCGGCCTGCTGGTGGGCGACTATTTCGACGGTCAGCAGCGCCTCGACGTGATCCTGCGCGGCCCGGACTGGCACAGCCCCGAGGCCCTCGCCGACACGCCCCTGGTCACCCCCGATGCCGGCGTGCAGTCCCTCGGCGAACTGACCCGCATGGTGCGCACCGCCGGCCCCGACGAGATCCGCCGCGTCGACCGCCGCCGCACCATTACTCTGGAAGTGCAGGCGCCCGACGACATGTCCCTGGAGGGCGCCATGGCGCTACTGAAGGAAACGGTGAACCCCAAGGTCGAGCCGCTGCTGCCGGCGGACGGCGAGATCCACTACGGCGGCACCGCCGACAAGCTGCAACAGGCGCTGAAGAGCATGGGCAGCAGCTTCTGGCTGGCCATCGCTCTGCTGTACCTGCTGATGAGCGCGCTGTTCCGTTCCTTCCTCGACAGCCTGCTGGTGATCCTCGCCATCCCCCTGGCCACCGTGGGCGGGGTGATCGCCCTGCGCCTGACCAATCTGGTGACCTTCCAGTCCATGGATCTGCTGACCATGATCGGTTTTATCATCCTGCTCGGCCTGGTGGTCAACAACGCCATCCTGCTGGTGCACCAGACCCGCGAGGCCGAGCGCCGCGGCCTGGCGCGCCGCGAGGCGGTGGCCGAGGCGGTGCAGCTGCGCCTGCGGCCGATCCTCATGAGTACCCTCACCAGCATCTTCGGCATGCTGCCGTTGTTGCTGCTGCCGGGCGCCGGCAGCGAGTTGTACCGTGGCCTGGCGGCGGTGATCGTCGGCGGCATGAGTGTCAGTACCGTGTTCACCTTGATTCTGTTGCCCAGCCTGCTGCGGATTGGCGAAGGCAAGGCGGTGATGCCATGAACTGGAGCCAGTGGTTGGCCAATATCTACATCGTGCGCCGCAATGTGCGGGCCTGGGGCGTGGCCATCGGCCTGGCCGGCCTGCTATTGTGGGCTTGGTATGAATGGCCGGCGGAGCGGGTCTCGCAGGCGGAGATTACCGTCGAGGTGGTGTCCGTGTCGCCGCCACCGGCCGCGCAGGGCAAGGCGCTGACGGTGATGACCGTGCGCCTGCCCGATGGCCGCCAGTGGCGCCTGATCGTCGCTGATAACACCCGGCCGGAAGCGGGCTCGCGGGTGTCGTTGATCCACGAGCGCTACGCCGACGGCAGCGAGAGCTTCGCCTTCGACCGCCAGCGCTGGTTGGTGGAGGGTGGCCTGTGAGCAGCGCGGCCAGGATCCTTCTCGAGCGCCTGTTTCCCGCCGGCCTGGAGGATCTGCGCGCCCGGGTCGAGGAGATCCATCTGCCAGTGGGACAGACGGTGTTCCGCCGTGGCGACCCCTGCCGCAACTATCTGTTGGTGGTGCAGGGCTCGGTGCGGGTACAGGTGTTGGCCGCCAATGGCCGCGAGATCACCCTTTACCGGGTGTGTGATGGACAGTCCTGCGTGATCACCACTTCCTGTTTGATCAGCGTCGAGTCCTATCCCGCAGAAGGGGTGGCCGAGGTGGAAACCACCGCACTGGTGGTGCCGCAGCCGGTCTTCGATCAGGCGCTGGGCGACTCGGCCGAGTTCCGTCGTTTTGTCTTTGCCAATCAGGGCCAGCGCCTCGGCGACCTGATTCAGCGTGTGGAAGATGTCGTCTTCGGCCGCATCGATGTGCGTCTGGCGCGTCTGTTGATGACGCTGAGCGAGCAGGGTGTGAAGTCCATTGCCATCACCCACCAGCAACTGGCCAGCGAGCTGGGGTCAGCGCGTGAAGTGATCAGCCGTCAGCTGAAGCAATTTGCCGGACGGGGCTGGGTCGGTATCGGCCGGGGCGCGATCGAAGTGAAGGCAACGGCGGCGCTGGATGAGCTTGCCCGGCAGAGTGGTTGACCCGGCGTCTGCCGATTTTTCGTTAGATACCAAGTCCGTTCCCTCAGGGCCGGAGAAGCACTTCTCCCTGCCCGAGACAAATTGTGCACCTGTGTGACATTGTCACTGCGCTTTGCCGGGGGCGGGCGCAGGATGCAAATAACTTGAATCGATGTGAAGGAGAGACGTCATGGCGAATGTAGGTGGAGCTGACCGGGCTATTCGTATCATTGTGGGTGCCGCGCTGGTGGGCGCGACGGCGGTGGGCCCCTGGTCCGATATTTTATCACCCTGGGGTTATATCGGCATCGTGCCGCTGTTGACGGGGTTGTTCAGTGTTTGTCCGGGATACTCGTTGATTGGTGTGAGCACGGTGAAAAAACACGGTGATGGCAGCGCCGGCTAGGAGATGTGCAAGTGACGCCCCATGCCTGGCAACGGGGCATGGGGCGCGCCGCGGTAGGGAGTTGTCCGGCTTATAGCTGCCAGCCGATCATGAAGCTGAGCCAGCCTTTGCCTTCGTGTTCCCAGGTCTTGTCGCCGATCCGGTCCTGGCCGTAGATCAGGCCGATGTTCATGTTTGACCAGTCGGTGACCAGAAAGCCCGCGGCCCAGGTGGCCGAGGTCTTGTTTTCCGTGCCTGTGCCGCTCGCCTGCGCGACGGATACCTGGGAAAGGCCCGCCGACAACAGCGGCGTGATGCGAAAGCACCAGTTCTCGGCAATACACCTCGGTTCAAACGTTATCCCCGCATAAAACCCGATGGTGGCATCTCCAGATAAAGAATCATTGTCCAAACGATATTTGAAGGGGACCACCAGTGGCCCCGAGGACAGGCCGGTCAATGACTGCCGGCTGATGGCATCGACAGGGATCACGTTATTGATTTTCGCCGGTAAAATATAGGCATTACCATACGAGACAAATTGTATAGCAGCGTTTGTTTCAGATGTTGATGTGTATATTCTGTCGAATCGAACGATGTAATCGCCGTCTTCAAGCTTTGAAATGACGAAAAACTTGCTGTTCTTCTTGGCGGCGTATTTTGTTCCATTTTTCCCGACCGCTTCCAGGTCTGTAACGGTAATGCCAAGGCGATAAGTGCCACCGATCTCCAGTTCGCCGGCGGAGGCCGGGGATGTGCAAACAAAAAATACGCTCAAAATGATCAAGGTAAAAGTTTTCATTCAGGCTCCCTCCTGTTGGTGTACGTTAGAGTTTGGCCGATATTGATGCCATACATCAAGGATTCAAACCTATGCCTCGCTTATTTTTCCCCGTTATTGCCGTGATGCTGCTGTGGCTTGATGTTTCCATGGCGGCAGGCCTGTCTGGGAAGGTCATGGATGAGGGAGAACCTTTGCCAATGGCGGAGGTGTTGTTGATCGATGCCGACAGCAATGTCTTGCTGGGCAGTCTGTTTTCCGACGCGGATGGAAAATTTTATTTTAGTGTGGCGGGTGGGCGCTATCATCTGAATGCCGCCAGGGAAGGGTATGCGGATGGCTGGATGCGTGACATTGAGGTCGGCAAGGCCGACGTGGTGCAGGATATCGAGTTGTTGCCCGAGGCCTTTGCGGAGTCGGAGGAGACGTCAACGGACACCGATGGTTGCGACTGATTACGGCCTTGCGTCAGTGCCTTTTCAGCTCAATGAGGATATAACCCATGGCCTCGTAATTGCGGATCTCCGTCGGCCCGGCGGGGGTCACATCGACATAATCCGGGAAGTCATCGGCATCTTTGCCGCGCCATGAAGCGTGGGTGCCGCAGACGTGTACGGTGACATCGTCGGCCACCAGTGACTGCACCACCTGATGTACTTCGGCATTGTCCGCCTGCCGGCTTTTCATCAGGGCGAATTCCTCCCGGCCGTGCGAGACTACGGCCAGGCCGATATCCGGGAAGCGTTTACGCAGTTGCCGCACGTAGCGATTGATGGCGGGGATGGCCCACTGCAGGGCGTCTTCATCGCGTTCGACGATTTCAAATACCACGCCGAAGGGGGCCTCATCCTGTGCCAG
This sequence comes from uncultured Gammaproteobacteria bacterium, assembly GCA_913009875.1. Lineage (GTDB taxonomy): Bacteria > Pseudomonadota > Gammaproteobacteria > SZUA-152 > SZUA-152 > DRQN01. Next base: position 16,338 of record CAJVYS010000016.1, on the reverse strand, counting down.
TAATTGTTCGATGGTTTCCTGATTGGCAGCCTGCGCAGCCGGGCCGATCAGCAGCAGGCCGACGAGGAACAGGTGGATCAAGCGGTGTTTTCGGCTGGGCTGGTGCATAGTGGCCTCTTTGTTTTCGTTACGAGCTCAGGTAGATTGAGTCCCCAGCCGCTAATTCGTTATGTCATCGACAGACGGGAGCCCGTTGGCAGCGGCCTCTATTTATTACAGTATGCGTTGAAATCATGATAGACCGTATTCGTCAATTCTTTGAAGCACACCTCAGCCCCGACAGTACCAGCGGAGATAGCCAGGAGCATCGTCTGCGGCTGGCCTGTGCGGCATTACTGATCGAGGTGTCGCGTGCCGACTATGAGGTCACCGCGGAGGAGATGACGGCGATTTCCCGGGCGGTTCGCAAGACCTTTGGCCTGTCGGTAGCAGAGACCGTGGAGCTGATTCAGCTTGCTGAAGAAGAGGTCGAAGGTGCCACCAGCTACCACGAGTTCACCTCGCTGATTAATGACAGTTACAGCAAGGAACAGAAAATCCAGCTGCTGGAGCGGCTCTGGGAGGTGGTTTTTGCCGATGCGGAAATGGAGAAATACGAGGAGCACCTGGTGCGCAAGCTGGCCGATCTGCTGTATGTGCCGCACAGCCAGTTCATTGCCACCAAGCTGCGTGCTCAGGCACGCCTTCAGGGCGGTGCATGAGGCTGTCGTGTATTTTACAGTTTGGGTAAACTTCCGGACATGTGGGCTGACTGTGCCGGAAACCAGGAGGAAACCTATGTGGTTGATGTAATACAGGCTTCAGCAGCGAAAACGATTGCGGAGGATGCCGCCCATTTTAGCATCCTGATTGCCGATGATATCGAAACCAATCGTGATCTCCTGTGTCGGCGTCTGGGAAAAATGGGCTTTCGGCTGCTCACGGCGAATAATGGCCTCGAGGTGCTGGAGTCGCTTGCGCAGGAGTCCGTTGACCTGGTATTGCTGGATCTCATGATGCCGCTCATGGATGGCATCGAAGTCCTGCAATGCATGCGTCAGGATGTGCGTTATCGTGATATCCCGGTCATTATGATTACCGCCAATGACGATGTGGAGAACGCCGTGCGCTGTATCGATATGGGCGCCGAGGACTATCTCGTCAAGCCCTTCAACCACACCATGCTGCGGGCCCGGGTCAATGCCTGCCTGGAACGCAAGCGCCTGCGGGATCAGGAGGTACGCTACCGCGGCCGCATTAAACGCCAGAACGATGAGCTGGAAGAGCGTGTGCACCGTCAGGTGCGGGAGATATCCGAGTCACAATTGGCGACCATTTTTGCCATGTCCAAGCTGGCGGAATCCCGTGACCCGGAGACCGGCAAACACCTGGAGCGCATGCGTGAGTATTGCAGGCTGCTATCCCGGCAGCTGGGACGCACAGCGGCCTATTATGCGGAGATCGATGAAGCCTTTGTGGAAAATATCTATGCGGCCAGTGCCCTGCATGATATCGGCAAGGTGGGGGTTGATGATGCCGTGTTACTGAAGCCGGGAAAGCTTACGGAGGAGGAGTGGGTTTTGATGCGGCGTCATCCCGTTCTCGGTGCGGATACCTTGCGTGAGGTTGACCGCCAACACCCGGGCAATGGCTTTATCCGCATCGGCATCGACATTGCCGAGAGCCATCATGAAAAATGGGATGGCAGTGGCTATCCTTACGGTAAACGGGAAAAAGAAATCCCCTTGGTGGGGCGGATTTTGGCCCTGGGGGATGTGTATGATGCCCTGACTTCCCAGCGTTGTTACAAAAAGGCCTTCAGTCATGAGAAGAGCCGGTCGATTATTGAAGAAGGTGAGGGCCAGCACTTTGATCCGGATGTTGTGCAGGCCTTCCGGGAAGTTGAGACAGAATTTTTGCGTGTCCGCCAGGCTTTTCAGGATGCGGAGGACTGAATGATCTGAACTTCAATCAATGGAGCGGGGGTGGAGCCACGCTCACTGACGGTGATGAGAGAGGAAGTACAGATGCCAAAAGTACTCTTGGTGGAAGACAACGAAATGAACCGCGACATGCTGTCCCGGCGTTTGCAGCGCAAAGGGTATGATGTCGTCTTTGCGATGGACGGTAATGCGGCGGTCAGTATGGCCAGTATCGAAAAGCCGGCCCTGATCCTCATGGATATGAGCTTGCCCGTCATGGATGGCTGGGAGGCCACCCGGCAGATCAAGTCAAACCCCGAAACGCAGACCATCCCGGTGATTGCCCTCACCGCACACGCCATGGCCGGTGATCAGGAGAAGGCGCTGGCGGCGGGTTGTGAGGACTACGACACCAAACCAGTGGACTTTCCTCGCCTGCTGGGCAAGATGGAAGGATTGATCAGCGTCTGAGCACCCTTTACACCCTGGCTATTGGGGCGATCTGCCATCTTTTCCGGGTATTTTCTCCCCAATCCGCATGGCCTTTCTTTTTTCTTGCAGAATGTAGTGTTTACACACAAAAGCCGGGATTGCTAAGATGCCCGGAAGCCCATGCCGGGTCACTTATCAGGTTGCAGAAAAAAAGGATCAACATGCTGTCAGAAAATCAGCTCAAGACGCCGGAACGCCGGGCCCGTTCCCATCAGGAGATTCACCACCTGGTCGAGTCCCGTACCGATGCCCTGTCTTTGTACAGCGAACTGGCGGCCAAACAGCCCTTCAAGCCGGATCACGATCTGCAGGTCTTGCTGCAGAGCTTCTGCGAATCGCTGGTCGATTACACCGCCAGTGCCCATTTTCAGCTCTATCGTCATATCGACGAAGAGCGTGAACGCCGCACCGCCGTGCTGCAGGTCGCCGACGAGATCTATCCTTCCATTGCCGAGATCACCCAGCTGATCCTCGATTTCAACGACAAGTATGATTGCGAAGATCACTGCACGAACATGAACGAGCTGGCCGGCGACCTGTCGCTGCTGGGCGAACGACTGGCCGACCGCATCGAGCTGGAAGACCGCCTGATCGCGGTGCTGGCGGCCAAGCGGCAGGTGAACTGAAAAACCCGACTCAGTCAGGCCCCGCTGAACAATCCTCGCCGGGGCCTGTCCCATCCCTTCATAGCGCCCCCTCTATATCGTTTCACCGACGCAGGTATCATCGTATGTTCCGTTCCTTGTCTTCGCAGGTGTTGCTTCTGTTGATTTTGACCTTGTGCGGTGCGGCCTCTGCCGCGGCGGCCTCTTCGCTGGGCCTGATTTATTCCGGCAACCTCGACGGCGAGCTGGAGCCCTGCGGTTGCAGCGAGGCGGGCGATCTCGGTGGCCTCAAGCGCCGCGCCACCCTGCTGGATCGGCTGCGGGCGGAAAATCCGCAGCTGGTGGTGATCTCTTCCGGTGGACTGCTGCATGTGGAGGGTGCCGGTGACCGGCTCAAGAGTGAGTACATCCTCTCCGGCTTTAAACAACTGGGTTATGACGCCATCGGCCTGCAGTGGCGTGATCTGGCCCTCGGTCCGGAGCTGGTGCTGGAGGCCGGTCTGCCCTGGGTGGCCAGCAACTGGCACGATGACAGTCTGCCGGCGTCACGGCTGATCGAGCGCAGTGGGGCGCGCATCGCCTTTTTCAGCTGGTTGGACCCGCAACAGTCGCCGCTGCAGCAAATGCAGGGGAGTCACACGCTGGTTGATGACGACGTTGCGGGTCTGCACCGCGCACTACGCCAGGCGAAAGCCGACGGCGCCATTACCGTGCTGGCCACCGAGCTGCCGCTGAAACTGGCGGCCAGCGAGCTGGTGCTGGAGGACGTGGATATCCTCATCCAGCGCTCCGCCTACGAGGAATACGGCGAGCCCGTCATGCAGGGGAAGACCCTGGTACTGCAACCCGGTTCGCGCGGTATGCGTCTGGGGCGTGTGGATCTGACGCTGGTCGATGGGCGGATTCAGTCGTGGCAGCATCAGGTGCTGCCCATGCCGGATACCATTCCCGATGCGGAAAAAATGCGCGACTGGTACGAAGATTACAATGCGGCGGTCAAGGCCGCCTACCTGAAACGTGTGGAACTGCGCAAGCAGCGCGAGCAGGGGCAGAGCCCCTACGTGGGCGAGGAGGTCTGCCAGGCTTGCCACCAGACCGAACACAAGATCTGGTCCGCCAGCGATCATGCCATGGCCTATGATGACCTCGAGGCCGTCGGCAAGTCCTTCGACCCTGAGTGTATCCAGTGCCATGTGGTGGGCTTTGACAAACCCGGCGGTTTCGTCGATATGAACATGACCGGCCACCTGATGGGCGTGCAGTGCGAATCCTGCCATGGTGCAGGCCGCGCCCATGTGGAGGCGAAGGGCGCGGTGGCCCTGCCCAACAGCGATTGGGACAAGGAAAAGATGTGTGCCCAGTGCCACACCCAGCCGCACAGTCCCGGCTTCGCGTTCGACAAGTACTGGCCGAAGATCCGTCACTGACCGCCGCCGGCGTTTCTCGCCGGCCATTGCCCTCCCATGAGTAAGCGATAAATGCGTCGCCGCCAATAGGTGATCCGTTTTCATCTGTTGTATAGTTTGCACCGGAATGGTGCGGTCGCCCGGTTGTCTCCGCGCCTTGGTCGTCAGCTGACAGAAACAAGAGGTATGCAATGGATACGGTGAAGGCGGGTAGTGACGTTTTATTCATTCTCCTGGGGGCGATCATGGTGCTGGCCATGCACGCCGGATTTGCCTTCCTGGAGGTCGGTACGGTACGCAAAAAAAACCAGGTTAACGCCCTGGTCAAGATCATGGCCGATTTCGCCATCTCCACCATCGCCTACTTTTTCATCGGTTACGGCATCGCCTACGGCATCGGCTTCATGGATGGTGCACAGGCGTTGTCGGAGAAGAACGGCTATGAGCTGGTGAAGTTTTTCTTCCTGCTCACCTTCGCCGCCGCCATTCCGGCCATCGTCTCCGGCGGCATCGCCGAACGGGCGCGCTTCAATCCGCAATTGGTCGCCACTTTCCTCATTGTCGCCCTGGTCTATCCCTTCTTCGAGGGCATGACCTGGAATGGTAATTTCGGCATGCAGGACTGGCTGGCGGCCACCTTCGGCGCCGAGTTCCACGATTTTGCCGGCTCCGTGGTAGTGCACGCCATGGGCGGCTGGATCGCACTGGGTGCGGTGCTGTTGCTGGGCGCCCGCCACGGGCGCTACGGCAAGGATGGCTCCATTTCCGCGCATCCGCCCTCCAGTATTCCCTTTTTGGCCCTGGGGGCGTGGATGCTCACTGTGGGCTGGTTTGGTTTCAACGTGATGTCGGCGCAGACCATCGATGCGGTCAGCGGCCTGGTGGCCGTCAACTCCTTGATGGCCATGGTTGGGGGCATCATTGCTGCGCTGGTGGCGGGTCGCAGCGATCCGGGTTTCGTCCACAATGGTCCGCTGGCCGGACTGGTGGCCGTGTGCGCCGGCTCCGACGTGATGCACCCGCTGGGCGCGCTGGTGACCGGCGCGGTGGCCGGCGGCCTGTTCGTGTGGACCTTCACCCTGACGCAGAACAAATGGAAGATCGATGACGTGCTCGGCGTGTGGCCCCTGCACGGCCTGTGTGGTGCCTGGGGTGGCATCGCCGCCGGCATCTTCGGTATTGAGGCGCTGGGGGGAATGGGCGGCGTGAGCTTCATGGCGCAGCTGGTGGGCACCCTGATCGGCGTCACCATCGCCCTGGCCGGCGGCCTGGCGATCTACGGCATCCTCAAGCAGACGGTCGGCATTCGCCTGACCCAGGAGGAGGAATATGCCGGTGCCGACCTGAGTATTCACCGTATCGAATCCGAGCCGCCTTATAGCCGCTAGGCGCCGATAGGTTGCCCTACAGGGAATGCGGCACAGGGATGTGCTAAAATTCCCCGTAATTTCAGATTTCCGGTAACCAATTCCAGTAATGACTTCCCGCAATACCTTCCGTAGTACCGCGAGCAACAACAGGGCCTTGCAAAGGCAGAGCCGGCAATGAGCAACCCGGCAAAGGGCAAGGCGCGTAAACTTTACATCAAGACCTTCGGTTGTCAGATGAACGAGTACGACTCCGCCAGGATGGCGGAGTTGCTCGATGACAGCCATGGCCTGAGTCTGGCCCAGACCCCCGAAGAGGCCGACGTGCTGCTGCTCAATACTTGCTCAATCCGCGAAAAGGCGCAGGAAAAGGTCTTCTCGCAGCTGGGCCGCTGGCGCGAACTCAAGCAGCAGCGCCCGGAGCTGGTGATCGGCGTCGGCGGCTGCGTGGCCAGCCAGGAAGGCGAGGCGATCCGTCACCGCGCGCCCTATGTCGATCTGGTGTTCGGCCCGCAGACCTTTCACCGATTGCCCAAGATGCTTGAATCCCTGGCAGCGGAGGGCACGCCACGGATCGATGTCTCCTTCCCCGAAATCGAAAAATTCGATGCCCTGCCGGCACCACGTGCTGAAGGCCCCACCGCCTTCGTCTCCATCATGGAGGGCTGCAGCAAATACTGCACCTTCTGCGTGGTTCCCTACACGCGCGGTGAAGAGGTCAGCCGACCCTTCGACGACGTGCTCGCCGAGGTCGCCCAGTTGGCGGCGCAGGGCGTACGTGAGGTCAATCTGCTGGGACAAAATGTCAACGCCTACCGCGGCGTGATGGTCGATGGCGATTTTGAAGGTGAAAGTGCCGATCTGGCCCTGCTGATCCACTACGTGGCCGCCATCGACGGCATCGACCGCATCCGCTACACCACCTCGCACCCGGTCGAACTCAGCGACTCGCTGATCCAGGCCTATGCCGAGGTGCCGGCGCTGGTCAGTCACCTGCACCTGCCGGTGCAGAGCGGCGCCGACCGCATCCTGCTGCACATGAAGCGCGGCCATACGGCGCTGGAATACAAGGCCAAGATCCGTGCCTTGCGCGAGGTACGCCCGGATATCAGTCTGTCGTCAGACTTCATCATCGGCTTCCCCGGCGAGACCGAGGCCGACTTTGAGGACACCATGAAGCTCATCGAGTCGGTGGGCTTCGATCACTCCTTCAGCTTCATCTACAGCGCCCGCCCCGGCACCCCGGCCGCGGAGCTACAGGATGACGTGCCGTTGTCGATAAAGAAGCAACGCCTGGCCATCCTGCAGCAGCGCATTGGCGAGATGGCTGCGGCCATCAGTGAAGGCATGGTGGGGACGGTGCAGCGTGTCCTCGTCGAGGGCCCGTCGCGCAAACAGCCTGAGCAGCTGCGTGGCCGCACGGAAAACAACCGCGTGGTGAATTTCAGCGGCCCGCCGCAGCTGGTCGGTGAGTTTGTCGACGTGCGCATCAGCGAGGCCCTGCCCAACTCACTGCGCGGCGACGTGCTGCCGGTCGATGACGCCGCCGGCGGCGTGGCCGACTGCGCCTGAGCTCTCTCCTTCATCCCGCAGCAACTTTCACGGTACCTAGCACCTTGAACGATCAACCCGATTCCAGCAATTTCATCCTTGAACCCGCCGACAACCAGCGACTGGCCAATCTGTGCGGGCCCTTCAACGAAAATCTGCGTCAGATCGAAGGTCGGCTGGGCGTGGAAATCAACAATCGCGGCAACAGCTTCAGCGTCATCGGCGACCCACATTCAGTGCGTGCGGCGGGTGAGATATTGCAGGGACTGTATCGGGAAGCCGAGCACGAAAATCTCTCGGCCAATCGTGTCCATCTGTTTTTGCAAGAGGCGCGTGTCGAGGCGCTGCTGGAAGGCGAGGCAAAGGATGACAGTAACGACGTGGTGATTCGCACCAAGCGTGGCGATGTGCGCGGACGCGGTTTCAACCAGCGCCGCTATCTGCGCAATGTGGTGAGTCATGATATCAATTTCGGTATCGGTCCCGCCGGCACCGGCAAGACCTACCTGGCCGTCGCCTGCGCCGTAGAGGCGCTGGAAAAGCAGACCGTGCGTCGTCTGGTTCTAGTTAGACCTGCCGTCGAGGCCGGCGAACGGCTGGGTTTCTTGCCCGGTGATCTGGCGCAGAAAGTCGATCCCTACCTGCGTCCGCTCTACGATGCCCTCTACGAGATGTTCGGCTTTGAGCGTGTCGACAAGCTCATCGAGCGCAACGTCATCGAGGTGGCACCACTGGCCTACATGCGCGGCCGCAGCCTGAATGAGTCCTTCATTATTCTCGATGAGGCACAGAACACCACCGTCGAGCAGATGAAGATGTTTCTTACCCGCATCGGTTTTGGTTCCACGGCCGTGATCACCGGTGATGTCACGCAGACGGATCTGCCCTCGCACACCCGCTCCGGTCTGCGTCACGTCATCGAGGTACTGAAAGACATTGACGGCATCAGCTTTACCTTCTTTCAGGCCAAGGACGTGGTGCGTCACCCGTTGGTGCAGCGCATCGTCACGGCCTATGACGAATACGAATCCGTGCAGGAGAAGGCACAGCAGGGAGCACAAAAAGAAAGCTTGCCAGGCAATAACGGGGAACGGAAGTCTTCATGACGCTGCATGTGGAGATCCAGTTTGCGTTAGATGATGCAGACCTTGTTCGGCTGCCGGACGTTGAGAAGTTTTCGCACTGGGCGCGGGCGGTTTTCGATGCGCTGGAAAAATCCTTTGTGGGCGAACCGCAGATGACCTTGCGTCTGGTGGAGGAGGCGGAAATTGTCCAGCTCAACCGTGATTACCGCCACAAAGATATGCCCACTAATGTCCTGTCATTTCCCTTTGAAGTGCCGCAGGGCCTGCCGGCATCCGAGTGTAATAGTGAGCTGGGCGACGTGGTGATCTGCGCGCCGGTGGTGCAACGCGAGGCCGGGCAACAGAGCAAGACGGAAGAGAGCCACTGGGCGCACATGGTGGTACACGGCACCCTGCACCTGCTCGGCTACGATCACATCACCGATGCCGAGGCCGTGCAGATGGAGTCCCTGGAGATCCAGGTTCTGGTCGGGCTGGGCTTTACTAATCCTTACGCTGGATCCGCGTAAGCTGTCTTTCGTAAACTATTTATAGATATTTTTGGGGAATAATTTTGTTGCAAACGTTGTTACAAACCTTGTTACACGCAATGGTGTCATCTTGAACGAAGACCGATCGAGCAGCGCCGCCGCCAATAGTGAGCGGCAGGCGCGTTCCTGGCTTGAGAAGTTGAGCCAGGCTTTGTTGCGTGAACCGCAGGATCGTGAGCAGCTGACCGCCCTGCTGCGCGATGCGGAGCAACGCAACCTGCTGGATGCCGGCGCCTTGTCCATGATCGAGGGTGTGCTCAACGTCTCCGATATGCAGGTGCGCGATGTGATGGTGCCACGCTCGCAGATGGTGGTGGTGAAGCAGGATGAACCGCCGGAGTCATTTTTATCGGTGGTGGTGGATTCCGCCCACTCGCGTTTCCCGGTGATTGGTGACACCCGTGACGAGATTGTCGGTATTCTTCTGGCCAAGGATCTGCTGACCTATTTTGCCCAGCGCGCCGCCCGTTGCGGTGATGATGAGCCGCGTTTCAACCTGCGTGATCTGATGCGCCCGGCGGTGTTTATCCCCGAGAGCAAACGCCTCAACGTGTTGCTGAATGAGTTTCGCGCCAACCGTAACCACATGGCCATCGTGGTCGACGAATACGGTGGCGTGGCCGGGCTGGTGACCATCGAAGATGTGTTGGAGCAGATTGTCGGCGACATCGAGGATGAGCATGATATCGATGACGATGTGTCCATCGTGCGCCATTCCGACAACAAGTACACGGTCAAGGCGCTGACACCCATCGAAGACTTCAACGAATATTTCGGCGCCGATTTCAGCGACGATGATTTCGACACCATTGGTGGCCTGTTGATGCACGAGTTCGGTCATCTGCCCCAGCGCGGCGAGGTCTGCCATTTGGGGCAGTACCGTTTCAAGGTGCTGCGTGCGGACAGTCGGCGTATCTACCTGCTGCGCCTGACAGTCGACGCCGAGGCCGCCAAGTCAGATACCCCCAGCGAGCGCTAATGCCATGAAGGCGTGGCTGGCCCGACTTCCCTTGCGCTGGCTGTTGGCCGCATTTCTTGCCGGGCTGGCCCTACCGTTTTCCTTCGCCCCGTTTGGTCTCTTTCCGCTGGCAATCATTTCGCCCGCGATTCTCTTTTGGCTGTGGCAAACGATGTCTGCCCGTCATGCCTTTCTCTCGGGCTATCTATTTGGTGTTGGCTATTTCGGCCTGGGAACCTCCTGGGTAGCGGTGAGCATGTATCGCTTCGGTGGCATGGGGGTCTCACTGTCGCTGCTGTCGACGGTGCTGTTCGTACTGGTGTTGGCGGCCTTTCCAGCGCTCACTGGTTGGCTGTATCGCCGTTACTTCTCGACACTTTCGTCGTCGCTTCGATTGTTGCTGGTTCTGCCGGCCCTGTGGGGACTACTCGAGTGGACGCGTGGCTGGGTGTTGACCGGCTTTCCCTGGCTGGCGCTGGGCTACAGCCAGACGGATTCCCCGCTCGCCGGCGTGGCGCCGGTATTGGGCGTATACGGCATCGGCTGGCTGATTACGTTAAGCGCGGGGCTGTTGGTGCTGGCCTGGCAGATGCCGGCGCGGCGCTGGCGGCCGCTGTTACCCTTGCTGGGTATCTGGTTGCTGGCCGCCGGTCTGTCATTGGTGGAGTGGTCGGTGCCAGCCGGAAAGGCACTGAGCGCCAGCCTGATCCAGGGCAATGTACCGCAGAATCTCAAATGGCTGCCCGAGCAGCGACAGCCGACCATTGATCTCTACACGCGCCTGTCACGCCAACACTGGGCCGACAGTGATATTGTCATCTGGCCGGAGACGGCACTGCCGGCCTATTACCATCAGGCCGAGCGATTTTTGCAGGGCCTGGCCGCCGAGGCCGCGGAGCATGGCTCAAACCTGATGCTGGGTCTGCCGGTGCGTCCCGAATCGGCGCCGGACACCTATTACAACAGCGTGGTGGCGGTCGGTGAGCCGCCGCAGATCTACAGCAAGCACCACCTCGTGCCCTTCGGCGAATACATTCCCCTCAAGTGGCTGCTGGGCAGCCTGCTGGATATCCTGCAGGTACCGATGGCGAACTTTAGTCGTGGCGCGGCCACGCAGCCGCCGCTCAATGTGGCCGGACAGAAGATCGCCGTGTCCATCTGCTATGAGGATGCCTTTGGTGAAGAGGTGATTCGCGCCTTGCCAGAGGCCACTGTACTGGTAAACGTCAGCAACGATGCCTGGTTCGGCGATTCACTGGCGCCGCACCAGCACCTGCAGATGGCGCGCATGCGCAGCCTGGAGACGGCGCGGCCCATGTTCCGCGCCACCAATAACGGTATCTCCGCGCTGATCGATCACCGTGGGCAGGTCACGGCACGCTCGCCGCAGTTCGAGGTGTTCGTGCTCAGCGGTAGCCTGCAACCACGCAGCGGAGCGACCCTCTATGTCCTGGCGGGCAACTATCTCCTGTTAGTGTTGTTGTTTTCCAGCCTGCTGCTGGCTGTATTTTTGCGTCGTTGTCAGGTTCGTCACTGACAGGCCGTTGAAAGTGAACCCTGCCTGATCCAAATTTCCACTTCGTACTGTAAAGGCTGAGAAACGTATTTTTCAGCTTTAAAGATATCCTCAACTGTCGAAATATTTTACATTTCGAATGTGCGCAAGTGGCCACATACAATAACTCCCTGTAATTAATGATAATAATTTTTTGGCGTGAATATTGCTATGTCTAAATACTGCTATGCATGGTGGTCATGTCCGAAAAGTGTCAGTAGTGGATCATCACATTTTTGTAGATGAGGCCAGCGTTTCTGTGGTGTCTCACGGCACCATCAGGAGACGTTTATAGGTGAGGCGCAGTGCTCAGGAAATGGCCGTTTCCCTTGTCAAGCGCTGACCTGCTATTGGTGCCCTGAACACTGACAGACCAACTGCACTCCAATGTGTAGCCTTGATGGACTACTACTTGATGGACTACTAATCGCAAGGCGGCAAACAAAATGTAGTTATAGACATGGGAATGATTGCTTTTTATATCACTTGGAGGCCTATCGAGCGGGAATGATTGTATGCTTTAATATATCTTACGATTTACACTTGTCGCTAGTCGAAGAAAAAACTTAGGGTCTGGCTCAGCACAGGGACATCGAGTCGCTCAGGCTTGAAGTAATACCCAACAGACTTACTGGGAGAATAAACAGCATGAATTGTATAAAAGTGAAAACCTGTTTTTTACGTCACCATTTTGATCTTAAATTTGTTCTATTTGCTTGTCTTATTTTGCTCGCACAAGCTTATACCTCGACCACAGCCAATGCTCACTCTTCAGATGATGCGACGACGTCGATGATATCCAAAGAGCACCGTATGGCGTTGGGTTTTGGCAACGACTATGGCAAGAAGCACAACAAGAAAGATGATGAATATGCTGACAGTGACAAGCATGGCAAGAAACACAGCAAGAAAGATGATAAACATGCTGACAGGGATAAGCATGACAAGGAACACAGCAAAAAAAATGCTAAGCATGGCGGTAGGGACAAGCATGGCAAGAAGCACGGCAAGAAAAATGCTAAGCATACCGACAGGGGCAAGCATGGCAAGAAGCACAGCAAAAAACATGGCGCACATGGCAGGAAACATCATGTAGGGCATGAGGGATCTGACCCAGACAATAATGCTCAGCGCGCCCTTATTCTATATGATGCACCTGAAGGTGTGCCTATGCGTAAACTGGGGAAATCCTACGCTATTATGCTGCGAAATTTGCTTGGGCACTTTGCGATGGATATAGAGATGAAGCGCATTGGTGAATACGCAGAGGGCGATGTCGAGTCTTATGACGCACTGTTCTATCTTGGTAGTTATTACAGCAACCCTTCTCCGAGTGGCTTTCTTGCCGATATCTCTACGACAGAAAAAACCGTTGTCTGGTTTAAATATAACTTATGGGATTTGGCTTGGGATCCAAGCTACGGATTCAGCGAAAAATTCGGTATTAATCTGCTAGGAACAAGGGGATTCAATTCCCAGCCAACACCAGCTAATCCAGAGCCTGGATTTTTTGATACAATTATATATAAAGGGTTGCCATTTAAGAAATATTACAGCTATGACGAGGCTACACAAGCCATTGCTGCTGACCCTGACATAGGTGTTGTCGAGATCAGTGACCTGACGAAAGCAGAGGTGCTGGTTGAAGTTGTTAATGGCGGCACAAGTGAACGTGCGCCATACATCGCTCGATCCGCTAATTTCTGGTATGTCGCAGATATGCCCTTCTCATTCATTGGCCCCCGGGACCGATATTTGGTGTTTAGTGACATACTTCATGACATCTTGAACATACAGCATACGAAAAATAATCGCGCCATGGTGCGTCTTGAAGATGTGAGCGCCAAGGTCAGCCCGGTAGCCATGGAGCAACTGAGTGATTACCTCGCCGCAAAACAAATCCCATTTTCAATCGCGGTGATTCCTCTCTATAAGGATCCACTAGGGGTTTACAATGGTGGTGTCGCTGAAGAAATTCGCTTGGCTGATGCGGAAAATTTAGTTGAATCATTGCGCTATGCACAGCCTCGTGGTGGCGATATTTTAATGCATGGATTAACCCATCAGTACAGTGATGTCCCTAATCCGTGGTCTGGTGTTACGGCTGATGATTTTGAATTCTGGGATATAATAAATAACCGACCAGTCAGCGAAGACTCTGTTTCCTGGGTGGCAAATAGAATTCAGACAGGGCTGGATGAGTTTTCAAGTGTAGGAATCACACCTTATGCATGGGAAACGCCGCATTATCAGGGTTCGCCCAATACCTATGCAGCATTGGGTTCTGTTACCCGATATGAAAGGTCAGTTTATTACACTTCAGATGATCCTCAGTTAAATCTCGACACGAATAACCCCGAGAGAGACTTTTCTGTGGGTCAGTTTTTTCCTTACATTATTGCATCCGATCACTATGGCCAAAGAGTTCTTCCTGAAAATCTTGGGAATATAATCTACGATATTGGTCAAGATGCAAATTTTGTTTTGTGGAATGATCTTTATGAGAATGCGAGATATGCATTGGTCGTACGTGACGGCTTTGCTTCCTTTTACTTTCACCCATTTTGGCTGGAACCCGAATTTAATGTTCCCGGATTGGAGGATTTTGACAAGTTGATAAGGGGTATTACAGAGCTGGGCTATCAATGGGTTGGTGGCCGGGAATTATTGAACGAGTAGATATATAAATATTCTGCTTAGTGAGATTAAATCGCTTTTAATTCGATAGGGCGAGTGCCAATGCGCCGGGAATTTCCCGGCGCAGGCATCACTCCGGTCATCGTTACACATCAAAATAGCGTTTGTTTTCAGGCTATAGAAAGCTCAACTTCTGGAGGGAAATTATAGACAACAAAACCAGCAGAAAAAACAATGAACAATGAATATGGATCAGCAATCCACCGGGAGCCATAAGGCAACTCGCGCGGAATTGAAGGAGTTAATGAATGAAGCGCAAGCGCATCGCGGTTGTGATCGGTACGCGTCCAGAAGCCATTAAAATGGCCCCCGTTATCCTCTCTCTAAAAAGACATTCCGACGTATTTGAAACTATTGTAATAGCCACTGCTCAACATCGGGACATGCTTGATCAGGTTGTTGAGTTATTTGGAATCGTCCCGGACATTGATCTCTCTGTCATGCGACATAATCAAAGTCTGACAGACTTGACATGCCTTATCCTCAAGAAAATGTGCAAAGCGATCGATGATGTCAAACCAGATTTATTATTAGTTCAGGGGGACACGACGACGGTAGTAGCCGCATCACTAGCCGCTTTTTATAAAAAAATACCCGTTGGCCATATAGAAGCTGGCCTGCGCAGCCACGACAAATACGAACCTTTTCCCGAAGAAATAAATCGCCAACTGACCTCGGTGTTGACAGATATTCATTTTGCTCCGACCGGAATGGCTAAGACTAAATTAATAAACGAGGGTATAGCGCAGAAGAAAATCGTCGTGACAGGCAATACCGTGGTTGATGCATTATTCATGCAACTTAAAAAACAGTATCGGTTCGACAATACACCGCTCGAAAATATACCTTTCGATAGCCATCGAATTTTATTCGTCACCTCTCATCGGCGCGAATCTTGGGGCGCGGATCTGGAAAATACATGTTTAGCGCTAAAGGCTCTGGTGGAATCTTTTCCAGATCTTGCAATAGTGTATCCCGTTCATATGAATCCTAATGTCCGTAAACCGGTAATGCGGCTGCTGGACCACACCGATCGGGTATATCTGACTGACCCAGTCGACTATCTAACATGTATTAATTTGATGAAACGGTCGCATATCATTTTGACGGATTCTGGAGGGATTCAAGAAGAAGCGCCAGCCTTAAAAATACCGGTTTTGGTATTGCGCAAACTGACAGAACGCCCCGAAGCATTCCAGACTGGAATGGCCAAGGTCGTCGGCACAGATCGAAACAGGATATTCCGGGAAACGAGCCGTTTATTGAATGATGCATCTGCGTATCAGGCCATGGTCAACGGTAACAACCCGTATGGTGATGGTTATGCGGCAGACAGAATTGTAAAAGCAATATGCCGTTGGAGCCAAGGGGTGTGTGGTCCTTTTTTAGATCCATCAGAAGAGTTTAACCCTAATAAATAGGTGTTTATGATGCTGGAATACAGCGATTATATTGCGTATCTACTGGTATCCATGAAAATTTTGCTGATAGGTATCAGCGTGATTTTTATAATAAGCGGTTTGGATGATTTGTTTATTGATGTCTATTTCGTGATACGGAGTATATATCGGCGCTATTTTGTATTGCCTAAACATCAAGCTCTCAGTGAAACTGACCTCAGGCAGATGCCGGAAAAACAAATTGCGGTATTAATTCCCGCCTGGGACGAGTCAGCGGTCATCCGCCCAATGCTGGAGAACACGATAAAAAGTCTGGATTATGCCAACTACCACATATTTGTCGGCACATATCCAAATGACAAAAAGACACAAGAGGAAGTTGAAGAAGTTAGGAAGAACCACAAAAATGTCCATTGCATCACCTGCCCTCATGATGGGCCGACCAACAAAGCTGACTGCCTCAACTGGATTAATCTAGGCATCAGGCGCTTTGAGCAGAAGAATAATATTTTGTTCAAGATTAATAAAAAGATAAATACAAATATTATTATAAAAACCGATGGGTATAAAATAACACAAGTGCTTATAAATTTAATTGGTAATGCTATCAAATTTACAAACGAAGGATTTGTAGAGCTTTCTATTAATTTACTGCCGAATAATGTTTTGGAATTTAAAGTAACCGATACAGGCATAGGTATATCTGATGAAGATAAAAAAATAATATTCGAGGAATTCAGGCAGGCTGATGGTTCTACTACAAGGAAACACAGCGGCACGGGATTAGGTTT
>CAJVYS010000015.1 GCA_913009875.1 uncultured Gammaproteobacteria bacterium | reverse complement strand
AGGAGAAGAAAGAGGTGGAGTAGCATAATGATAGAGATGTCGTGAACAGGGGGGGGAGGGGTGGTGGGGGGGGGGGGGGGTGGTGCTGGTTTTTTTTTTAATGATACGGCGACCACCGAGATCTACACTCTTTCCCTACACGACGCTCTTCCGATCTGGCAGACGGAACTGAGCTATACCCAGCAGCAGGTGGCCACCGGCAAGCGTATCCTGTCTCCCTCGGACGACGTCATCGGCTCCACACAGGTCATTGCCCTGCAGCAGAGCATCGATACGCAGGTGCAATATCAGAAAAATGCCGATATGGCCGAAAGCCGGCTGTTCAGCGAGGAAAATGCCCTCACGCAGACCATCAATGTCTTGCAGCGTTCGCGCGAACTGGCCATTCAGGGCAACAACGGCAGTCAGTCCGCCGCCAACCGCGCGGCCCTCGCCACGGAAATCCGCCAAAACCTGGCGGAGATCCTGGCGCTCGCCAATACCGTGGATGGCAACGGCGAATATGTCTTCGCCGGCTACAATGTCGGCACGGCACCCTTTAGCGAGGTGGAAAACCCCGTCGGCAGCGGGCTCTACGATTTCAACTACAGCGGCGACAATGGCCAGCGCAATCTACAGATCGGCGCCATGCGACAGATCCCCGTGGGTGATCCCGGCAGCGATGTCTTCGTCAACATCCCGGAGAGTGGTGGCGGCACCCGGAGCGTGTTCGAAACCCTGGAACAGCTGGCGCTGTCGCTGGAGTCCAATTCGCCGAACATGGCCGCGGTCGGTGACCTGCAAAGCGCGCTCAATCATCTCGATGGTTTCCGCGCCAAGGTGGGGGCGAGACAGAACGCCATCGACAGTCAGCGTGACTTCAATGAAGACGTTCAACTGGAAGCGCAGAAACGGCTTTCGGAAGTGCAGGATCTGGACTATGCCGAGGCCATCAGCCGAATGAACCTGCAACTGGCGGGGCTGGAGGCCTCACAGCAAAGCTTTGCGCGGATACAGAACCTGTCGTTGTTTAATTTCCTGTAGGCCGCAGCCCGCAGCGGTGATACGAAAAAGGGCGCCCCGTTTGCACGGGGCGCCCTTTTTGCCGTCTTGGGTAGCGGCTAGCTGCCAGCGAGGATGCTGGAACTGATGTCGTCGACGGTGATGTCGTAGAGGATGATGTCGCCGGTGCCACTAAGGTCCTGACAAGTGTTGGTCAGCTGGATGATCCCGACCTCGGGAATGATGAACATCCTGCCGTTGTGGGAGGATCGCTCGTCACTACAGACGTCGAAGATGTCGAACAGTAGTGGCAACAGACTGATACCCGCAGCAGGGATGATTTTTCCGTCGAAATTGACCTGGAAGGGATTAGCGTAGTTGCCGATGTTGGTGTTGACCTGTGTGCTATCACCGACGACGTCGACTGATGTTGTGGATTTGCCGATGTCGTCTTGGCAACCAGGAGTCCCTGTGTAGCAATCATCCATGAGAAAGTATTCCACGGTGTAGGACTGGCCGATGAATAGCGGTGACTCCAGCGTGGTTTCCGGCTCCTGCCCACCCGGGACACCGTTGACGCTGTAGTTTATTCCGCCCTTGGTATTGAGCCAGTAGTATTCATTGGGATTCGGGTGTCCCATGGCCACCAGTTGCTCTGTGCCATACACATCTGGATTCATACCCTTTCGCACATCCTGCTGCACATAGTGCACGGTGGTGATGGGGACGGGGGAACCGCTGTCGTTTATCTCTACCGTAATGAGTTTTTCTATCACGTCGTAGTTGTTGCCATCCGGGGAAGTCAGGGTGGAGTAGTTACCCCAGCGGATTTCCAGTGTCCCGGAACGGACGTTGCCGGCACTGGTGCCGGATAGCGTGGTGGCAATGACGTTGTAGCGAATCCAGTCGCCTTGTTGGTAAACGCGCAGGTTGTTGCTATTGCGCTCGTAAGCCGGCGGCTTTTCCTTCTTTTCCACCAGACAACCCGTCAAGGCGACGGCGGTGAGGGTAATGAGCGCGATGGCGGCAATCATTCGGGGGTGCTGTGTCATCGGTTTTTCCTTGAATGCGGCGTATTTTGCTGATTCAATAATAGTTGACCCATAGGATGCCCTTTTGTTCGTGTCGGCGCAAAGCCCGGGGCCGTTAAGGCTTGACGGTAATGCTATGCTAGTGGCTGTTTTTTTCATCGGGTAAGTCTATTCATGAGCCGTCATTCCTCTCTCACCTCCAGTGTTTCCGCCACCTTCGACCTCGATTGCCGTCGCTGCCCGCGTCTCAGCCGGTTTCTCGATGAGGTGCAACAGGATTACCCGGACTATCACGCCCGCCCGGTGGCGCCCTTTGGCGCCGCGCGGCCGTCGCTGCTGATCGTCGGTCTGGCCCCCGGCATGCACGGCGCCAACGCCACGGGCCGGCCCTTCACCGGTGATCATGCCGGCATCCTGCTCTATCAGACCCTGTTCGACTACGGCTTCAGCAGCGCACCGGTGTCCGAATCGGCGCGCGACGGCCTGAAACTGCGCGATTGCCGCATCACCAATGCGGTGAAATGTCTGCCACCGCAGAACAAGCCGGTGGGTGCGGAGATCAAGACCTGCAACGATTTCCTGCGTGCGGAACTGGAAGGGCTGAAAAAGAGTGCGGTGGTGCTGGCCCTGGGCAGTATCGCCCACCAGTCGGTGGTGCGCGCCTTCGGCCTGCGGCAGAAGGACTTCCGCTTTGCCCACAATGTCCTGCACGACCTGCCGGGCGGGCGCCGGCTGCTGGATTCCTACCATTGCAGCCGTTACAACACCCAGACCCGCCGCCTCACGGAACCCATGTTCCACGCCGTGTTCCAACGGGCGCGCGAGCTCGTCGATGCCCGGTAGGTTTTTCCGCGCCATGGGAATTCAACGCAAAGGTCGCAAAGGCGCAGAGGACGCAAAGATTTTTTGTAGTTTTTCTCTGCGTCCTCTGCGCCTTTGCGTTCTCTGCGTTGAAATTCGTTGCCAATGAAATCCTTGCGGTGAGGTGCTTCATCTTACCTTCCGGCGATTTGCCGCCAAGTCTCTGTGGGAGCGGCTTCAGCCGCGAATGACGTGTGAAGAGTCTTCGCGGCTGAAGCCGCTCCCACAATGTATATGCAGAATGATTGAGTCACATGCCTGAACAGCACGACACCCCGACCTTCGACGCCAAGGCCTTCCTCAATACGCTGACCGGTAAGCCCGGCGTCTACCGCATGCTCGATGCCGGGGGTGCGGTGCTGTACGTGGGCAAGGCGCGCAATCTGAAAAAACGCGTGTCGAGTTACTTTCAGCGCACGGTGCAGAGCCCCAAGACCCGCGCCCTGGTGGCGCAGATCCGTGGCGTGGAGGTGACCGTCACCCACACCGAGAACGAGGCCCTGTTGCTGGAGAACAATCTCATCAAGCAGCTCAAGCCGCGCTACAACATCCTCATGCGCGACGACAAGAGCTACCCATTCCTGTTTCTCTCCGGTCATCATGATTACCCACGCCTCGGCTACCACCGTGGCGCCAAGCGCCTCAAGGGGCGCTACTTCGGTCCCTATCCCTCGGCGGGTGCGGTACGCGAAAGCCTGCATATATTGCAAAAGGTGTTTCGCGTGCGCCAGTGCGAGGACAGCTTCTACGGCAATCGCTCGCGGCCCTGTCTGCAATATCAGATCGAGCGCTGCACCGCGCCCTGCGTGGGGCTGATCTCTCCCGAAGACTATGCCGAGGACGTGCGCCATGCGGTGATGTTCCTCGAAGGCCGCAATTCCCGCCTCATCGATGAGCTGGTGGTCCGCATGGAGGTGGCCGCCAAGGCCTTGCAATTCGAGCAGGCGGCGCGCTTTCGCGACCAGATCGCCAGCCTGCGGCGTATGCAGGAGACGCAGTCGGTGAGCGGCGAGGGTGGCGACCGCGACGTGATCGCCGTAGTCAGCGAGGCCGGCACGGCTTGTGTGCAGGTGTTCTTTATTCGCGGTGGGCGTAATCTGGGCAACAAGTCCTATTTTCCGCGCCAGGCCGAGGGTGCCGAGGCGGCGGATATTCTGGCGGCCTTCGTGGCGCAGTTCTATTTGAGCGGGCAGGGGGCGGGTGGCCGTGAGATCCCGCTGGAGATCCTGCTCAATGCCGAGCCGGAGGACGCCGGGGTGCTGCAGTCCGTGCTCTCGGAGCAGAGCGGCCACAAGGTACAACTGACCTGGCGCCTGCGCGGTGAGCGTGCGCGCTGGCAGCAGATGGCGGAGGCCAATGCCCGCACCGCCCTGCGCAGCCGCCTGGCCGGCAAGGCCGGGGTGCTTAAGCGGCTGGAGGCCCTGCAGGATGTGCTGGGGCTGGATAGCCTGCCGCAGCGGCTGGAGTGTTTCGACATCAGCCATACCCTGGGCGAGGCCACCGTGGCTTCCTGCGTGGTGCTGGACGGCAACGGCCCGCTGAAGGCTGACTATCGCCGCTTCAATATCGAAGGTATTACCCCCGGCGACGATTACGCCGCCATGCATCAGGCTCTGATGCGGCGCTACACACGGCTGAAAAAGGGCGAAGGCAAGCTGCCGGATATCCTGATTATCGACGGTGGCAAGGGACAGGTGGCGCAGGCCGCGGCGGTGTTGGAGGAATTACAGATCAGCGGTGTCAGCCTGCTCGGCGTGGCCAAGGGGCGATCACGCAAGCCGGGGCAGGAGGTGCTGGTGTTCGCCGGTCGGGAGATGAGCCTGCCGCCGGATTCGCCGGCCCTGCACGTGATCCAGCAGATACGCGATGAGGCACACCGCTTCGCCATTACCGGCCATCGTCAGCGCCGAGCCAAGACACGCAACACCTCGGTTCTGGAGGGCATCAGCGGGCTGGGGCCGAAACGGCGCCAGCAACTGTTGAAACAGTTCGGCGGCCTGCAGGAAGTGGCCCGCGCCGGGGTGAAGGATTTGGCCAGTGTGTCGGGTATCAGTAAAAATCTGGCGCAAAAAGTATATGATGTGTTCCATTCGGACGAATGAATGGACGCTTTGGCGCACGATTTCCATGATCTATAACCTCCCTAACATCCTCACCCTGCTGCGTATCGCCCTGATCCCGGTGTTCGCCGTGCTGTTCTATCTGCCAGTGCCTTGGGCCCATGTGGCCGTGACGGCGGTGTTTGCCATCGCCGCCATCACCGACTGGCTGGATGGGTATCTGGCGCGGCGCTGGCAGCAGACCTCGGCCTTTGGTGCCTTTCTCGATCCGGTGGCCGACAAGCTGATGGTGGCAGCGGCGCTGGTGATGTTGGTAGATGTCAATCCAACGCCCTTCGCGGATCTGCTGCTCGTCTTGCCGGCAGTGGTCATCATTGGTCGCGAGATCGTTATCTCCGCCCTGCGCGAATGGATGGCCGAGGTCGGTGATCGTACCTCGGTGGCGGTGTCCACCATCGGCAAGATCAAAACCAGCGCGCAGATGCTGGCCCTGTTGCTGTTGCTTTACCGTGAACCGGTTGGCCATTTTCCCACCGCCGAAATCGGTTTCGTGCTGTTGTACGTGGCCGCCGGGCTGACCCTGTGGTCCATGTTTATCTACCTGCGTGCGGCCTGGCCCAGCCTTTCCAACGCTGCCTCGAAGTGAAGGGCGCTTCTAGAAGTGCCCTGCGTATTTTGTGTGGTGAAAGGCTTGACAGTCCTCCCTTGGACTGTAAAATACAGCGCTCTTGAAGGCGTGACGCGGGAATAGCTCAGCTGGTAGAGCACAACCTTGCCAAGGTTGGGGTCGCGAGTTCGAATCTCGTTTCCCGCTCCAAATCTTTGGGTTTTCGGAAAGCCTCGGTCGAAGTGGTCGGGGTTTTTTCAGTTAGATCTTTTGCATTATTGACGATGTTTTTTAGATAGCCGGCTGAGTGGCAGAGTGGCTATGCAGCGGACTGCAAATCCGTGTACCTCGGTTCGACTCCGGGCTCAGCCTCCACTTATCGTCCGCCGTTCCTGGCCAGTCCTTTCGATATCTTTCCCTGCACGGTAATGAACCTGTTGCGCTTCCCGCGCCGATGGTTTTCTGTAATAGTTACCGCTGTTGAAACCGCTCGCCGCCCGGGTGGTGAAACTGGTAGACACAAGGGACTTAAAATCCCTCGGCTTCACGGCCGTGCCGGTTCGATTCCGGCCCCGGGCACCATTCCATCCTCCTATACTGTCCTGCATTATCCTGAACTCATTGATAGTTTATCAGCACTCGTCATTATTTATCTAAGGGCGTCCTGTGTGTTTCATTGTTATTTCGGGTATTTTGATGCCTTTCATAAACCTGCCACAAGACACTGCAGGAACTGCTGACCGGAAGGGTTCGGCTGGTCTGGTCCTTGGACATGATGGCCGTGGTTGGTGGATGCGCTGCGCTTATCCACCCTACGGTTTGTTTGGGTGGATCGGGAAATGCGAATGTAGTGGTTGATTGATGCGCTTTGCTTATCCACCCTACGGTTTGTTTGGGTGGATCGGGAAATGCGAATGTAGTGGTTGATTGATGCGCTTTGCTTATCCACCCTACGGCTTGTTTGGGTGGATCGGGAAATGCAAATGTAGGGTGGATAAGCGCAGCGCATCCACCGAACTGGCGCCAAACATCGGAAAGGACTCCAAACCATGAGCAATTACCGCCGTGCCATCATTCCCGGTGGGGTGTTTTTCTTTACCGTGGTGACCCATCGCCGTGCCCCGATTTTTGACGGACCCGAACGGGTGGCCTATTTGCGCGACGCGTTTCGGAAAGTCCTCGCCGATAAGCCTTTTGAAATTGATGCGATTGTGATCCTGCCGGATCACCTGCATTGTATCTGGCGCTTGCCGGATGGTGACAGCGATTATTCCGGCCGTTGGCGGGAAATCAAGAAGGCCGCTTCGCGGGGTATCGACAGCCGCTCCAATGACCGCAATGAGCGTTTGGTCTGGCAGCGGCGCTTTTGGGAACATGCTCTCCACAATGAGCACGACTGGCGGATGCATATGGATTACATTCACTACAATCCCGTCAAGCATGGCTTGGTGTTACGACCGGGGGATTGGCCGTGGTCGAGTTTCAAACGGTGCGTGTCGAAGGGATGGTACGAGGAATCCTGGGGGAACAGTGAGCCTGATGATATCGCTGGGCTTGATTGGGAGTGAGGATCGGTGGATGCGCTGCGCTTATCCACCCTACGTTTTGTTGGGGCGGATCGGGGCATGCGAATATAGTGGATGGTGGATGCGCTGCGCTTATCCACCCTACGTTTTGTTGGGGCGGATCGGGGCATGCGAATGTAGTGGATGGTGGATGCGCTGCGCTTATCCACCCTACGGTTTATTTGAGTGGATCGGGAAATGCGAATGTAGGGTGGATAAGCGCAGCGCATCCACCGGACTTACTACGGCTCGCGGGGCGTCGGCAAGACGGTGCTGTTGCACCGTATTCGTTTGGATGCGGAAGATGAAGGTTATATGCCGGTGGTGATCGAGGCGCCGGAAGATCGTTCGCTACCTGCGATTATCGGGCCGGCGCTGCGGTCAACGCTGATTCGGTTGAGCCGGGGCGAGGGGCAGCAAAAAATGCCTTGGAAAAGGCGCTTGGTGCATTGGCCAGCTTTGCCCGATCGGCCAAAATCAAGTGCCAGGATGTTGAGTTCAACGTCGATTCCTGGGTATCCCCGGCGTCGCCGACAGTGGCGATTCTGTTGGAACGTCATCACAATGACCGCTTCGTGGCGTTGATGGACAGCTTCATGCCGCAGTGGCGGCAGTACCGGGAAATATTGAGCAAGGCCCCACTGGGGCATAAGGACTGGGGTTACTGAGTTTGTTACCGGTGTTCCAGGTTTACGGTAAGAATGTCAACAACTCGCTTTTATGATGCGATCCCTTCTCAGTGAATCAGAAAAAATTCCACCTCGAAACCGGCGATGTTGATAATGTCACTGGCCTTGAGATCCTGTGGTACGGGACCGAGGGGCTCGCCGTTCAGCAGAGGGGCACCGGTGGTGAGGTTGCCCTGGTTATTGGGTACGGCACAGATGTTGTAGCCTTCCAGGCTGCGGCTGATGAGTGCCAGCTTTTTGCCTTGAAAACCCACAGTGTTGAAGGGTTTGCGCAGCTCCATGATGGTGCGGGCAAGGGGGCCGTTAAGGGTACGAAGACCCGCCAGGGGTTGGCCCTTGATGCCTTCTTCACGGGATTCCCAATCCGGTAATACCATCTTGGTTTCATCCAGCTCCGCCTTGACGAACATGGTGGGCTCATACTTTTTCTGTCCTTCGCACAGGAAGGTAAACTGGTGATGGCCGGTCTGAATGATGTCGCCATGTTTGAGTACGGCGCTTTTGATGTGATTGCCGTTGAGCAGGGTGCCGTTGGTGCTGCCCAGATCCTCAATATAGGTCTGTTTGCTCTGTGCGATGATCAGTGCGTGGCGCCCGCTGATGGTGAGGTCATTGAGTTGTATTTCATTGCCGTGCTTGCGACCAATGGTCAGGGATTCTTCCTCTATGGGGTACTCATTGATGACCTCGCCATCGAGGGTCAGGATCAGTTTTCCATTCATTTCGGCCTTCTCTCAATGAAGTTGTACATCCTGGCTTGCATGTAAAAGAAAGGGTCGTCAGCGAATGTAATAAAATTCCACCTCGAATCCGGCAATATTGATGACATCGTTTTCGCTCAGGGGCTGGGGTTCCGTGCTCAGGGGGATGCCGTTGACGAGGGGAATGTCCATGGTGCGCCGGCTGCGGGTGCTGGTGACGGCGGCGATGGTATAGCCCTTGGTGCTGCGGGTGATGAGGGCCATGCGCTTGCCCTGAAAACCGATGGCGTTGTAGGCCTTGCGCAGCTCCATGACGGATTTGGTGACCGGACCGTTGAGGGTGCGCAGGCCGCCCAGCGGCTGGCCCTTGATGATGGCTTCGCTGGCCTCGTCCCATTCGGGGATGATCATCTGGGTTTCGTCGAACTCGGCCTTGACGAACATGGTGGGTTCGTATTTGGCCTCGATCTGGCACAGATAGGTGAACTGGTGGTGGCCGATCTGGATGATGTCGCCGTGTTCCAGCGCGACCTTCTTGATGTGGTTGCCATTGACCAGGGTGCCGTTGGTGCTGCCCAGATCTTCGATGAAGACGTAGTCGGGGATGCTGGTGATCATGGCGTGACGACCGCTGATGGTGAGGTCGTTGAGCTGGATGTCGTTGCCGTGCTTGCGGCCGATGCTGATGCTTTTGGGGCCGACGGTGTATTCGCGTACTACGTCGCCTTCCAGGGTCAGAATGAGCTTTCGCTCGGTCTTTGGGGACTCCGTGCTCAGCATGGGGTCGGCCCCTTCTGTGTGGTTTGACGGGGTGCTGGAATCCTTCACCAGACTAATTTTGGGCGGTTGGCGTGGGGGCTGGGGCTGGCTCATCTTGTTCCCTGTATTGCTCGAAGTTCGACTTGATTCGTGCCTTCCGATAGGCCTCTTCACCCGTGATGAGCTTCTCGTCGAGAAGACGGCGCAGCGCCGTGTCGATGCTCTGCATGCCCTGCAAGGCACCGCCCTGGATGACGTTTTCGAGCTGCTCGGTCTTGCCTTCACGAATGATATTCGATGTTGCTGCATTATTGATCAGAGTCTCCACAGCTGCAAGTCGGCCGCGCTGATCGGCGGTGCGCACCAACTGCTGCGAGACCACGCCGCACAGTGAGGTGGAGAGCATGGTGCGGATATACGGTTCTTCGCCGGGCGGAAAAACGTTGATAATGCGGTCGATGGCGGCGGCGGCGCCGTTGGTATGCAGGGTGGCGAGGATCAGGATGCCCATCTCGGCGGCGGTGACGGCCAGGCTGATGGTTTCCAGATCACGCATTTCACCCACCAGGATGACATCCGGGTCTTCGCGCAGGGCGGAGCGCAGGGCGTGGGCGAAACTGTCGGTGTGTTCGCCGATCTCGCGCTGGCTGATCAGGCAGCCCTTGTTTTCGTGCAGGTGTTCCACCGGGTCTTCGATGGTGATGATGTGGCCTTTGCGCTGGCTGTTGATGTAGTCAATCATCGCTGCCAGGGTGGTGGACTTGCCGGAACCGGTGGGGCCGGTAACCAGGATCAGTCCCTTGCGCTGGCGAGTAAGATTTTTTAATGATGCGGGCAGGCGCAGTTTCTCCATCGGCACGACGTTGCCCGGTACGGCACGGAATACGGCGCCGATGCCGTTGAGGTGGCGGAAGATATTGACGCGGAAACGGGATACGCCGGGAATCTCATAGGCAAAATCGGCGCCACCACGGCTCTCGAATCGTTGCCGTGCGTGGTCGGGCATGATCTCGAACAGCAGATCCTGGGTTTCGTCGCTGCTCAGTTCACGATATTTCACCGGGTGGATTTCGCCGAACAGGCGGATGCGCGGCGGGTTGCCGGACACCAGATGCAGGTCGGATCCCTTTTGCTTGACCAGCAGTTCGAGGAAGGCGTTGACGCGGCTCATGAGACGGCCCTAAGAGACGGCCAAGTCGACCTGGGGCAGCAGATCCGGGTCGGTGACAAAGCGCTGGAACTGCTGCTTTTCCGTGGCGTGGATGTAGGCGTCGTCCGGGTCGATCTCCTTGCGCTGGATGGCCTCCAGCAGGGCCTGGTCCATCAGCTGCATGCCCTTGTCGCGCCCGGTCTGCAGTACGGAAGGAATCTGGAACACCTTGCCGCTGGTGATCAGGTTGGCGATGGCGGGGGTGTTGACGAAGATTTCCACGATGGCCTTGCGCGAGCGCCCGTCGGCGCTCTTGACCAGCTTCTGGCTGACGACGCCACGAAGGTGCTGGGCCAGGAACAGGCTGGCCTGGGTCTTCTGCGAGGTGGGCATGGCGTCGATGATGCGGTCCAGGGTCTTGGCGGCGGAGGTGGTGTGCAGGGTGCCCAGCACCAGGTGGCCGGTCTCGGCGGCGGTCATGGCCATCATGATGGTCTCCGGGTCGCGCAGCTCGCCGACCAGGATAACGTCCGGGTCTTCGCGCAGGGCAGCGCGCAGACCTTCGGCAAAGCTTTCCACATGAGTACCCACTTCGCGCTGTACTACGAGTGACAGCTGGCTCTTGTGAATCTGCTCGATAGGGTCTTCGAGGGTGATGATGTTCAGTCGCCGCGTCTTGTTGAGCAGATCCAGCATGGCGGTGAGGGTGGTGGACTTGCCGGTACCGGTGGCGCCGGTGACCAGAATCAGGCCCTGGTTGGCATCGAGAAACCGGGCCACCACCGGCGGCAGTTCCAGGTCTTCCAGGGTCAGAATGGCGGGCGGGATGACACGGAAGGCGGCGCCGATGCCACCGATCTTGCGAAACAGGCTGACGCGGAAACGGCCGACCTCGTCGCCCTGGTAGGAAAAGTCCAGATCCTGTCCGGCCTCGAATTCCGTGCGTTGCTTGTCATTGAGGATCTCAAACACCAGGCTTTCCAGTTCTTCCGCGCTGAGGGCGCGGTATTTGATCGGTGCCAGATCGCCCAGCAGACGCAGCAGCGGTGGGGTGCCGACGGCAAAGTGGATGTCGGTGCAGCCCTGTTCACGGCCCAGTTTGAGGAAGGCG
Organism: uncultured Gammaproteobacteria bacterium; assembly: GCA_913009875.1. Taxonomy (GTDB): domain Bacteria; phylum Pseudomonadota; class Gammaproteobacteria; order SZUA-152; family SZUA-152; genus DRQN01. Next base: position 31,081 of record CAJVYS010000015.1, on the reverse strand, counting down.
TCGATGCGCGCCATCAGGTCTGTCCTATCTCGGTGGAGGCGGCCTCGAGTGCTGCGCGCAGCTCATCGAAGGTCTGGAAGCGCTGTTCGGGATCGACCGCCATGGCCTTGGTGATAATGGCCTCCAGCGATTCCGGGATGTCCGGGTTGATTTCGCGTGGTGGTTTGGCCTTGCCTTCCACATGCTGAAACAGGATGGCCATGGACTCTTCGCCGGTGTACGGCGCCTGTCCGCTGAACAGCTCGTACATAATGATGCCCAGGGTGTAGATATCGGTGCGCGAATCGATGGTGCGGCCGCGTACCTGTTCCGGCGCCATGTAGGTCGGGGTGCCCACCAGGATGCCGCTCTTGGTCAGGCGCGAGTCGGACTTGCTGGCCGCGGCGGCGAGGCCGAAGTCGACGATCTTGACGATGTCCTCGTCGTTGATGAGGATATTGGCCGGCTTGAGGTCGCGGTGCACCACGCTGACTTCCTGCGCCCGGGCCATGCCCTTGCAGATTTCGCCGAGGATGTGCAAACCGCGCCGGCGATCCATCAGGCCGTCCTTGCGCAACTCGTCCGCCAGTGAATGGCTGGGGAAATACTCCATGGAGATGGCGTAGGTTTGGCCGAAGGTGACCAGGTCGTAGATGCGGATAACGTTCTCGTGGGTGATCTTGCGCGCGTAGCGCAGCTCGTGCAGGAAGCGCTGGATCATGTTCTCATCCGAGGCCACATGCGGGTTGAGGAACTTGAGCACGAACTGGTCGTTGACCATCAGGTCGTCCACCAGGATGGCGGTGCCGAAGGCACCTTCGCCGATCTTGCGTACCACGTGATAGCGGTCGGTGAGGATGCTGTTGGGCACCAGTTTGGCGGGATTGATGATGCCGTCACTGCTGTCGATGACGTTGGGGCTGCTCTCCAGGGCGTGGGTCTTCTGCGAGTCCGATATCGAGGTCATCTGTGTCGGTTCGTCTTCCAGCGCGATCTCCTTTGCTGTACCCATGATGTGGGTGCTGCGGTCGCCGTAGCGGGTGACGAGGGTTTTCACGGTCTCGCTGGCAACGCTGCCCACTTCGTCCTGACTTACATTCATGAGCTCGGTGGCAGCTTCCTGTACCTTACCGGCATTGGATTCGTCGGTGAGGGTTTGCAGGGCGCGCAGGGCCTCCTTGCGGACTGTGTTGTCGGCGTGCTCGAGCTGTTTCAGGAGTGGATTGATGGCTCGCTTGTCACCCAGGTTGTGCAGTGCGCGGATCACGACTTGGCCAGCCTCGGGGTTTTCTTCCAGCATGGTGATCAGGTGCGGTACGGCGCGTTCATCGCCGATGCCGGCGAGGGCGTCCACGGCGCGTTCGCGTACCCACCAGTCGTCATCACGCAGGGCCTCGATGAGGCGATCGAAGGAGCGCGGATCCTTGCTGGTGTTGAGGATTTCCACCGCGGTGCGGCGCAGGAATTCGTCTTCGTCGCGGATCAGGGCGAGGATGGCGTCGAACACCTTGGGGCCACCGATGGCGCCGAGGGCGTCGGCGGCGCGCACCTTGACCCACCAGTCCACGTCGCGCAGGGCGTTGAGCAGGTCCTTGACGGCGTTCTGGTCGCCGATCTCGTTGAGTACCTCGACGGCGGCGCGGCGCACATATTCGGATTCGTCCTGCAGGACATCAACCAGATATTTCACCGTGTTCGGGGCGCGGATCTTGACCAGGGTCTCGATGGCCGCGGCCTGCACGGTGAGATCGGGGTCGCCGAGCAGCCGGCAGATAGCCTCCACCGCCTGCGGCGCCTGCATCTTCGCCAGGCCCTGCAGGGCGGACTGGCGCACCGCCTTATTGGGGTCGTCGAGGGCGCCGATGAGGGCGTTGAGGCTGCGCGGGTTGTCAAAGCGGGACAGCACCTGCACCAGGTGGGTGCGTACCATGGGCTGTTTGGCGTCCAGGCGACGGATGATGTCGGGCAGCAGCGCCTCGTCGGCCACCTTGTCCAGCAGGCGGTAAAGCATGGGACGCACCTTGCTGGAAACACGATCCAGCATGCCGAGCAGGATATTGGGCTTGATGCGGCCTGAATGGGCGAGGAGAATTTCGCACAGTGCCGACTTGGAGATGTCCGGGTGGTCGAGCTGCTCGAACAGCTGGTTGGGCTCGAAGTCGCCTGAACGACACAGGATGCGGCTGACACCGGCGACGATGCTGTCGTCTTCACTGGTCAGGCCGGCCAGATAATAGGGCAGGGTGGTGTTGCGCACGAAGCCCAGCAGTAGCTGCTCGATCACGGCGGGGTGCTGGGTATTGCCCAGAGCCTCGATGAGCTTGGCAATGGCGGGCTCACCGATCTGTTTCAGCTTTACCGCGGCCCGTTTGCCTTCGGGCGTTGCAGCGGCGTTTTCCGTCATTAATGCGGCAATGGCGCGATTGGCCTGAAAACCGGACAGCAGGCTCATACGGCGGGTCTCTTGTTAGCTTGCGTCGTCGGCTGCATCATCCACATGGGCATGGATGATGTAGGCCTTGTTGATGAGGTAAATGGTACCTTCGTCCATGTGTATCTTGATAAAGCATTCATCGCTACGGTTGAGATAATCCAGGACTCGTGCGCGTGCTGGCGGCAACTGCTCGCGGATGGAGCCCGTGATGAATGAGCCGTCCATCATCTGTATCTGGCAGCGTTGCCGGGGGATATCCGTTGAGGGCTCGTGCTCCGTTTCATATTCTACGCGGATGATGGAGCGCATGTTATAAAAACGCAGTTCATCCGGTTCTTCGCGTTTGATAACAACGAATGGGGTGCACTGGTTGAGGACTTCCAGCGGCTGTTCCGGGCCGGCATGGTCGGGGCTTTGCTCTCGCAGGTACAGCGAACCCCGGACGCGGCCTTCGGGGTGTACCCATAGGGTGACGGGTTTCAGCTTTTTGGGGACTTTCAGTATTTCATTGGTCACTATAGAGGCCTTCAATATAGTAAATGCCTAAAAATTCCGTTCTGGTGGCGCTATCTTAAGGCATTATACGCCGATACAACGTTGATTCGTGGTAATAAAACCCTGCCGGTGTTGCGGGTTGCCGGTAGCTTGGAGTCTATTTAGCGTCATTTTTAGCCGGGAGTTGAAGGTTGTGCCTGCGCCACCGCTGCTTACACCCTGACTCCACTGGCTGATAATGACCGGCTAGAATAGGAATTAATATACCCCGTGCGGGTAAAAAGGTGATAATCACTGGGGTGATTTCCGTATCCCGGGCTGGATTTCCGACTTGATAGCTGATATTTCATGACAATGACTGATACTCTCCATACGGCCTCCCTGGAGGTGCTCAATGGTGCCCTGGCTGGCAAGAGTTTTCCTCTTCATGATGAGACGCTGGTTGGGCGTTGTGAAGAAGAATTGGCTGAGCGTGATAGCCATATTCGTCTGCCGGACAGCCGAGTCAGTCGCCAGCATGCACGGATCATACGGCGCAACGGCGGCTATGTAATCCAGGATCTCGACTCCACCAATGGCACCCTGCTCAATGCGCGTCCTCTGACGCCGAAGGAATTCTATGCCTTGCGTGAAGGTAGTAATCTCCAGTTGGGTGGAGTGCATCTACGTTTTCGTCCACCGGCCGGCGGTAGGGATGAGACGTCGGCCAGTAGTCCGTGGGAGTCTGAAATCGGTGGTAATGAAGAGGCCTTTGATCTGGCCCTGATTGCCGGTGAGACCCCGGAAGAGCGGCAGGCCAGCAGCGCTTCTATGGTTCTGGTCGGCTCGAAAAGCTCGAAACCCGACCTGAGCATGGCCATCGATGCCCAGGAAGCCCTGCAGCTTCTCAAGGCCAATCTGCATGAAGATCGTGTTGCGGCCACGGACGTACAACGCCGTTTGCGGGCGCTGGCGCAGGTCAGCATTGGCCTGGGTGGTCAGAATAACCACGAAGACCTGTTGGCCAAGGTGATGGATTTTATCTTTGATATCTTTCCCGCCGCCGAGCATGCCTATGGTTTGCTGTGCATTGAACCGGGGCAGAGCAGTGAATCACTCAAACCGGTGGTGGCGATGAGCCGCAAGGAACGGTCGGTGGATGCCGTCCTGTCTCGCGCGATCGTCAATGAGGTCATCAGCAAGCACCGTGCGATCCTTTCCAGTGATGCCAGCAGTGACAGACGCTTCGACAGCCATGAGTCCATAATCGGCCTGGGTATTCGCAGTGTGATGTGTGTGCCGCTGTTGCTCGATGATGAGGTGCTGGGACTGATTCAGGTGGATACCCGCAGCACGCATGCCTTTGATAGTGAAGATCTTCAGATTCTCTCCGGTATCGGCGTGCAGGCCGCCATTGCACTGAAGAACCTGGGCCTGGTCGAGGACATCCGGCAGCTGTTCGAAGGCTTCGTTACCGCCTCGGTACACGCTATTGAAGCACGAGACCCCAGTACCGCAGGTCATTCGTTCCGTGTCGCTGAATACAGCCAGCGCCTGGCCGAGGCCGTGGGGCGTTCCCGTGTACCGGAACTGCGTGAAGTCAATTTTACCCGCGAACAGATGAATGAATTGCGCTACGCCGCCCTGCTGCATGACTTTGGCAAGGTCGGCGTACGAGAGCATGTGCTGACCAAATCCCACAAGCTGTACCCGCGCCAGTTTGAGCTGATGCAGGCACGTTTTCAGTATGCCTGTGCCAGCATGGAGCGGCACGCCTACCGTGAATTACTGGATCAGCAGGAACTCGAAACGCTAAGTGCGGAAGAGTTTCGGATCCGGCGTCGTCGCATGGAGCGGAGCTTGGCGCAGGAGACACAGCGTATTCGCCAGTTTATGGAGCTCATTGTCAAGGCCAATGAGCCAGCCGTCTTTCATCAGACGATTCCCCCGGCATTGCAGCAAGTGGTGGATTATTGTTTTCCGGGCGAAGGCGGGGAGTCCATCCCACTCCTGTCGGCGTTTGAAATGGAGGCGCTGACCCTGGCGCGTGGCAGCCTGACGCCGGATGAGCGCCAGGAAATCGAATACCACGTGTCGCATACCTATGCCTTTTTGCAGCATATCCCGTGGACCAAGGGGCTGGCATCTGTCCCTGAAATTGCCTACAGCCATCATGAAAAGCTCGATGGTTCCGGTTATCCGCGTGGACTCGGGCGTGAACAGATCCCCCTGCAGGCCCGTATTATGACGGTGACGGATATTTACGATGCCCTGACATCGGGAGATCGGCCCTACAAGCAGAGTCTGCCGGAAGAACTGGCGCTGGATATCCTTCGTGATGAGGCAAAGCAGGGCAAGGTCGAAAAGGACCTGGTCGACATATTTATCGAGAGCAATGCATACCGCCTGTTGCCCGAACGTTAGCGGCCTTTGCCAAAACAGACTTATCTGCCACTATTTTGTAGATTTCATTTGCACCATAAATTGCGTTTCGCTATGGTTCCCCCCCTTCAGGGCACTTCTAATAATTGCTTGCGCAGAGACCGCAAGCAATTATTAGAAGTGCCCTTTACCAACCCCGCTGACGCTGTACACAGGAATTACGCTTTAACGATGACCATTTTCATTTGCGGACACGACACCCATATCGGCCATATCCGGCCTCAGAACGAGGATTGTTATCTCATCAATGCAGAGTTGAGGCTGGGTGTGCTTGCCGATGGCATGGGTGGACACGAATGTGGTGAGGTGGCCAGTCAGATCGTCGTCGAGCAGATACAGAGTGAAGTCCGCTCCGGCACGCCAATGGCTGAGGCGTTGGTCAAGGCGCACCATGCGGTGCTCGCCGCCGTGCGTGATGGCAAGGGGCGCTCCGGTATGGGTTCCACGGCCCTGGCGGTGAGGATCGATGGTGACCGCTTCGAAGTGGTTTGGGTTGGGGACAGCCGGGCCTATCTTTGGCGTCATGGCGCCCTGACGCAGATCACCCGCGATCATTCCCTGGTGCAGCTGATGGTGGATCAGGGCGACATTACCGCGCAAGAGGCGGAGTTTCACCCGCAGCGCAATTTCATCACCCAGGCCATCGGCATGGAGAGTCTGAGCCGTCTCGAGGTGGGGCTGGTGCGTGGGCATTTGTACCCCGGTCAGCAGATATTGCTGTGCAGCGACGGGCTGAGTGGTGAGCTGAGCGCGGATGAAATTACCCACATCCTGTCACAGCAAGCCGATGAGCAAGCAAAGGTCGACCAGTTGATTCAGATGGCGCTGAATAACGGTGGCAGTGACAATGTCACCGTGCTGCTGGTTTCCGCCCCGCAGTCGGAAGATCGCAGCGACACTGAATAGGTCGTGTCCGAGTGGTGGCATGTGATGCCGCCAGCCTCCATTTTTTACTCTCCTCTTTGCCGTTTGTTGTCACAGTCGCTGACTTTCTGCTGGCTATTTCCCGCTTGAAGGTATAATCGTGCGCACTGACGAATAAACAGAGGGGCAAGCATGAGCGCGGACAGTATCTATTGGCATGATTACGAAACCTTTGGTACCGATCCACGGCGAGACCGTCCGGCGCAGTTTGCCGGCATCCGCACGAACCTTGATCTGAACATCATTGGTGAGCCGCTGGTACTGTACTGTCGTCCGGCAGATGATTTTCTGCCGCAACCCGACGCCTGTCTGATAACCGCAATAACACCACAACAGGCATTGCAGGAGGGCCTTCCCGAAGCGGAGTTCATTGCACGAATCCACGAAGAATTTTCCCGTCCCCATACTTGCGCGGCGGGTTACAACAGTATTCGTTTTGATGACGAAGTGACGCGCAATGTGTTGTACCGAAACTTTTTTGATCCCTATGCACGTGAATGGCAGAACGGCAATTCACGCTGGGACATCATCGATCTGGTGCGGGTAACTCATGCACTGAGGCCGGAAGGCATTGAATGGCCATGCCATGCGGATGGCAAACCCAGTTTCCGCCTCGAAGATCTGACAAAGGCCAACGAGCTGGATCACCAGTCGGCACATGATGCCTTGTCCGATGTGCATGCCACCATTGCTATCGCCAGACTGGTTCGCGATAAACAACCGCGTCTGTACGACTATATTTTCCGGCATCGCTCGAAACAGCAGGTCGGGCGACTGCTGAATGTGGCACAAATGACCCCTGTTCTGCATGTTTCATCCATGTATTCCGCCGAGCTGGGTTGCATAGCCCTGGTGGCCCCACTTGCAAATCATCCGTCGAATCGTAATGAAATAGTGATATATGACCTGCGGCATGATCCGTCAGAATTTATCCACCTTTCCATTGCTGATCTCCGGCAACGCCTGTTCACCCGTCAGGCCGAGTTGCCCGTCGGTGTTGAGCGACTGCCGGTAAAAACCATTCACATCAATAAATGCCCGGTGGTTGTACCGGAAAACACACTGACAGCAGAGGCTGCTGAAAAATGGCAGATTGATACGAACACCTGCCAGCAGCATTTGGAAATTATTCGCAGCAACCCTCATTTTATATCCACTCTTCTATCCGTTTATGAACAGCGTGAATTCGAGCCGGAAAGCGATCCTGACCTGATGCTCTACAGTGGTGGCTTCTTCAGTAATGACGATAGGCAGAAAATGGAGAAGATTCGCCATTCTTCTCCGCAGCAACTAAAGTCGCTTGATATTCCATTCCAGGATCAGCGAATCCCGGAAATGTTATTTCGTTATCGGGCCAGGAATTACCCGGAGACACTTTCTGCCGATGAAATGGCGTGTTGGAATGAATATCGACTGCAGCGACTGTCAGATCCGTCGTTTAACGCCAGCATCACAGAGCGGGAATATGTGGCACGGATTGATGAACTGCTGAATTCGGCGGAGCTTACCGAGCAGCAGCGTGACATTCTTGAAACTCTTTTGAAATATCGGCAGTCAGTGTTAAATACTCAGGAATAGCCTCCGACTTCTGGTTTTGGGTTTTCTCGATAGTTGATTTGAGGGCTAATTCAAGAGCTAATCGAACACAGATTTCCTGAAATACTAACTATCCGATTAGGGAATCATAACAATAGTACGGGCATGCATTTTTGTGTTTTTAGATTTTATCTTCATTGATGCACACGCTATTTTTACTGAATACAGAAGTTTTTGTTAGAAAATCGCCAATATTTGTTGGATTTTTATACTAAACACTTGTTATTCAAAAAAAAGGCGATACACTTCGCTAGTGTTCGAATTATATTTGTCCGAGGAGTAGGAAATGATTAAGAAAAAGGCAGCCCGGGTAAAGGCTAAAGTGGCTAAGGCCAAGCTTAAGGCAAAATCAAAGGTAAAAGTAAAGGCGAAGGCAAGAGGACGTCGCCCGGCTCCTTCCCCTGCGAGTGTTGCAGCCGCCAGTCCCGTGAGCAAGGCGCATGAGGCAGCCCTGAAAGTTGTTGCCCGCGCATTGAATTCTGCTGGAGCGGCGGCTTCCAAGGTAGCCGCGGCCGAAAAGAAAGCGGCTGCTGCCAAGAGTAAGGTTGCAATGGCAGCGAAAACGGCAGCACAGAAAAAGTCGGCTGCCTCCAGTCGTGCACTTTTGGCCGCAAAGACTGCTGCTCAAAAAGTACGCGCTGCATTGGCAACGGCACGAGCCAAGGCTTCTGAGACTGAAAAGATGGTTAAGGATGCCGTGAGATCCGCAGAAACTGAGCGCAAGAAGGAAGAGACCAAGGCCAAGGCAGTTGCAGCCTTTACGGCAAAATGGGAACGTGAGTATGACCGTAAGGCGGCGAAAAAGACCAAGGCAGGCAAAAAGGGTCGCCGCGCAACCCGCAAGAAAAAAGCCGCAGCCTAGGCTGTACCGGCATTACGAAAAAACACCGGCCAATGGCCGGTGTTTTTTTATGTCCTCAGGAAATGCTGAACGCCTGCAATCCAGTACTCCGATTCCTAAATAACATGTTATTCAGGAATCGGAGTACTCGTCTATTTCAACAAGCACTTCGTCCGGATTGACGCTGTCGCCCTTTTGCACGTGAATGGCAGTAATCTTTCCCGTCACGGGCGCCTGAATCTCCGTTTCCATTTTCATTGCCTCGGTGACGATGAGGGCGGTACCCGCTTCAACTTCATCGCCAACCTTCACCAGTACGTCGACAATGATGCCGGGCATGGACGTGGTGACATGGCCGGGTGAGCTTGCTTTGGGCCGACTGCTGCCCTTGCCGGATGGCGCTTGGCTGCTCGCTTCGCCCGTGTCCAGCTCATTCAGGGACTCGACGATAATTTCTTCGGGGATGCCATCGACGCTGATGAAGAAGGCGCGCTTGTCCTGCATCTTGTGTCCGGTGCCGGCGACCTTGATATGATAATTCTCGCCGTGAATGGAGACGTTGAATTCGGTGGCGGCCTTCGTCTGCGTGGCGCCTTCCGACAGCAGGGGTTCCAACGGTTCCGGTTGTAGGGTGCCGGCGCGGCGCTGCTCGATGAATTCACGGCCCACATCGGGAAACATGGCGTAGGTGAGCACGTCTTCCTCTGATTCGGCCAGATCGCTAATTTCGCTGCGCAGTTTGTCCATTTCCGCTGGCAGGAGATCTGCCGGCCGGCAGGAGATAATGTCGGCATTGCCAATGGCCTGCTGCCGAATCGCACGATTGACGGGGGCGGCGGGTTTACCGTAGCGGCCTTGCAGATACAGTTTGACCTCGTTGGTGATGCTTTTATAGCGGCTGCCGGTCATTACGTTCAGCACCGCCTGAGTGCCGACGATTTGTGAGGTCGGCGTGACCAGCGGCGGGTAGCCAAGATCCTTGCGCACGCGGGGGATTTCTTTCAGCACGGCATTCATATGCTCCAGTGCGCCCTGTTCGCGCAGCTGGTTCGACAGGTTGGAAATCATCCCGCCGGGCACTTGGTTGACCTGTACGCGGGTGTCGAGGCCGGTGAATTCACTTTCGAATTGATGATATTTCTTGCGCACCTCGTAAAAGAAAAAGCCGATTTCCTGCAGTGCCGGCAGGTCGAGGCCGGTGTCGTATTCGGTGTCGCGCAGCGCAGCCACCATACTTTCCGTCGGCGGGTGGCTGGTGCCGCCGGAGAGGGCGGAGATAGCCGTGTCGATGTGCCGGCAGCCATTCTCGATGGCCTTCAGCTGGCACATGCTGGCCAGCCCGGCGGTGGCGTGCGAATGTAGATGTACGGGGATATCCAGTGCGTCGACCAGTGCACGGGTCAGCTTGGCGGTAGTGGCGGGTGTCAGCAGGCCGGCCATGTCTTTGATGGCGACGCTGTCGCAGCCCATGGCCTGTAGTTCACGGGCCTGTTTGACGAATTGTTCGATGGAGTGCACCGGACTGGTGGTGTAGCAGATGGCTCCCTGCGCATGCTTGCCGCTTTCCTTTATTGCTTCAATGGAGACACGCAGGTTGCGCAGGTCGTTGAGTGCATCGAAAACGCGGAATACATCGATGCCATTTTCCGCGGTCTTTTTAACGAAAGCGCGTACCACGTCGTCGGAGTAGTGGCGATAGCCGAGCAGGTTTTGTCCGCGCAGCAACATTTGCAGGCGGGTGTTGGGCAGGGCCTTGCGCAATTTGCGCAGGCGCTCCCACGGGTCTTCCTTGAGAAAGCGGATGCAGGCGTCGAAGGTGGCTCCGCCCCATATCTCTAATGACCAGTAGCCGATCTTATCCAGTCTGTCGCAGATGGTCAGCATGTCGTCGGTGCGCATGCGGGTGGCGAGCAGAGACTGGTGTGCGTCGCGCAGTACGGTATCGGTGATGTGAACTTGTGGCTTTGCCATGGTCTGCGTTCCTGTTGTTCTTTCTAGCTAGGGCTGATTTATAAACCGAGGTGTGCGGCAACCGCGGCGCCGATAGCGGCGGCGATATTGCGCGATGAGCGATGCACCGAATAGTGCGCCAGCTCCGGGTGTTGTTCGACAAAGGAGGTGTCAAAGTGCCCGCTCTGGAACTGTGCGGATCGAATGATCTCCAGGTGATAAGGAATGGTGGTTTTTACGCCGTAGACACCCATGTCTTGCAGGGCGCGTTCGGCACGGTCCAGCAGTGAATCCCAGTCCAGCGCCCAGACGATGAGCTTGGCGCACATGGAGTCGTAATGGGGCGGAATTTCATAACCCGTATAAATGGCGGCATCGGTGCGCACGCCGGGGCCGCCGGGGGCAAAGTAACGTGTGACGCGGCCGAAGCTGGGCAGGAAGTCGTTCTGCGGGTCTTCGGCGTTAATGCGGAATTCCATGGCATAGCCACGTCGCTGAATGTCGGACTGCTGGTAGCGCAGTTTCAGGCCGGCGGCGATGCGAATTTGTTCCTGCACGATATCCACGCCGGTAATTTGTTCGGTGATGGTGTGTTCCACCTGCAAGCGGGTATTCATTTCCATGAAATAGAAGTTATCGTTTTTGTCGAGCAGAAACTCCACGGTGCCGGCGTTTTCGTAGCCGACGATCTGTGCCGCCTTAACGGCCTGTTCACCAATAAAGCGGCGTTGCTCGTCCGTCAGCTGCGGGGAGGGGGCGATCTCGATCAGCTTCTGGTGGCGGCGCTGGATGGAGCAGTCGCGCTCGAACAGATGGATGACATTGCCGTGGCTGTCGGCGAGAATCTGCACTTCGATGTGACGGGGGGTGTCGATGCATTTTTCCAGAAACACGTCGGTACTGCCGAAGGCCTTGCTGGCTTCAGAGACCACGCGATCATAGTTTGGGCGCAACTCCTCGGCATTGGCGCAGCGACGGATGCCACGACCGCCGCCGCCGGAGGTGGCCTTCAGCATCACTGGGTAGCCGATTTTTTCGGCGCAGGCCAGCGCCTCTTCCGCATTGACCAGATTGCCGTCGCTGCCGGGCGTGACCGGCACGCCGGCCGCAATCATCGCCGCACGGGCCTCTACCTTGTCGCCCAGGCGGCGGATGACTTCTTCGCTGGGGCCGATGAAGCGGATATTGCGTCGGGCGCAGATCTTCGCCAGTTGCGGGTTTTCTGACAGAAAGCCATAGCCGGGATGCAGGGCGTCACAGCCGGCGGCGACGGCGATGTTGACGATGTGGTGGGCATTCAGATAGCCCGCGACAGAGTCCGGTCCCAGGCTGTATGATTCGTCGGCTTTTTTGACGTGCAGCGAATAGCGATCGGCTTCGGTATAGACTGCCACGGATTTGATGCCGGCCTCGGCACAGGCGCGTACAATGCGCACTGCGATTTCCCCGCGGTTGGCTATAAGTATCTTTTTTATCATGCAGTCGCCTTGTGTGACGGACCTAAAGTGAATGATTGTGGGCGAGTGGTTACCGGCATCCGGCGGCAGAAACGGCTCGACCGTGGTTTCATTTTACGACGAGTACTCCATCAAGGTAATAAGCCGATTTTCTCGCAAGTATAGTCATCTAAGCCGCTGGCTGCATTGAAATTATTGTTTTTCATTTTGACAGCAATCGAGATTGCTTATATCATGGCGCGTTTATGTCGGATCACCTTGGCGAATTAATCGAGCCACTCTCGCTGGCCGAGAAAGGGCGTACCCTCACAGGGCAGTTGCCTTTATCGCGTCTGGATAGATTATGTCAGTCTCTCCAGAACGGAAAGGGGGGAGTGGATGTCAGCCTTCATTTTGATAAAGATGAGGTCGGCCAACCCAGGGTGATGGGCCGTCTTGCAGCGGTATTGCAACTGCAATGCCAACGCTGCATGCAGGCGATGGATATGTCGGTGAGCGTCGATGTTCACCTGGGTATCGTGCGCACGCAGAAGCAGGCGGAGTCGCTGCCTGACAACTACGATCCGCTGTTGATCTCGGATGAGCCGATGACTGCCGCGGACATCGTGGAAGATGAGCTGATTCTGGCGTTACCTCTGGTGGCGCTGCATGAAATGAAGGACTGCCCGGCGGCAGATGCGCGGGTTGGGCAGAACGAGCAGGATGAGGTTGCACCGCAGCGGGAGAATCCCTTTGCAGTGCTGGCCGAATTGAAGAAAGAACATAACGACTGATAGACACTGAATAGATGAGGAATTAACGATGGCCGTTCAACAGAATAAAGTGACCCCTTCCCGCCGCGGCATGCGCCGTTCGCACGATGCCCTGACCGGCCCGACCCTGTCTGTAGAGCCGACCACTGGCGAGACACACCGTCGTCACCACGTCAGCAGCGATGGCTACTATCGTGGTCGCAAGGTTGTCAATACTAAGGATGACGAATAAGTTTGTCACCCGGCGGCGGGGGTGTTTCACCCCCGTCGTTACTCCCTGACAACCTGCCCCGAGTGTCTTCCTCTCTTCCGACGACAGTTGGTTGCGCCAGCTCCCTTTTTCGCAGTGCTTATCGCTGCAAGAATCCTGATTCTATGAGTGAAAATGTAACCATCGCCCTGGATGCCATGGGGGGAGACGTTGGTCCCGCCGTTGTTGTCCCTGCCGCCCTGCAGGTGCTGGCCAAGACACCCTACCTTATTATCGTACTGGTGGGTGATAAGACGGTACTGGAGCAGGAGCTGGCCTCGCACAATGCCAGCACTGGCCCAAACCTGCGCCTGCAACACGCCTCGCAGAAAGTGGAAATGGATGATAAGCCTTCCCTGGCCCTGCGTGGCAAAAAAGATTCATCCATGCGTGTGGCCATTAATCTGGTCAAGTCCGGCGAGGCCCATGCCTGCGTCAGCGCGGGCAATACCGGGGCCCTGATGGCCACGGCGCGCTTCGTGCTGAAGATGCTGCCGGGCATCGATCGGCCAGCCATTTGCAGTGCCCTGCCGGCAATAAACGGGCCGACGCATATGCTGGATCTAGGCGCCAATGTGGACACCAGCGCTGAAAACCTGCTCGAATTTGCCGTCATGGGTTCGGTGCTGACCAGTGCGGTTGAGAACCTGGAGTCACCGACCGTGGGTCTGTTGAACATTGGTGAAGAGGAAGTGAAGGGCAATGAGCGTGTCAAAGAGGCTGCGCGCCTGCTGACAAACAGCAGCCTGAATTACATTGGTTTTGTTGAAGGTGACGACATCTACAAGGGAAGCGTGGATGTGGTGGTCTGTGACGGCTTCGTCGGTAACGTGGCGCTGAAGACCTCCGAAGGTGTGGCGAAGATGATCAGCAATGCGATGAAGGAAGAGTTCAACCGTAATCTGTTGACCCGCATGGCGGCGTTGGTGGCGTTGCCGGTGTTGAAGGCCCTGCGTCGACGTATCGATCCGCGGTGCTATAACGGCGCTAGCCTGCTGGGTCTGCAGGGTATCGTAGTCAAGAGCCATGGCGGCGCCGATGTGCTGGCCTTCACCTATGCCATTCGTGAAGCGGTAAAGGAAGTCGAAAAGAACGTACCCAAGCGCATCAGTAAGCACCTGGAAGCGCTGCTCAGTGAGAGGCAGACGGCGTGATCCATTCGCGAATCAGCGGTACCGGCGGCTATCTGCCGGAAAAAATATTGACTAACCACGACCTCGAAGAGATGGTCGAGACCTCGGATCAGTGGATCACGGATCGCACCGGTATCAAAAAGCGCCATGTCGCCGCTGAGGGTGAAACTACCTGTGATCTGGCCGAAAAGGCCTCGCGTGCGGCATTGGATGCGGCTGGTATTGGCTGCAGTGAGATTGATCTGATCATCGTCGCCACTACTACCCCCGACCGGGTTTTCCCCAGCACCGCCTGCCTGCTACAGGAGCGGTTGGGCATCTATGGCTGCACCGCCTTCGATATTCAGGCCGTGTGCACCGGTTTCGTCTATGCCCTCAGCGTGGCGGATAAGTTCATCCGCAGCGGCACACACACAAATGCCCTGGTGGTCGGTGCCGAGACCCTGTCTCGCATCGTCGACTGGACTGACCGCGATACCTGTGTGCTGTTCGGTGACGGTGCCGGGGCGGTGGTGCTGTCCGCCAGCGACGAGCCGGGTATTCTCTCCACCCATCTGCATGCCGACGGCCGGTATAAAGAGCTGTTATCGACCAGTGGTGGCGTGTCCGAGGGCCTGAACGGCGAGGTGTACATCACCATGCAGGGCAACGAAGTCTTCAAGGTGGCGGTCAATACCCTCGGGCGCATTGTCGATGAAACCCTCGCCGCCAATAACATGCAGAAGTCCGATATCGACTGGCTGGTACCGCATCAAGCCAACATCCGCATCATCAAGGCCACTGCACGCAAACTGAAAATGTCCATGGATCACGTCGTCACCACGGTGCAGGAACACGGCAACACCTCCGCCGCCTCCGTGCCCCTGGCGCTGGACGTGGCGGTGCGTGATGGCCGCATTCAGCGCGGCGATACACTGCTGCTGGAGGCATTCGGCGGTGGTTTCACCTGGGGTTCAGCCCTGCTTCGTTATTAGGCTTGAGACTTGAGGCTGTAGGTCAATCATCGCGCCGTCCAGCCTGACAACCTGAGGAGTTAGATACACATGTCATTTGCATTCATCTTCCCCGGTCAGGGTTCCCAGTCCGTCGGCATGCTTGCCGACCTCGCCGCGCAGCATGCGCAGGTGGCGGAGACCTTCACTGAGGCCTCCGAGGCGCTGGGTTATGATCTGTGGAAGATCGTGCAGGAAGGCCCCGCTGAGGAACTGAATCAGACTCACATCACCCAGCCGGCCATGCTCGCCGCCGGCATTGCCGTTTACCGCGTGTGGCAGGCGCAGGCTGGGGCGCAGCCGGTGGCTATGGCCGGTCACAGTCTGGGTGAATACACCGCCCTGGTGGCCGCCGGCAGTCTGTCACTGGCCGATGCGGTGAGTCTGGTGCTGATCGTGGCCGTTACATGCAGGAGGCGGTGCCCGCCGGCGTTGGCGCCATGGCGGCAATTCTGGGGCTGGATGACGCGAAGGTGATTGAGGTCTGCGAGCAGGTGGCACAAGGCGAGGTGGTCTCCGCGGTGAACTTTAATTCCCCCGGACAGGTGGTGGTGGCCGGCCACAAGGCCGCCGTCGAGCGTGCCGTGGAACTGGCCAAGGCCGTAGGCGCCAAGCGTGCGTTGGTACTGCCGGTGAGCGTGCCGTCGCACTGCAGCCTGATGCTGCCGGCGGCTTCGATGCTGGCCGAGCGTATGGCCGGTATTGAATTCAGGGTGCCGGCGATTTCCGTCTACAATAATGTGGATGTGGCCGCCGAGAGCGATGCCGACGTCATCCGCACGGCGCTGAAGCGCCAACTGTTCAGCCCGGTGCGCTGGGTGGAGACCATTCAGGCTCTGTCTGGGCTGGGTGTCGACAACGTCGTTGAATGTGGGCCGGGCAAGGTGCTGGCCGGCCTCAACAAGCGAATCAACAAGGGTATGGGGACGCAGGTCACCCAGGATGCGGACAGTCTGGCCAAGGCACTGGGCGCAATGGGGGGAGAGTAGCAATGCCTGACAACGAAATTCTGCAGGGCGAGATTGCCCTCGTTACCGGTGCCAGTCGCGGTATTGGTCAGGCTATTGCGCTGGAGTTGGGCGCCCAGGGCGCCATGGTTATCGGTACCGCGACCTCGGAAAAGGGCGCCACGGCCATCGGCGACACGCTGAAGGAAAACGGCGTCAGCGGTGCCGGCATGGTGCTTAACGTCACCGCGCAGGCCTCCGTCGATGCCTTGTTGACCGCCATTCAGGAACAGTTCGGCGCCCCCTCCATCCTCGTCAACAATGCGGGCATCACCCGTGACAACCTGCTGATGCGTATGAAGGATGACGAGTGGAATGACATCATCGACACCAATCTGACCTCCGTCTTCCGCCTGTCCAAGGCTGTGCTGCGTGGCATGATGAAGGCGCGCAAAGGCCGCATCATCAGCATCAGCTCGGTGGTGGGTGCCGCCGGCAATGCCGGGCAGACCAACTATGCCGCCGCCAAGGCCGGTCTGATCGGATTCACCAAGTCGCTGGCCCGCGAAGTGGGCGCGCGCGGCATTACCGTCAATGCGGTGGCGCCGGGCTTCATCGACACGGACATGACTCGTGCCCTGGCGGATGCGCAGAAAGCGGCGTTACTCAAGGGCATTCCCCTGGGGCGCCTGGGCCAGCCCGAGGAGATCGCCGCTGCCGTGGCCTTTCTGGCCTCGCCGAAGGCGGCTTACATTACGGGCGACACGCTGCATGTAAATGGCGGCCTGTACATGGGCTAAACCGCATCAATTATTGGTGTATTTTTTGAATTTGTATATTTATCAATAAGTTGCGAGTTCTTCTGCAGGCTTTTTTATGCTTGTAACCGGACTGGCTTTTCACTAGAATACCGACCGCGGCCTACGGGCTGTCAAAGTAAACCATTGGGAGGATTTATCCAAAATGAGCACCATTGAAGAACGAGTCAAGAAAATCGTCGTAGAGCAGCTTGGCGTGAAAGAGGAGGAAGTCACCGCCGAGTCCTCCTTCGTTGACGATCTTGGTGCCGATTCCCTGGATACCGTGGAACTGGTGATGGCCCTTGAGGAAGAGTTCGAGACCGAAATTCCTGACGAGGACGCCGAGAAGATCACCACGGTTCAGCAGGCGACGGATTACATCAACGCACACAAAGATAGCTGATCCTTTCCGCATCAGCTGTAAGGCCGCTAGCCCGATTTGGTGGCAGCGGCCTTTTGTTGTTATGTTGCTTTTAAGCCTTGCCTCGGAGCCGCCGGGACGGGGCTGAATGTGCATGACCGCTGTCGGTCATTGGGCTGAATTCGACCCTAAAGTGAGGTTATTTCCGTGACGAAACGACGTGTCGTTATCACCGGTCTGGGCATGGTTTCCCCCATGGGCGGAAACGTGGTGGATTCCTGGGCCAATATCCTGGCAGGCAAGAGCGGCATCGCGCCCATCACTCATTTTGATGTTAGCGATTTTTCTGTGCGCTTCGGTGGCTCGGTGAAGGACTTTGACATCACGGACTACATGAAGCCCAAGGACGCCCGCAAGATGGCGCCCTTCATCCACTATGGCGTGGCTGCGGGCATCCAGGCCATCAGGGATGCCGGACTGGAAATCACCGACGAAAACGCCGAGCGCATCGGCGTCGCCATCGGCTCCGGCATCGGTGGCCTGGGCGGTATTGAGGAGGGCTATGCGGCCTTCCTCAAGGGAGGTCCGCGCAAGATCTCGCCTTTCTTCGTACCCAGCAACATCATCAACATGATCTCCGGCAACCTGTCCATCTTGTATGGCATGAAGGGCCCCAACTACGCCATCACCACCGCCTGCGCCACCGCCACCCATTCCATCGGCGATGCTGCGCGCCTGATCGAATACGGCGACGCCGACGTGATGATCGCCGGTGGTGCCGAGATGGCCACCAGCCCCACCGGCCTGGGTGGCTTTGCCGCCGCGCGCGCGCTGTCCACGCGTAACGACGACCCGCAAGCGGCCAGCCGTCCGTGGGACAAGGACCGTGACGGCTTCGTGCTCAGCGACGGCGCCGGTGTGGTGGTACTGGAAGAGTACGAACAAGCCAGGGCCCGCGACGCGACCATCTACGCCGAGGTCGCCGGCTTCGGCATGAGCGGCGATGCCTATCACATGACCTCTCCATCCCCGGGCGGCGAGGGTGCGGCGCGCTGTATGGTGGCGGCGCTGAAGAATGCCGGCATTGATACCGCCGAGGTGGATTACATCAACGCCCATGGCACCTCCACCCCCGCCGGTGACAAGGGCGAGACCGATGCCGTGAAGGTCGCCTTCGGCGCCCATGCTGGCAAGCTGGCCATGAGTTCCACCAAGTCCATGACCGGCCATCTGCTCGGCGCCGCTGGTGGCATCGAGGCGGTGTTCACGGTGCTGGCCATCCGCGATCAGGTGGCCCCGCCGACTATCAATCTGGACAACCCCGACGAGGATTGCGACCTCGACTACGTGCCGCATCAGGCGCGCGAGATGAAGATCGACGTGGCCCTGTCCAATTCCTTCGGCTTCGGCGGTACCAACGGTACCCTGGTGTTTTGTAAGCCAGAGCTCCGCAAGCCGGATTGATTCGCGCGGGCGGCGCGCAAGCGACGCTCCGTCTCCGACGACCGAGGCCAGCCGCGCCGACATGCCGCATACCCGCTTCCTCGATAATCTTGATCTGCTGGCCCTGCACGAAGCCCATCCCGAGCGCTATCCCTTCCTACTGGAGAGCGTCGCTCGTGGCGGCGATGCCCGTTACGACATCCTCTTCGCCCTGCCTGGCGAGACCCTGAGCAGTGCCGCTGACGGGGATTTTCTCGCCGAGCTGGATGTCGCCTGGCAGCACGAATCCGCGCCTGTGGCGGATGATGCCAACATCCCCTTCCGCGGCGGCTGGTTTCTCTACTTGGGCTACGAACTGGCCGCGCAGATCGAACCGTGCCTACAATTGACCCCCGCCACCGATGGTCTGCCCGTGGCCTTCGCTACCCGAATCCCCGCCGCCGTGATCCGCGACCACCAACGCGGCGGCCTGCTGCTGGTGGCCGAGCAGCCCGAACAACTGGCGCAAGTGCAGGCCGATATCGAGGCACTGCCGGCGACGGTCGTCACACAGGATGCCCCGGCGCCCCTGCAACTTACCCTGCACGAGGCCGACCCGGCGCCGTATCTCGCCGGTGTGCGGCGCTGCAAGCACTACATCGTCGAAGGCGACGTGTTTCAGGTGAACCTGTCGCGCCCCTGGCGCGGTGAATTGGCCAGTGACACCTGCCCGGCCGACATCTATCGCCGCCTGCGCCGCCACAATCCCGCACCCTTTGCCGGTCTGGCCCTGTATGGCGACGCCGCCATCATCAGCTCCTCTCCCGAGCGGCTGGTGCGGGTGCGCGGTGATCGTGTCGACACCCGTCCCATCGCCGGTACCCGCCCGCGCAACACCGAGGCGCAAGAGGATCGCGCCCTGCAGGACGAGTTGCTAACCCACCCCAAGGAGCGCGCTGAACATATTATGCTCATCGACCTGGAGCGCAACGACCTCGGCCGCATCTGTACCCCCGGCACGGTGAAGGTGGATGAGCTGATGGTGTTGGAGAGCTATGCCCATGTGCACCATATCGTCTCCAACGTCTGTGGCCGCCTACATCCCGGTATTACCCCGGGCGAGGTGATCCGTGCCGTGTTTCCCGGCGGCACCATCACCGGCTGTCCCAAGGTGCGCTGCATGGAAATTCTTAGTGAACTGGAAGGGGAAGGACGTGGTGCCTACACCGGATCCATGGGCTACCTCAACCGTGACGGCAGCCTTGACCTCAATATTCTGATTCGAACTATCGTGAAACACGGACAAGCCCTCAGCCTGCGTGCGGGAGGCGGCATCGTCGCCGACTCGGTGCCTGAACGCGAGCTGGAAGAGACCCGTGCCAAGGCGCGCGGTTTGCTGCTGGCGCTGGAGCAGCGTCCAAATCTGCAGTGGGACAGGTAGGAGCGGGCCATGCCTGCGATATTTATTGTCTTCCACCACACAGAGGCTATCGGTTAAATACACTGTGGGAGCCGCTTCAGCCGCGAAGATCATTTCAAATACTGTTCGCGGCTGAAGCCGCACAATGAGTTTTCAGATATTTTTGAACTTGTGGCACCGCTCTGCGGTAGCACATATCCCGTGGCGCTCTGCACCACTTCAACCGAGCCACAATTTCTCTACCTGATACGGCGTTCCCACCCGGCAACAAGCGAGACGGCTGTGGTATCCTTTCCGGCTTTCAACCACGGACGCGCGGCACTTGGTTTCGACACTCATCAACGGCATCGAAACGTCCAGCATCGACGCGCGGGATCGCGGTTTTCAGTACGGCGACGGCCTCTTCGAGACCCTGCGTATCCGCCATGGTCGGCCCTGTCTCTGGTCGGCGCACATGGCGAGACTGGCTCACGGTTGTGAACGCCTGGGCCTGCCGATGCCGGATGTGGCCCTGTTGTGCGACGAAGTCGAGCGGCTCTGCTGTGGCGGGGCCGACGGGGTGTTGAAGATCGTGCTGACCCGCGGCAGCGGCGGGCGTGGTTATCGTCCGCCGCAAGATCCTGCGCCCACGCGCCTGCTGTCACGCTTTCCGACCCCGGATCATCCGCCGGAAAACCGGATGCGGGGCGTCGTCGTGCGTATCTGCGACACCCGCCTGGGCCACAGCCCGGTGCTGGCCGGACTCAAGCACCTAAATCGGCTGGAGCAGGTGCTGGCGCGTGCCGAGTGGAACGACATAAGCATCGCCGAGGGGCTGATGCAAGACATCGAGGGGAATGTCATCGAAGGAACAATGAGTAATTTATTTGTGGTGCAGGCAGGTGTCCTGCGCACACCGGAGCTGTCGCGTTGCGGCGTGGCCGGGGTGATGCGTGCGCAGGTGATGGCCGTGGCCGGGACCCTGGGCATCCCGGTGGGTGAGGGACGTCTGGGCCTGCGTGATCTGGCTACCGCTGATGAGCTGTTTCTCAGCAATAGCGTGATCGGCATCTGGCCCGTGCGCAGGCTGGATAGCCGTGACTATGTGCCCGGTCCGCTCACCGCCCGTCTGGCTGCCGCCGTGGATATGTGCAATGACTAAGTCGCGGTTTTTTAAGCTGCTCGGTGGGTTGATTCTCCTCGCCAGTCTCACCACCGCCTGGGTATGGATGGACTACCAGGGCTTCACCGACGAACCGCTGGACTTCGGTGAAAGCGGTCTGCGTTACGAGCTCAAGCCCGGCATGACCCTCACCCGCGTCGCCCACGACCTGCAGACCCGTGGCATCGTCGACAGCCCACGCTACCTGGTCTGGCTGGGCCGGCTGGAGGGCAAGGCCAAGCGGATCAAGGCTGGCGAATACCGCTTTGACACCGGCATTACTCCCCACCGCCTGCTGGAACAACTGGTCAACGGCGAGACCCTGCAATACGCCATTACCATCGTCGAGGGCTGGAACTTCCGCCAGCTGATGGACGCCGTGCACAGCAACGAATACCTGTTGCACACCCTGTCCGACTACAGTGACGCCGAAATCATGGAACAGCTTGGCCATCCTGGTGAACACCCCGAGGGTCGCTTCCTGCCCGACACCTATCACTTTCCGCGCATGACTACCGATGTGGTATTCCTGCAGCGTGCCTACGACGCCATGCAGACCCTGCTGCGCGAGGAATGGCCGGCGCGCTCGCCGGATCTGGCCTTCGACACCCCCTACGAGGCGCTGATCCTCGCCTCCATCGTCGAAAAGGAAACCGCCCTGCCCAGCGAGCGCAAGCAGATCGCCGGGGTCTTCAACCGTCGCCTGAAGAAACGCATGCGCCTGCAGACCGATCCCACGGTGATCTATGGTCTTGGCCGCAGCTTCGACGGCAACATCCGCCGCCGCGATCTGCGCCGTGACACCCCCTACAATACCTACCTGCACAAGGGCTTGCCGCCCACCCCCATCGCCATGTCCGGGCGCGACGCCGTGCTTGCCGCGCTGCATCCGGCAGAGGGCGACGAACTGTATTTTGTCTCCCGCGGCGACGGCAGTCATCAGTTCTCCGCCACCCTCAAGGAGCACAACAAGGCGGTGGTGGAATATCAGCTGGGCGGGCGCGCGAAGGCGTTCTCCTCGTTGCCATCGGGGAAGCTGGGTAAATGATTTATTTGCCACAGAGGCACAGAGCACACGGAGAAAAACCCGCTGTTGCCGCACATTTCTTCTCTGTAGGAGCGGGCCATGCCCGCGATGGATTCGGTCTCGTAGGGTGGGCACCGCCCACCAGTGCACAGCACAAAACTGCCGGTGGGCAATGCCTACTCTACTTGGCTTGCCTGGATAGGAAACGCAAAGGCCGCAAAGGTGCAAAGTACGCAAAGTCTTTTCATTTTGATTTTCTTTGCGTCCTCTGCGCCTTTGCGCCCTCTGCGTTGAATTGCAGGGCCGGGCACATCCACCGAGCGGGGGGGTTATCGTGACCACTGGCCTCTTCATCACCCTCGAAGGCGGCGAAGGCGCCGGCAAGAGCACCCAGCTGGCCTACATTCGCCAGCGCATCGAAGCCGCCGACATCCCCCTGCACGTCACCCGTGAGCCCGGTGGCACGCCGCTCGCGGAGCAAATTCGCGCCCTGCTATTGGACCACCGCGAAGAAAGCATGGCCTCGGATACCGAATTGTTGCTGATGTTCGCCGCCCGCGCCCAGCATCTGGCTCAGCTGATCCATCCGGCCCTGGCGCGCGGCGAGTGGGTGCTGTGCGATCGCTTCACCGATGCCACCTATGCCTACCAGGGCGGTGGACGCGGCATCGACTTCGCCCGCATTGCGGTGCTGGAGGACTGGGTGCAGGGCGAGCTGCGCCCCGACCTGACCCTGCTGCTCGATCTACCCGTCGAGGTGGGCATGGCGCGTGCCGGGCAGCGCGGTGATCTGGACCGTTTCGAGCGCGAGCAGCGTGACTTCTTCGAGCATGTGCGTGCCGCCTACCTGGCCCGCGCTGAACAGGAACCGCAGCGCTTCCGCATCATCGATGCGTCACAGGACATCACCGGCGTGCAGCGGCAGATTGACGCCGTGCTGACGCCGCTGCTGGCCCGGGCCGGGGAGGTATCTGCATGAGCGGGTTGCTGCCCTGGCAGATCGACACCTGGGCCGGATTGATGGCCCGCGCGCGCGGTGAGCGCCTGCCCCACGCCCTGCTGCTGACGGGCGCGGAGGGCGTCGGCAAGCTGGATTTCGCCACCCGCCTGGCCGAGGGCCTGCTGTGCCAGCAGCCGCGCGACGACGGCAGTGCCTGCGGCCAGTGCCACGCCTGCGGCCTGCTGGCGGCGGGCAGCCATCCCGACTTCCGCCTTGTCGGGCCGCCGGAGGACAAGAAGGTTATCCCCATCGACACCATCCGCGCGGTGGGCGAATTCTTCGCCCTCACCAGCCAGTACAACGGCCGCCAAGTGATCATTGTTCATCCCGCCGAGGCCATGAACCTCCCGGCCGCCAGCAGCCTGCTGAAGACGCTGGAAGAACCAACGCCGGGTGCGCTGTTGATCCTCGTCTGCAGCTGCCCCTCGCAGCTGTTGCCCACCATCCGCTCACGCTGCCAGCAGGTGGCCTTCGGTCTGCCGGAGTGCGCACAGGCCGTGGCCTGGCTGCGCGAACAGCTGCTGGCCGATGTCGATGCCGAGGCCCTGCTGGCGCTGGCCGAAGGTGCGCCGCTGGCGGCCCTGCGTCTCAACGAAGAGGGTGGGTTGGCGGCGCGTCAAACATTGGTGCGGCAGTGGGCCGGCCTGCTGGAGGGCCGTGAAGATCCGCTGGCGGTGGCAGCACAGTGGAAGCCCTGGGGACTGGTGCACAGCCTGCAATGGCTGAACAGCTGGGTGACGGACCTGATTCGTCTCAAGTCCGCCGGCCCCGATGCCGCTATCAGCAACAAGGATCTGGGCGCGCAATTGCAAAACATTGCAGAGCGGTTAGACTTGAAGGCTCTATACGCGTTTCTGGACCAGTTGACGGAATACGGCCGCCTCACGGCCAACAACCTCAACGAACAGCTGGCGCTGGAAGATCTGATGATCGCCTGGCGACGCAGCGCACTGCGCAGATAACCACTCGCAAGGAATTCACACAGGCATGACCGGTTTCCGACAAGGCGGCATTCTCTCCCTGGCCATCAAGGACAAGAGCTCCTTGTACGCGGCCTATATGCCCTTCGTGAAAAATGGCGGCCTGTTCATCCCCACCAACAAGAAATACAAGCTCGGCGACGAAGTCTTCATGCTGCTCACCCTGATGGACGAGACGGAAAAACTCCCCGTGGCCGGCAAGATCGTCTGGATCACCCCCCCCGGCGCGCAGGGCTCGCGCGTGGCCGGCATCGGCGTGCAGTTCAGCAATCAGGACAACGGCGCCGTGCGCAACAAGATCGAAGGCTACCTCGGTGGCGCCTTGAAGTCGGAACGCCAGACCCATACCATGTAGCGCGCTGCCCGGCCGGGCAGCCGTTTTCTACATTCGGAACTCGCAGAATCAATTCCCTCACCCAATCTTGGGAGAGGGAGAAAACCGCATCCTGAATTTACTCCGCACAGGTATCTACCGTGACCACTCTCGTCGACTCCCATTGCCACCTCGATCGCCTCGACCTCGCCCCCTGGGACGGCCGCCTCGAAGGCGCCCTGGACGCGGCCGCCGAACAGGGCGTGGGCTATTTTCTCTGCGTCTCCATTGACCTGGAGCACTACCCGAACCTGCTGGCGATGGCCAAAAAGGACCCACGCATCGCCGTCTCCGTCGGCGTGCACCCCAATGAGCAGGAAGGGCAGAACCCCAACGCCGACGAACTCATCGCCCTGGCCGCTGAACCACAGGTCGTGGCTATCGGCGAAACCGGACTGGACTATTTCCGCTGCAAGGAAGGCGAAGAAGGCGGCCTCGAATGGCAGCGCGAACGCTTCCGTCAACACATTGCGGCGGCGAAAAGCACCGGCAAGCCCCTCATTATTCATATGCGCGACGCCACCGAAGACACCCTGCGTATCCTGCGTGAAGAGGGCGCCGATGACGTCGGCGGCGTGATGCACTGCTTCGTCGAGGACTGGGAAGTGGCCAAGCGGGCGCTGGACCTCAATTTCGACATCTCCTTCTCCGGCATCATCACCTTTAACTCCGCCAAGGCGCTCAAGGAAGTCGCGCAGAAAATGCCCGCCGAGCGCATGCTGGTGGAAACCGACGCCCCCTACCTTGCCCCTGTCCCCCATCGCGGCAAGCCCAACTACCCGGCCTACGTCCGCCACGTCGCCGAATGCATCGCCCAACTGCGTAACAGCCAATGGGAGGCCATCGCCGAACAGACCACAGAAAACTTCTTCTGCCGTTTTCCCACCGCCTCCCGGCCCTGATTTATCCTCGAAATATGTGGAGTGGGCCATGCCTGCAAAAAGTCTTTTTGCCATAGAGGACACGGAAGTTCTCAGTGGTGATTAAATACAGCCCGGTAGAGTTCGCTGTGCGCACTATTACAAAATATCCGATTCCATTGCCGTCAAATCAAGATCAAATATCACCGTATACCGTTACCGTGTTTGGTGCGCACGGCGCACCCTACTGGGTTGCTTGAAAATTCTGCGCCATGTACATACTAAAAAGTCGGTATTAATGGATACACTTCGTTATGTTTCATACCTATATATAAGGCATTATTTGAGTTGACCTGTATTCTTTTCATCCGGCTTTTTAGGGCCGTAGGTTGGGGTGAGGTACGAACCCCAACGCTCGCGAGCGTTGGGCATCGCTGCGCTCAGTCCAACCTACAATCATTGCTCAAGGCCACTGTCTGCAGAATCTTTTCCTTCGGGGTGTAATAGTGCGGTGAAAAGCGAATGCCGCCGCCACGTTGTGCACACATGACGCGGTGGTCGATGAGGTATCTGAACAGGTTGTCATTGTCGCAGTTACGGTGACGGAAGGTGATGATGCCGGCGTGACGACCAGGGCTGGAGTCAGTCAACAATTCCAGTGAGGGGCTGGCGTCGATGGCGTCGATCAGCAGGCGGGCGTTGGCTAGTACACGTTCCTCGATGTTTTCCATGCCGTGCTCCTGCAACAGGGCTAGGCTGGCCTCCAGGGCGTGGATGCCGAGCATGTTGGGGCTGCCGCATTCGAAGCGGCGCGCCGTGTCTGCCGGTTGCCAGTTGCGCCGGTCGAAGTCCACGTAAGCATCGGTCATGTGCCAGCCGTACTGGTACAGTTTCAATTGTTCGCGCAGTTCCGTGCGGCAATAGAATACCGCCAGCCCTTCCGGGCCCAGCATCCACTTGTGGCCGTCGGCCATGACGAAGTCGGCGTGGCAGGCCTGTGCGTCAAATTGCACGGCGCCCAGGCTCTGAATGGCGTCGACGCAGAACAGGATGTCGTGCCGGCGGCAGAATTCGCCGATGCGTTGCAGGTCCAGGCGCAGGCCGCTGGCGTATTGCACGGAGCTGATGGCGATGAGGCGGGTGCGTTCGTCGACCTGGGCAAAGAGGGCGTCTTCCGGTGTTCCCGCTTCGTGCAGGTCGGCCTGGCGCAGACTGACGCCTTCCCGTTCCAGGGCCTCCCACACCACCCGGTTGGACGGGAACTCTTCGTTGCTGCTGACGATGTTGTCGCCTTGTTTCCATTCCAGGCCGAAGGCCACCACGGACAGGGCTTCGGAGGTGTTTTTCAGCAGGGCGATATCGTCGGCGGAGGGGGCGTTGATGAGAGTCCGCAGGCGTTCGCGCAGCCGTGTCTCGGTCTCCAGCCATTGCAGGTAGTGCTTCGAGCCGAGGGTAGCGTTGTCCTGCGCGAAGGCCTGCACGGCACGCAGCGTGCGTTGCGGCCACGGGGCGACGGCGGCGTGGTTGAGGTAAATAATCTCGTTGCTGAGCTGGAAGTCGGTGTAGGACTTGTCTGTGGCTATCATGAGTGAATGGTAGCAGGCATTTTCGTTTGGGCGCATCTGTGGGGGATGTGCTTATAATGGAACGGTGCGGTTTCGCAAAAATAAATGGTATTAATTCAAGCTGGGATGAAGTTTGCGACAGCAGTGAGAGATGGCATCGTTTGCCTCTGCCTGCTATCCGGACTACTGCTAATTAGCCAGTCGAGGGAATCATGCGGATATTCTTGTTTTGCCTGATGGTCGGCCTGTCGTCACTGATGTTTTCAACGGGTGCAGTACTGGCCGGTCTGCCGGAGACCGTTGCCCTGGTGCGGCCGGGTGTGGTGGCGGTGGGCACGATGCAGGCGACGCGGCGTCCGCCGGCCAAGCTGCTGGGCACGGGCTTTGTCATTGGTGACGGCACCCTGGTGGCGACCAATGCCCATGTGGTGCCGGAGGTGTTGGCGGTGGAGAATAAGGAATATTTGGCCGTGTTTGCCGGTCGCGGCAAGCATCCGCAGCGCCGGCGTGCGCGGCAGGTGGCGATGGATCTGAAACATGATCTGGCGATCCTGAAGATCGAGGGTGATCCACTGCCGATGCTGAGGCTGGGGGATTCCGACCGCGTGCGCGAGGGTGAGTCCATCGCCTTCACCGGCTTTCCCATTGGCGCGGTGCTGGGCCTGTATCCGGCCACCCATCATGGACTGGTGTCGACAATTTCCCCCATCGTGTTGCCGGCGCGATCCGGGCGGCAGCTGAGCGTCAGCATGATTAAGCGCATGCGCGATCCCTTCGACATCTTTCAGCTCGATGCCACCGCCTATCCCGGTAATAGCGGCAGTCCGATGTTTTTGCCCAAGACGGGCGAAGTGATCGGGGTGCTGAACATGGTGTTCATCAAGGAATCGAAGGAGACTGTGCTGGAAAAACCCAGCGGCATTTCCTATGCGATTCCCATCAAGCACCTGAAGGCTCTGCTGGAGACGCTGAAGGATGAGTGATACTTGTTCTGCGTCAAGCCTGGGGATTATTTGAACAAGCGCTTTTCGTCACTCCGGCGGATGCAGGAGTCCAGTAAAATTGGATAGTGCTGGATTCTGGCCTTCGCCAGAATGACGTGATTGGTGACTTTCTAGGTCTTTTCCCGTTCCAGCAGCTTGCGCTCCCAGTCCAGCGAGGTCTTGACGATGAAGTCGAGGTCGTCGTACTGCGGCGTCCAGTCCAGGGTTTCATGGATGCGCTCGACGCCGGCCACCAGCAGCGGCGGATCACCGGCGCGGCGCGGCTCTTCGACGATGTCTAGCGGCTCGCCATTGACGCGCTGCACGGCATCCAGCACCTCGCGCACGCTGTAGCCGTGGCCGTAGCCGCAGTTCAGGGTGGTGGACTCGCCGCCCTTGCGCAGGTAGTCGAGGGCCTTGAGATGGGCGCTGGCCAGGTCCTCGACGTGAATATAGTCGCGGATGCCGGTGCCGTCCGGGGTCGGGTAGTCGGTGCCGAAGATGCAGATCTTGTCACGTTTGCCGACGGCGGCCTCGCAGGCCACCTTAATCAGCAGGGTGGCTTTTTCGGTGGATTGGCCAATACGTGTCTGCGGGTCGGAGCCGGCGACGTTGAAGTAGCGCAGCACCACATGGCGGAGACTGGAGGCCTGGGAGAGATCACGCAGCATCCATTCGGTCATCAGCTTGGAGGTGCCATAGGCATTGATGGGCGCGGTGGGTGTGTCTTCGCGGGCGATGTCGGTCTCGGGGATGCCGTACACGGCGGCAGTCGAGGAAAAGATGACGTGCTCGACGCCGGCTTGTTCGCAGCAGGCCAGCAGATTTCGCGAGCTACAGGTGTTGTTTCCGTAGTATTTCAACGGGTTGGAGACGGACTCAGGGACGATGGTGTGGGCCGCGAAGTGCAGTACCGAGCCGACGTCATAATCGCGCAGCAATTGGCCGACCAGGGCCTGATCGCCGGTGTTGCCGATCACCAGGTCGCCATGCAGGACGGAATCTTTAAAGCCGGTAGAGAGGTTGTCGAGGATGACGATCCGCTCCCCGGCCTCGCCCAATTGTCTGACCACGTGACTGCCGATATAGCCGGCGCCGCCCGTGACGAGCACGGTCTTCCTATTTTCCATGGCAGAGGTTCTCCGAGTTGCCGTTGCTGCGCGCAGTCTAGTGGGCCTCCGTTCCCAGCGTCAAACAGCTGATGGGCGGAGTGGTAATTTTCCCGCATGAATATCAGGTTACATATGAAGTATTTCCTTTAAAAAGTTGTGGTAGATGGTAAAATTATTAGCATCCAGTACTCAGGACGGTGGGCGCCTGTCCCCCTCCAGGTGAGCTGGAGTCCGCTGGTCTCCGTCCGATAACGTGGAAATTCAACGGTAGAGTTGAACGGTAGAGTTGATGAAGGGAATTTCGTATGTATGAATCATTCTACAAACTGCGCGCCAAGCCTTTCCGCCTGAGTCCCGATTCGGGCTTTTTTTACCCCAGCCGTGGCCACAAGCGCGCCCTGGCCTATTTACGTTATGGGCTCAGTCAGGGCGAAGGCTTTGTGGTGATCACCGGCGATCCCGGTACCGGCAAGACCACTCTGGCGCAGATACTGCTGAAAGAAATGGATCAGCAGCACCTGGTCGTCGCGCATCTCACCACCACCCAGCTGGAAGCGGACGAAATGCTGCGCATGGTTTCCGCATCCTTCGGCCTGCGCTATGAGGGCATGGACAAGGCCGCTCTGCTGAAGACCCTGGAGGCCTTCCTGCTGGCCCGTGCGCGGGAGCGCAAGCGGGCCCTGTTGGTGGTTGACGAGGCCCAGAATCTGCCCGCTCGCTCCCTGGAAGAGCTGCGCATGCTGTCCAATCTGCAAGTGGGCGACAGGGCCCTGCTGCAAACCTTTCTGTTGGGCCAGCCCCAGTTTAGGCAGAAGCTGGAACACCCGGATCTTGAGCAACTGCGCCAGCGGGTGATCGCCAATTACCATCTCAGCGCCCTTGCCCCCGATGAATGCCGTAGCTATGTGGAGAGCCGCCTCAAGCAGGTTGGCTGGCAGAATGATCCCAGCTTTACCGAGCAGGCCTTCGAAACCATTCATGAATATTCCGAGGGCATTCCGCGCCGTATCAACATGCTCTGTGACCGGGTGCTGCTGTTCAGTTTCCTGGAGGAGAAGCATGAGGTGAATAACACCATTCTTCATCAGGTGACCGACGAACTGGGTCAGGAGGTCTCTGGCCGGCCGCCGCCCGTCGAAAGGCCGGCGGAAAATCTGTTGCATGATGATCAGCCTGGTGGTGGCATTGATGTGGAAGAATCTGCCGCGCAAACGGTATTGCCGCAGGGGGTGGTTTCGGATACCTCGGCAGAGTCCCCTGAGGCAGAAGCCCCGGAGTCCGGCGAGCTTCACGACAGCAGCGAAAAACTGGCTGTAGCCCTGCAGGAAGAAGCCCGGCACACAGCCGAAGAATCGTCGAAGTCTGCCGAGGCTGTCCGTGAAACCGCCAAAACTGAAATGGATCCGGCCTCCGATGTGTTTGAACTGGCCAGCGCCGAACGGTCGCTGATGGAGCCGGAAACGGCCCATGCCGCCAGCGATGGTGGCGAGGCCCCTGTGCCCGAAGACAGTGCGCTGGATCGTGCCGTTCCCGATGATGGCTGGACCCGGCCGGTACCTCAGGTCGATCTTGATGAAACCGAAGGTGGCTCTACAGAGATTGCCGCAGAGGCCGGGTCGCCTGAAAAGCCACTCGGCGAAGAGGCAGGGTCTGGCCAGCAGGATCGATTTCGGAGATCGGAAGAGCACACGTCTGAACTCCAGTCACACTGATATATCTCGTATGCCGTCTTCTGCTTGAAAAAAAAAAATATAAAAACTAATCATATTTGTTGTAGTAAAAACCCCCATCTTTCTCCTCACTGCATTTGTTCTTACTTGTCTTATACGCTTCCCTCTTTATGCTCACCTCGCATTACTTCCCCTT
>CAJVYS010000014.1 GCA_913009875.1 uncultured Gammaproteobacteria bacterium | reverse complement strand
CGTCGTGGGTGAACTGGCTGACGTCCAGCGTGGAGGACGTGCCAGCGCCTGCCCGGCGGCCTGCTTCGCCGCTCCCGCGGGACTTGCCAAGGCTCGTCGTCTGGGTCTGTATTTCGTCGAATTCCGCATCCAGGTCGTCGACCTGCTGGTTGATGTCATTAACTTCCTGACTGATGTCGTCGACCTGCTGGTTCACGTCATCTAGCGTCTCGTTGACTATTTCAAGATTCTTCTTGATCCCGTCGAAGAACCCAGCCGATGCCATGCCGGAAAAGGCAAGACCGGCAAACAGAATGAGCATTTTCCCTACCATGACGCGTTCCTCCTGTCGCTTGAATTTTTCTGTCAGTCCCAGAGTCAACTGCAACTATAGACGCATCCCGCAATTCCAACAATTTCCCGCAGTTTACAGTTTACCACCGTCTCGCTGAAAGGGTGGTGAATGCCTTGCCGACGGTGGGGCGGGAAACATCCCTTTCTCCGTGCCTCCGTGGTGAACCGCTGAATCAGCGCGTGGAAAGGTGATTGCCGGCGTCGAACTGCCAGGTGCGGGTAATCACCAGTTGGTCGTATTCCTTGCGGATATCTTCGGGGAAGCGTGCATAGGGGGCCGCGAGGCGTACGATGCGTACCGCGGCATCGTCGAGAATTTTGTGGTCGGATGACTTGCGGATCTCGATGGACTTGACTGAGCCGTCGGCGTTGATGGTTACCGCCAGGCGCAGATGGCCGGAGAGTTTGTTGCGCTTGGCCTCGTCGGGGAAGTTGAGGTTGCCGATGCGCTCCACCTTGGCGCGCCAGGCCTCTTCGTAGCTGGCGAAGCGGTATTCCTTGGTGCGCGAGGAGATGTACTTCTTTTTTGGCCGATGGGAGAACATCTTGCGACTCTGGTCGATTTCCGCCGACAGGCGGGCAATCTCCTTGCTGCGCGACATGAGCTGGGCAGCGTTGAGCTGTCTTTCCTCGACCTGCGGACTATTGATGCCGGCGGACAGGGTGCGTTCGGAGACGTCGGCGGTGAGCAGCTCACGGCGCTGTTGCTCGGGCGCCGAGGGCATCTGTGTCTGCGGCACGAATTCACGTACCTCGCCGGCCTTGCCGGTAGGCACTACGGGGGCGACGGGGGTAGAGGGTCGCACCCGCTCCTCGCTATTGCCGCCCCCCTCCTGGTTGGCCTGGGCAAGGAAGTCGGCGTCTTCCGGCTCTTCATCGGCGCGGCTCTGCACCAGGGTGACCTCAAGGCCCGGCAGTTTTTCCGGTGGCTTGGTGCGGTCTTCGCCGCTGAAACTGATGCCAAGGATGATCAGTCCGTGCAGAATCAAGGCGAGCACCACCGTCAGACTCAGGCGGTCTGTACTGGTGACTTGCGGACGGGTTGCGCGGAGGGTTGCCATGACTACTTCTTAATTGATTGCGTCGGACGGGCTGCTATTCAACCGCGCCAGCACACTGCGGGTCAATACACCACTGACGATACCCAGCACTGCCGCCAGTGTCATTAGCACTGGAAACAGGTGCAGCAACGCCGGATGCGGGATAAACAGGGCATAGGCGGCCCAGAACTGCCCCGTCATGTGCGCCAGGGCGGCCAGCAGGCCAAAGCCTAATGGCCCCAATGCCCAGCCCGGTACGGCGCGTGATACGGCCCAGCCCAACCCGAGTGCGGCGACACCGGCCAGAGCACCGCTGAGAGAGAGAAAAAAGGTGGGCGAGAGAAAGGTGCCCAGCAGCACACTGCCGATCAGTACCCGCAACAGCGCCACCCACACCGCCATACGCCAGCCATAGCGGCACAGCACGATCAGGGTGACCACATTGGCCAGTCCGGGCTTTACCCCCGGCAGGGGACTGGGCAGGGCGCTCTCGGCGATGTGGATGGTGATCGCCAGGGCGGTGAACCAGGCGATGAGGTGGTCGTCGCGGGTGGTTTGGATGAGTTGGGTCATCAGGCTGGAGACCTGAGGCTGGAGGCTGGAGGCATGAGACTTGAGGCTGCAGCCTCCGGCCCAACGTTCGCGACCGTTGGGGTTCGTACCTCACCCCAACCTACGGACTCAATAACACCCCCTCCTCCAGCCTCAAGTCTCATGCCTCAAGCCTAAAAATTAATGCTGTCAAAACGCGGATCATCGGCCATGATCTGCACGCTGACGCGGTTGGGCAGGCAGGCGGCCACATCACCGCCCTCGCTGAGCCAGCCCGTGTGGATGCATTGGCGGTTCAGGCAGGGGGAATCGGTGAAGCGTACCTGACCGTTGCCGATTTCAAGGTGACTGACGCCCAGCACACCCGGCACGTCGAGGTGCTGGACGTGGAACAGGTCGAGGCGCGCCCAGGGTTTGCCGTCCACCCACACGCGCGCCTCCAGTCCCTGCCCGCCGCCGTGCCAATAGGCGGCGTAGAGGCCGGGTATCAATAACAGGGCGGCGGTGAGCACCAGCCAGTCGCCTTTTGTTAACCAGTGACTCATGGGTTTACAGCGGCTCACTAAAGCGAACATCCGGTCTGGGCTCGACGTCGAAATAGATGCGCTCGCGCAGCGACGGTGTCATCTGCACCCGGCCCTCCGTGTCCACCAGCATCACACCGGTCACGCCCAGGGCGCGCGCTACCGGCAACCAGGCGGCGGAATCCGGCCCGGCCACGGTGATGGCGGTGGCGGCGGCATCGGCCACGTCGGCCCGAGGAGCAAACACGGTCACCGAGCTGAGCCCCTCGGCGGGGTAGCCGCTGCGCGGGTCGATGATGTGCTGGTAGCGTTTGCCGTCATAGTCGAAATAGCGTTCGTAATCGCCGGAAGTGAAGACACTTTCGTCGCCTTCGACGTCCACCGAGGCAAGCATGCCGGGCTGGCGCGGGTGGCGGATGCCGATGCGCCAGGGACGCTCGCCGTGGCGGCCGATGGCACGCAGGTCGCCGCCGGCATTGACGATGGCGTTATCGATACCCAGTTCGCGCAATTGTTCGATGGCCCGATCGATGGCGTAGCCCTTGGCGAAGGCGCCGAAGTCGAGGCGCACCGCCGGGTTGCGGCTACGCAGCTGGATGCCGTCCAGCTGCAGATCGGACATCTGCGGGTTCTGTGCCAGCAGGGCGCGGATGGCCTCGGGTACGGGCGGCGGCCCCTTGGGGGCCTCATCGCTGGCGAAGCCCCACAGCCTGATGAGCTGGCCGATGGCGGGATTGAACAGGCCGCCACTGGCCTCGGACAGCTCGCTGCTGCGCCTGATCAGGGGTACGATGGAGGGCGGGCAGCTGAAGAATTCACCCGTCGGCAGCAGTTGGTTGACGCGCCCCAGCGGCCCACGATGCCAGGCATGCCAAGCGTCATGCATGTACTCGAAATCACGCGCCAGAGTGGCCACCGCCTGGCGGCCACGGACCTCGTCCACGTTCCACAGGGTGACGTCGACCATTGTACCGAAGGTGAGCAGCTGTTCCTGATAGACCGGCGGACGCGGGGTGCAGGCGGTGAGCAGGGTGACAACCAGCAGGGCCGCGAGGGGCAGGCTGCGTTTCATATGAGTGCTTTGCTTGCAAGACGCGCAGCGATCACGTCCATCAGGTCGCCGGCGATGTCCAGGCCGTAGAGGGCATCCAGCTCGCGGATACAGGTGGGGCTGGTGACGTTGACCTCGGTGAGGTAGTCGCCAATCACGTCCAGGCCGACGAACAGCAAGCCCATCTCGCGCAGGCGCGGCGCCACCTGGGCGCAGATCCAGCGGTCGCGCTCGGAGAGTTCCACGCCCACGCCGCGCCCGCCCACCGCCAGATTGCCGCGGTTCTCGCCCTCGGCGGGCACCCGCGCCAGGGCGTAGGGCACGGGTTCGCCGTCGATGAGCAGGATACGCTTGTCGCCGTCGCGGATCTCGGGAATAAAACGCTGCGCCATGGCCAGACGGCGGCCGTGGTCGGTGAGGGTCTCGAGGATGACGTTGGTGTTGGGGTCGCCTGCGCGGACACGGAAGATGGAGGCGCCGCCCATGGCATCCAGGGGCTTGAGGATGATGTCGCCCTGCTCGGCCAGGAAGCCGCGCAGGCGGCCCTGGTCACGGCTCACCAGACTGGGCGCGCAGCACTGCGGGAACCAGGCGGTGGCGAGCTTTTCGTTGGCCTCGCGCAGGGCCTGGGGGCGGTTCACCATCAGACAGCCCTCGTCTTCCGCCAGGCTCAGCAGGTGGGTGGTGTAGAGGTATTCGGTATCGAAGGGCGGGTCCTGGCGCATCAACACCACGTCCAGCTCCGCCAGCGGGGTATCTTCGCCCTCGCCGAGGTTGAACCAGTCGGCGGGATCGTCGCGCACCGCCAGCAGCCGGTGGCGGGCGTAGCTGCGGCCGTCGCGTAGCCAAAGGTCGGCCGGCTGCATATAGTGCAGTGACCAGCCGCGCGCCTGCGCCGCCAGCAGCATGGCGAAGCTGCTGTCTTTTTTGCTCTTGATGGAATCGATGGGATCCATCACAACACCGAGTCTGGTCATGGCGGTCAGGGGTTCCTGGGTAACTGGATTTGGATATATTTTGAAAACGCGTATGATTCGCGCTCGGTGTTTGGTGTAATAAAGATTTCAGGGGCCTTTAAGTATCCCGTCCGCGGGCCGATAGTGAGCACGGATGGCCGGTTAAAGGGCCAAGCTATTGAGTGGCAGGCATTTATGGATTGTACTTGAATAATGTGATAAATACACAGGGCGGTGCTGTTGATCCAACAGCCCTGTTTGCGGCGCCAGTCTTTGTCTTTATAGCTGTCCACCTGAAAATAGTGTCCAGAATGATAAGCAGGGAGGAGATTTCCCGGGTAGGAAATCATCTTCCCCAAAAGGGTGGATTTGGCGTGTGCCGCGCCGTTGGGTATTCACCCATTATGGTCGTTAAACGGAATTGAAAAGAGGTGTAGCGGTGGCGAACGATACTCCGGAAGCCAGCCTTGATGGCGTCAAGGTGATGGTCATTGATGATAGCAAGACCATACGCCGTACCGCGGAGACGCTGTTGAAAAAGGCCGGATGTGAGGTGGTGACCGCCACCGATGGCTTTGAGGCGCTGGCAAAGATTACCGACCAGAGCCCGGATCTCATCTTCGTGGATATCATGATGCCACGACTGGACGGCTATCAGACCTGTGCGCTGATCAAGAAGAATCCCACTTACAGGGATACCCCGGTCATTTTGTTGACCAGCAAGGATGGTCTGTTCGATCGTGCGCGTGGCCGTATCGTGGGTTCTGATCGCTACCTGACCAAACCTTTCACCAAAGACGAGCTGCTGAACGCCATCAGGGAGCATCTGGCAGCGACGCTGTAAGACCTGTCCGCGCAGATTCTTTTGCAAAAAATAATACGGGAAATATCTGGAGACCTAACCCATGGCAAACATCTTGATTGTCGATGACTCACCTACCGAGCTGCATGTATTGACCACAATGCTGGAAAAACACGGGTTCTCGGTAATTTCCGCCAGCAATGGCGAGGACGGGATCGAGAGGGCCAGGGCCGACAAGCCGGATCTGATTTTGATGGATGTGGTGATGCCGGGCATGAACGGCTTTCAGGCGGCACGGCAGATTTCCAATGATGCCGAGACCGGCGATATTCCCATCATTATTGTCAGTACCAAGGATCAGGAGACGGACAAGATGTGGGGCCTGCGCCAAGGGGCAAAGGGCTATGTCACCAAACCTCCACAGGAAAAGGTATTGATATCCACCATCAATTCCCTGTTGGACAGCCAGTAAAAGACAGGACACCGGCTTGAATCATCGTAAACATCCGTTGGCGCTGTTGCAGGATATCGAACAACGCAGCCTGCAGAATACGCATGGCCTTCCGCAGCGTGCCGAAACCCGCGTGCTCTGGCATGGTATTGGCTTCCGCATCGGTGACATTACCTTGGTGGCACCGTTGACGCAGGTGAATGAAATCCTTCATTACCCCAAGCTGACCCTGGTGCCGGGTACCCTGGGCTGGGTGAAGGGGCTGGCAAATATTCGCGGCACCCTGCTGCCGGTGATGGATCTGCGCGGTTATCTGGGGCAGTCGGCCATCAGCCATGATGCGCATTCACGCATCATGGTGATCCAGCAAGAAAACCTGAGCGTCGGCCTGCTGGTGGATGAAGTCCTGGGACTTAAGCATTTTGACCCGAAAGAGGCCGTCACCCGGGTGAAAAAACTGAACGAGGCGGTGAAGCCATATATTCAGGGGGCCTTTTTTCAGTCAGACCAGACCTGGTACGTCTTCAACATGGCAACCCTGGCGGAAGATCCGCAGTTCCTGCAAGTGGCCGTCTAAGGTTGTGCCGGTGCCGAACAATACAAACCAGTGCTATCACCTGGGTACTGCCGTGATCCGGCGGACCTGATGCAAACAAAAACTATCAAGGGCTAGGAGCCGAAACCCATGAGACAAGCATCCAACACCAAATTCGCCTTTGACAGGGGGTTGATGAGTATCGGCATCCTGCTGTTGATATTCTTTCTGGCGGCGGTGGCCTCTTTCATCTACGTCGAAAGACAGGTGACCTACGACAAGGAATACATCAGTCTGTCAGGCGAGGAGCGTGTACTCTCGCAGAGTATCGTAAAGAACGCCGTGGAGTCGGCCAGCGCCACCAACGTGGCCGCCTTTACGCTGCTGCGGCAGAATCGTGAAGACTTCGCCGATAATCTGCAGATTTTGCGCAACGGCAATCCACAAACCGGCCTGCCTCCCAGCCCGGCAGCCGTTGAAGACAGTCTGGCCGCGGTGGAATCCCTGTGGACGACCATCGGCAGTAATGCCGACGTGATTCTGAAGGCCGAGGGCACCATCCGCATGCTGAGCGAGTTCGTCGGCGCCATCAACGACACCATGCCCAGCCTGCTGGCCCTGTCGGATGAGGTGGTCAGCACCATGATCGAGTCGGGCGCCAGCGCCAGTCAGGTCTACATCGCCAGCCGCCAGCTGATGCTGGTGCCGCGTATCGCCGTTAACGCCAACCGCATCCTCGCCGGTGGTGAGGATGCGGCGGCCTCGGCGGAGCGTTTCGGCCGCGATGCCGCCCTCTTCGGCCGCGTGCTGGATGCCATGCTGAACGGCAATCGCAAGATGAACATCAAACGCGTGCGTGACCCGGACGCCCGCGACAAGCTGGCCGAGGTGGCCGACTCATTTGAGACGGTGCATGAACTGGTGGGCCGTATTCTGGAACAGACACCCACCCTGTTCGAGGCCCAGCAGGCCTCCAACACCCTGGTCGAGCAGAGTGAAATCCTGCTGGCCCGCACCACGGATCTGATGCAGGCCTACACCTCGCTGGGTGATACCCGTGCCATCAACGCCACCACCGGCAGCCTGATGGGTGCCGTCGCCCTGTTACTGCTGATCGTCCTTGGCTTCAAGATCGTGAGGGATACCCGTAATCGCCTGGCCGAAACGGCGGCACAGAATCGCCGCAACCAGGACGCCATCATGCGTCTGCTGGATGAAATCGGTGATCTGGCCAACGGTGACCTCACCGCCCAGGCGACGGTGACGGAAGACATTACCGGCGCCATCGCCGACGCGATCAACTACACCATCGACCAACTGCGCCGACTGGTCTCCACCATTAACGAGACCACCGTGCAGGTGTCCTCGGCGGCACAGGAAACGCAGGCCACCGCCATGCACTTGGCCGAGGCCAGTGACCACCAGGCCGAGCAGATCACCGCCGCCTCGGCGGCCATCAACCAGATGGCCATTTCCATCGATACCGTGTCCAGTAATGCCAATGCCTCCTCCGATGTGGCCGGCATCTCGCTGGATATCGCCAAGAAGGGCGCCACCGCGGCACAGGACACCATTCGTGGCATGGACACCATCCGCGAGCAGATTCAGGAAACCTCCAAGCGCATCAAGCGACTGGGTGAAAGCTCGCAGGAAATCGGCGACATGGTGGAGTTGATCAATGACATTGCCGACCAGACCAACATCCTGGCCCTGAATGCCGCCATCCAGGCCGCCATGGCCGGTGAATCGGGCCGTGGTTTCGCGGTGGTTGCGGACGAAGTACAGCGACTGGCGGAAAAATCCACTGACGCCACCCGCCAGATCGAGGCGCTGGTGAAGACCATCCAGTCCGACACCAACGAGGCCGTGGCCTCCATGGAGCAGTCCACCACCCAGGTGGTGGAAGGTGCCAATCTGGCCGTCAATGCAGGTGAGGCACTGGGCGAGATCGAAACGGTATCGAAGGAACTGGCGGAGCTCACGCAGTCCATTTCCGAGTCGGCAAGACAGCAGGCCATCGCCGCTTCGAGTATTTCCGAAAGCATGAACGTGATCCAGGAGGTCACCACACAGACCTCGGCCGGCACCAACGAGACCTCCGCCTCAATCGGCAATCTGGCGGATCTCTCCAACGAGCTGCGCAAGTCCGTTGCCGGCTTCAAGCTGCCGGAATAAGTCAGTGGCCGATCCATGTGCCGTGAATCTGTCACTGCCCGGGAG
Source organism: uncultured Gammaproteobacteria bacterium (assembly GCA_913009875.1). GTDB lineage: Bacteria > Pseudomonadota > Gammaproteobacteria > SZUA-152 > SZUA-152 > DRQN01. The sequence goes on along the minus strand of CAJVYS010000014.1, from coordinate 34,516 downwards.
CGATGTGGTCCATCAAGTTAATATTGATGGGCCATTGAAATGCTGCCAATGAAAGCCACTGTGGAGCGACTTCCCGGCCTTGATGAACAGTTCATCAAGCCGCTGCCGGAAATGGAGCCGGGGCAGTTCGAACAATGGGCGGCGCTGCTGAAGCAGCGCACGGGCATGCGCCTGCCGGACAATCGCATGTCCTTCCTGGTGACCAATCTGGGTATGCGCATGCGTGAGCTGGGTATCGCGGACTTTCAGACTTATTACGACTATGTGACCTCCGGCCGCGAAGGGATGGTGGAATGGGGGCATCTGGTACACCACCTCACGGTGCACGAGACCCGCTTTCTACGCCACGAGAGCGTGCTGGCACTGATCATCCAGCATTGCCTGCCCGCGGATTCGGCGGATTGTCCGACAGAGCCCCTGAGCATCGATGTCTGGAGCGTGGGTTGCTCCACCGGCGAAGAACCTTACAGCGTGGCAATGGCCATCGATGATCGCATGCGCCAACTGGATGCGCCCTATTTTCTGGGCATGATGGCGAGCGACATCAGCCGAGCGGCGCTGGCCACTGGGCGTATGGGCTCGTACAGCCACCAGAAGGTGCGTGAGATCGAACCGCGATGGCTGAGAAATTATTTTACCGAAACCGACACCGGCCGGTTTCAAGTCAGCGAAGAGCTGCGTAAGCGGATCTGCTTCAACCACCTGAACATTCTGCAGGTGGACGACGCGCCGATAGGCAAGATGAACATCATTCTGTGCCTGAACCTGCTGATCTACTTCGACCGCGAGCAGCGCATACAGATTGCCAATACCCTGGCCGATCATTTGCTGCCCGATGGCATGCTGATTCTGGGTGTGGGGGAGCTTCTCAACTGGAAGCACCCGCACATGAAACGTTTTCCCTATGCCAATACGCTGGCATTCCAACACCAATAGCATTGGAAAAGGCGCGCAGAAAGACATGGGCGAGGAACTCGATTACACCACCCTGAAATGGGTCAAGGACGAAATTCAGGAAAGCCTGAACCAGACGCGCCAAGCCCTGGAAACCTTCGTCGAAAACCCGGGTGATGCCACCCAGATGCGTTTCTGCGCCACCTATCTGCACCAGATCTATGGCACCCTGCAGATGGTGGAGATCTACGGCGGCGCGCTGCTGGCCGAAGAGATGGAAAAGGTCGTCAATGCCCTGCTCACTGGTGAGATTGGCCAGAAAGAGGATGCCTACGACGTACTGATGCGCGCCATCCTGCAGCTGCCGTCCTACCTCGAAGGGCTGGAGCACGGGCAAATGGACATGCCGGTGGTGTTGCTGCCCCTGCTCAACGATCTGCGCGCCGCGCGCGGCGAAAATCTGCTCAGCGAAAATGCCTTCTTCGCACCGAATCTCAGCGTCGCCCCGCCACAGCCCCAGCTGCCGCCGGGCAAAACCTACCCGGACATCCAGGCCTACGCACGCAAACTGCGCCCGCTATTCCAGGTCTCCCTGCTCGGCTGGTACCGTGATCGGGATGCCATCGGCAGCCTGAAAAAACTCACCGCCGTATTGCGCGAGCTGCAAAATGCCTCGCAGACCGATGCCGCCCGCCGCCTGTGGTGGGTTGCCGGCGGTGTGGTCGAAGCATTGATCGACGGCGGACTGGAAACCGGCACCTCGGTCAAATTGCTCATGGGCCACGTCGACCAGGAGATCAAGCGACTGATCAGCGATGGCGAGGCCGTGTTTGAGCACGCCCCGCCCACCGAACTGCTGAAGAACTGCCTCTATTATGCCGGCACGGCCCAGTCCAGCGGCCCGCGTGTCAGCGGCCTGAAACAGGCCTTCCAACTTGAGCAGCTATTGCCCTACAGTGGCGCGCTGGAAGAGGCAATGGACAACCTCAAGGGATCAAGCGCCGACCTCATGGACAGCGTCTCGGCGGTGATCAAGGAAGACCTGCTGGCGGTCAAGGATCAGCTGGATATCTTCGTTCGCAACAGCGAGCGTGACGTCGCCACGCTGATGCCTCTGGGCGACAGCCTGCGTCGCATTGCCGATACCCTGGCGATGCTGGGACTGGGAAAACTGCGCAGGGTCATTCAGCAGCAGGCCGGACACATCGATGCCTTTGTCGAGGCCGACGAGACCCCCGACGACAATCTGTTGATGGACATGGCCAGTGCGCTGCTCTATGTCGAGGCCTCGCTGGAAAACCCCGATACCACGCCCGCTGGTCACGAAGTAGCGGATGCACCGGGTTCCGGCCTGGCTGACGAAGAGGAGTCGCCGGTGCTGATGCCGGCTGGCGAACAGGCGCAGATCGTCAATCTGGTAATCAACGAATCCCGCGAGCTGCTCACCGATATCAAGGAAGGCCTCAACACCTTCGCCGTGGACAGCAGTTCTTTTGGGCCCATCGAAGACGTGCCGGCCAAGCTGGCGCAGGTCAAGGGCGCCCTGGCCGTACTGAACTTTCAGCGGGCCGCCGAGCTGTTGGACTCGGCCGTCAAATACGTGCGTGACGACGTGCTGGGGCGGCAGCAGGTGCCGGACTCCATTGCGCTGGACGCCTTGGCCGACGTCATCACCAGCATCGAATACTACCTTGAGGCCATTGAAGAGGCCCGCGCCCACCCGGAAACCATCCTTGCGGTGGCTGAACTCAGCGTCGAAGAACTGGGCTATCCCCTGTCCTCGACGCAGGGGGCCGATGTCGTCATGCCGGGAAAGCCCGACACTGACGGCGAGGCACATGCCACGTTCCTTGATCTCGATGCCCAGTTCGACGTCGGTCTGAGCGAAGGCAGCGGGGCCGAGAGCGAACAACCCCTACGGCAGGATGTTGAAGCCAAACCCGCCGAAACGGCGGATCTCGATGTCGTCAGCGATGACACAGCAGCAACAGAAACAATTGCGGAAAGCGCCGTCGACGAGACGCCCACGGCAACTGAACTCGAAGGCACCGATGAGGAATTCGCTGCCGACTTCGAAGCGGACGTCGACGAAGAGATCCTCGAAATCTTCCTCGAAGAAGCGGACGAGGTACTGGGCACCATGACCGACTGTCTGCACGCTTGGCGGGCAGACCCCGAAGACCACAAGCCCCTGGAAACCCTGCGACGCTCCTATCACACCCTGAAAGGCAGTGGCCGTCTTGCCGGCGCGATGGTGACCGGCGAATATGCCTGGGCCTTTGAAGGCATGCTCAACCGGGTGAAGGAAGGCAAGCTCGAGCCTACACCTGCCCTGTTCCGGCTGCTGGAACTGTCAGAGCCTGTGCTGCAGGGCCTGCTGGCCCATCTCAAGGGAGAGGCCGAACAGCGCCCACCGGTGAAGCACATGATGGCGCTGGCCAACACCCTGGCCGAGGGTGGCGAAGTGTCTCTGGCCGATCTGCCGGACGCGGCCGCTGAGGCCCCGGTGACAGAGGTGAGCGCCGTCTCCGACGAGACAGCCGCCGAACCTGAAGCGGCGCTTGAGCCCGAAGTCACAGAGGAACCTCCCGAAGATCTGTCAACGTCGTTGGCGGCAGGCGAACCCTCTCTCGAGAAATCCTCGGTCGGCGAAGAGCCTTTGGCCACTGAAGAGCCCGCAGAAGACGAAGGGCTTACCGCCCGCGAGGAAGCGGCAGAGATTGATGACGAGCTGCTGGTGGGAATGGAGCCAGCGGCGGATCTAGAGCCTTCAGCGGATCTAGAGCCCTTCACAGAAGCATTGGAGGCAGCATCTCACGAATTAGAAGAACCCACCGCAGTCGAAGAAAGCGCCTTTACGAGGGAGCCTTTCGCCGAGCCTGAAGCCACCTTCGATATCGGCAGCGTGGAAATTTCCGTCGACGAAACGGAAGCGTTCGAGGCCACACCCGAACCCCCGCAGACCGAGCAAGAGCCGGCCTTCGATCCGGTGCTGGCCGACGTCTTCCGCAAGGAAGCGGAAACCCACCTTGAGGCCCTGCGGGAATTCATCACCGATCACAGCGCCGTCGGTCCCTTCCCGGTGACCGAGGGCTTGCATCGCGTCCTGCATACCCTGCACGGCAGCGCACGAATGGCCAATGTGCCTTCCATCGCCATGCTCAGCGAGCCCATGGATCGCTGTGTCCGTACCCTGCTGGAGCGGGACATTCCCTTCGATCATGCCGGCCTCGCGGCACTGGAGGAATTCACCGACAGGCTGGCCGATGCGCTGAGCGTTTTCGATCTGCCCAATCCCCCGCAACAGGATAACACCGAGCTGCTGGCACGCATTGCGCAGATGCACGAGCAGGCGCTGGCAATGCCTGTCGCGGAGGCCGAACCGGTGGTGGCCGCAGAGCCCATACAGGCGGCAACGCCACCGGCTATGGAGCCGTCTGAAGAGGATCAGGAGCTGCTGGAGGTGTTCCTTGATGAGGCCGCTGAAATCCTCACGGCAAGCGATGAACTGCTGCAACGCTGGCCTTCCGACCTGAACAACCCCGAACTGCTACACGAACTGCAGCGTGCCCTGCATACGCTCAAGGGCAGTGCATGGCTGGCGAACATCCAGCCCATCGGCGATCTTACCCATGAAATGGAGGCGTTGCTGGAAGGGATTACCGAAGCCCGCCGTGAAGCCGATGCAGATTTACCGCCACTGATCCAGGATTGCCTCGACTGGCTGCAACAGGCAGTCGAGCAGGTGCGCCGCGGTGAGGAGCTGGCACCGGCTGACGAATGTCTGGCGCATCTGGCCGAGTGGCCGGCGGAAGCGGAACCTGCTGAGTCAGAAGGTGAATTCGCCGGGAAGGCTGTGCCACAGACCGATATCAACGAGCCTGAGACAGGGCCGGTCGAGGCCGATGCCAAAGCCCATGAAGAAGAACAGATCGAGCTGGCGCCCATGTTCACCGCGGCATCGGTCGTGGAGGCAGCCGCAACGGTTGACACGGATTACGATACAGAGCTGCTGGAGATTTTCCTCGAAGAGGCGGAGGAAATTCAGGAAGCCGTGGAGAAAATCCTCGATCAGTGGAGCCAGGACTACCAAAGCCTCGAACATGTGGCCGAGCTGCAGCGCGCCCTGCACACCCTCAAGGGGGGGGCGCGCATGGCCAATGTGACCGCCATCGGTGATCTGGCCCACGTGGTCGAGTCCCTGTTGGAGCGCATGGCCGATGGCCTGATCGCCCCCGAGGCACGTTTTCCGGCCCTTCTGCAGAGCTGTCACGACTGGCTCAGCGAAGGCCTGGAATTGGCTCACCAGCTGCACACGGTGCCGCCAGCCACACAGCTGGTGGCAGAGATTGAAGCCGCAATTCGCGGTGAGGCAGAGCCGGCGGCGAAGTCTGCACCTACGCCAGCAGTGGCCGAGCCCGTATCAATAGAGGCGGCTGGTGAGGAAACCGCTGGCGATGCGTCACTGGTCGGAGACGAGATTGAAGAGATTGCCGCGCTTGACCTGCAGAACGTGGGACTCGCGGACAAGGCGGCGCCAGTGGCCGCTGAGGAGCAGGTGCGGGTGCGTGCCGACCTGCTCAATGATCTGGTGAATTTTTCCGGCGAGATCAATATCTACAGCGCCCGAATCGGCCAGCAGCTGACCGCCTGGCGCTTCAATCTGGCGGAGTTGGATCAGACGGTGAGTCGTTTGCGCGAGCAGCTACGCAAGTTCGAGATCGAGACCGAAACGCAGATCATGTACCGCCACGACACCAGTGGCGACGGACATGCCGAGGACTTCGACCCGCTGGAACTGGATCGTTTTTCCACCATGCAGCAGCTGTCACGCGGCATGGTCGAGAGTCTCGGCGATCTGACCAGTATTCAGGATCTGCTGGAAGAGCTGTCCGGCGATACCGATACCCTGCTATTGCAACAGCAGCGCATCACCAGCGAGCTGCAGGAAGGCCTGATGCACACTCGCATGGTGGCCTTCTCCAGCATTTTACCGCGCCTGCGCCGCATCGTGCGGCAGACGGCGGTGGAAACGGACAAACAGGTGAAGCTAAAAGTCAGTGGGGCCGAGGGTGAGCTGGATCGCAGCCAGCTGAACCGCTTGGTGCCGGCACTGGAGCACATCCTGCGCAACGCCGTTGATCACGGCATCGAGCCGTTGGCGGAACGCAAGGCCACCGGCAAGCCGGCCACCGGCACTATCCATATCGATCTCGACCATCAGGGCTCTGAAGTAGTGCTGAAGGTGGACGATGATGGCCGTGGTCTCGACATCATCGCCCTGCGCAAAAAAGCCATCGAAAAGGGGCGTCTGCTGCCCGATGCCGACCTCAGCGACCGTGAGCTGATGACCTTCATCCTCGAATCCGGTTTTTCCACCGCCAAGGAAGTCACGCAGATATCCGGTCGCGGCGTGGGCATGGATGTGGTGAATACCGAAATCAAGCAGCTCGGCGGCACCCTGCATATCGATACCGAGCCCAGTAAGGGCACCAGTTTCCTGATCCGCCTGCCGCTCACGGTGCTGGTCAACCAGGCACTGATGGTGCAGGTTAGCGAAGCAACCTATGCCATTCAGTTGCCCAATGTGGAACACGTAATCCGCGTCAGCCACGACGAGCTGGAGCCGTTGTTGACAGGCGCGGAAAGCCACTTCGACTATGCCGGCAACCGTTACCAGTACCTGAGCCTGGGCAAGGTGCTGACCGGCGTGCCGCCGATCCTGCCGGAGACCAAGCAGCGCATTCCCCTGTTGCTGCTGCGCAGCGGTGATCACCGCGTGGCGCTACAGGTGGATGCCCTGCTGGGTCGGCAGGAGATCGTCATCAAGTCCGTGGGACCGCAGCTGAGCACCGTGAATGTGCTTTCCGGGGCGACGATTCTACCCGATGGTGAAGTGGCACTGATCCTCGACGTCGGCAATCTGGTGCGCTCGATCCTGGCCCAGCAGCACGGCACGGCCGAGCCACTGCTGCCAATGGCCGCTGAGGAAGAACAGATCGAGGAACAACGTCTGACCGTGATGGTGGTGGACGATTCCATTACTGTGCGCAAGGTCACGGAGCGCCTGTTGTCGCGTTATGATTTCGATGTCATCACCGCCAAGGACGGTGTCGATGCGCTGACCGTGATGCTGGAGCAGGTGCCCGACATCATGCTGCTGGATGTAGAAATGCCGCGCATGGACGGCTATGAACTGGCGACGACCATGCGCAATGACGAGCGTCTGCGGCAGGTGCCGATCATCATGATTACCTCTCGCACCGGCGAGAAACATCGCCAACGAGCCATGAACATCGGCGTCAACGAATACATGGGCAAGCCCTATCAGGAGGCCGAACTGATCGACAATATCCGCACGCTGGTGGGCGCAACGGCCTGATCTGCCACGGACAACAAATGGTCACCGTGATGGATGCACTGCCCGCCCGTGTCGCGATACTCGCCGCCAGCACCGAGCACGCCACGCACCTGCGGGCGTTACTGAAAACGGCCGGACTGAGGGTGGTGCACAGCGGCGGTCTGGATGCAGCTTCGCTGCAGGCCGTAGAAAAGCTGTCGGCGGATGTGCTGCTGGTGGACTTAAGCGAGGAAATCGAGTCGGAGATCGAACTCATCGACGGCCTGCTGGAGCACAGCACGCTGCCAATCATGTTCAACGACAGTAGCCCCGGCGGTGGTCGCGCCAACAGCCAGTGGGCAGAGCGCCTGGCACTGAAACTGATCGAAATGGTGCGCACGGCCGCGCCGCCGCCCATGCCGAACGTGACTGAGGAGCCCGCACCACTCGCCGATGTGGCTGCGCCGCCACGCGAAGTTTCCCGGCCTTGCGGCGCTGCGGAGAACGTCTGGGTACTGGGCGCCTCGCTGGGTGGCCCGCAGGCGGTGCGGGATTTCCTTACCGCGGTGGATGCCGATCTGCCGGTCGCCTTCGTATTGGCCCAGCACATCGGCGTCAACCATGTGCAGCTGCTGGCAGAACAGCTCAACCGGGTCAGCGCATTTCGCGTGCTGCCGGCCAAACTGGGCCATGTACTGCGCCATGGCGAGGTGATTCTTTCCCCGGCGGACCGGCATTTGCAGCTGACCGAAGACGGCTATGTGGCATTAACGGCGATGCCCGCCGATGCGGTCTACTCGCCCAGCATCGACCATGTGATGGCCGCCGTGGCCAAGCGTTACGGCAACCGGGTGGGCGCTATCGTCTTCAGTGGCATGGGTGACGATGGCGCTGAGGGCTGCCTGGCGGTGGCCCGCCAGGGCGGCATCGTGTGGGCGCAAGACGTGAAAAGCTGCGTCATCAGCAGCATGCCGGATCAGGCGCGCAAGACCCATACGGTAACTTACAGCGCCGGCCCGCAGGCCATCGCGCGGCACCTGTGTGAATACTTTCGCAACAGTCATTCGCAACAGTAAATAGCAATCAGACAACGAGAGGACACCCCCATGTCAGAGGCGGACATCCTGCCCGGTACCACGGTTCGCAGTCAGCTGATTCCCCTGGAGGACATGCGTCTGCTGTTGCCCACCACCTGCGTTGCGGAGATCATCGACTGGCAAGTGCCGGAGCCGGTGGATGATGCACCGGTGTGGTGGCTGGGGATGCTGGAATGGCGCGGCCTGCGGATTCCATTGCTGTCCTTCGAGGCCGCCAACGGCCGGTCGCGCGGCGAGATTTCACGCCGCGGGCGTATCGCCGTACTGAACGGCATCGGCGGTGACCCCGAGTTGCCCTTCTACGCCCTGCAGCTGCAAGGCATTCCGCACCTGACCCTGGTGGATCAGGCCAGCATCGATACGATTACCGAGGCGGAAGAATCGCTGCCGCTGGTGCTGGAGTACGCCACGCTGCAGGAACAGGCGGTATTGATTCCGGATCAGGACAAACTGGAGGCCCTGCTCAAGTCCGCCGGCGCCACGGTATCGAAACTGGATGAACCGTCGCCGGACTAGCCCGGCATGTTGGGGTTCACAAAAAACGTTCACCCCAACCTACGTTCCGTTTCTGCGCTGTCAACGCAGAGGCGCAGAGAGCGCAAAGGGTTTTTTCTTTATTTTGATATATAACTATTCAGTAGCGTAGGGTGGGCAGGTTTTTCATGCCCACGCAAAATATGGGCTAACGGCGTGAACACAAGAAGAAGAGGGACATTGCTTGACCTTGCACTTCCTCATTACTTTTTTCTGTGGCCGTGTAAGCTGGCCAGTCTCCATCGATCCTGAATATGAGAGAGTCGGGATGGAGAGGTTCCAAACAGTTCAGCTGCCGCCTTGAGCATAGAGACAGTGGAGACAGGTTCATTAGGGCTTTCCATACTACATTTACCGCAACATTACTCATAGTTTCTACTCGTGACACTGCTCTGCGGTGTCACACATCCTGTGGCGCTCCGCGCCACCTTAATCCGTGGAAGAAAACTATTAAACAATGAGTAAGCAATAAGGGCTCTGACCCCTTTTACCAATATTAATTTTCCTTTTAAGATAAACATACAGAATCACTAATCATGGAAATGGGCAGAACCTGTCTACTTCACCCTCAATCCCGCGTGGCGAGGTCGATACCCTCCCGCGCCACCCGCGCCAGCTGGTGAATCTGTTCCTCGGTAATCACGTAGGGCGGCATGAAATAGATCACATTGCCCAGCGGCCGCAGCAGCATCCCTTTCTTCAAGGCATGCTGATAGACGCGCAGGCCGCGCCGCTCGCGCCAGTCGTAGGGCGTCTTTGTCGCCTTGTCGCGCACCATTTCGATGGCCAGGATCATGCCCCGCTGACGCACCTCGGCGACATGCGGGTGGTCGACCAGATCGGCCGTGGCATCCGCCATCACTTGCGCCAATCGGCGGTTGTTACCCAGCACGTCGTCCTCGGCGAAGATATCCAGCGTCGCCAGCCCCGCCGCGCAGCCCAGTGGGTTGCCGGTGTAACTGTGTGAGTGCAGGAAGGCGCGCAGGGTGTCGTAATCGTCGTAGAAGGCGTCGTAAGTGTCGTCGGTGGTCATTACCACCGCCAACGGCAGGTAGCCGCCGGTGAGACCCTTCGACAGGCACATGAAGTCGGGGCGGATGTCGGCCTGCTCGCAGGCGAACAGGGTTCCGGTGCGACCGAAGCCGACGGCGATTTCATCGGCGATGAGGTGCACGCCGTGACGATCACAGGCCTCGCGCAACAATTGCAGATAGACCGGGTCATACATGCGCATGTTGCCGGCGCACTGCACCAGTGGCTCGACGATCACCGCACAGGCCTCGTCGGCATGACGGGCCAGGGTGGCCTCCATTTCCGCGAACTGGCGGCGCGAGTAATCGGCACAGCTCTCGCCCGCTTCGCGCGCATAGCAGTCGGGCGAGGCCACGCTGATCACCGGCATCAGCAATGGCTGGTAGGTTTCCTTGTAGAGTGCCACGTCGCCCACCGCCAGGGCGCCCAGGGTCTCGCCATGGTAGCTGTTGGTCAGAGAAATAAATTTGGTCTTTTGCGTCTGCCCGCGATTGCGCCAGTAGTGGAAGCTCATCTTCAACGCCACCTCCGCCGCCGCCGAGCCGTTGTCGGCGAAGAAGACACGGGTCAGCCCGGCGGGGGTGATGTCCACCAGCCGTTCAGCCAGCTCGATGGCCGGTGCGTGACTGAAACCCGCCAGCAGCGCGTGTTCCAGTTCGCCCAGCTGGGTTGTAATGCGGGCGTTGATGCGTGGGTTGGCGTGACCGAAGATGTTGACCCACCACGAGCTGATGGCATCCAGGTAACGTTGGCCGTCGAAGTCCTCCAGCCACACACCCTCGCCGCGGCGGATGGGGATCAGCGGCAGTTGCTCGTGATCCTTCATCTGTGTACAGGGGTGCCACAGCACCGACAGGTCGCGTTGTATCCAGTCTTGGTTGGTCATGTTGACTCCCATTGAGAAACTTCTGCAAGGATACGCCAGCGTTGCAGGTTGTGCGAAAGGCGCAAGAAAACGGCCTTGGGGGGCGGAAGGCCGCCAACAAATGCCCTCCTAAATCACGTTACACGCTACCATAACGCAGGCCGTTGCCGAGCCAGCGGCGGATCAGCGGCGCAACCTGGTCCGGGTGTTCACGCAGCAGATGCCCGGCACATTGGCTGATGATGGGGATCAGGGCCTGGTCACGTTGCAGGTCGGCGATGCGCAGTTCGAGCAGGCCGGTTTGCCGGGTACCCAGTAATTCACCGGGACCGCGCAACTCGAGATCCTTGCGTGCCACCTCGAAGCCGTCATTGGTTTCGCGCAGGGTGGCGAGACGCTGCCGTGCGGTCTTTGACAGGGGTGGCTTGTAGAGCAGCACACAGCTGCTCTTTACACTGCCGCGCCCCACCCGGCCGCGTAGCTGGTGTAGCTGAGAGAGGCCGAGGCGTTCGGCGTTCTCGATGATCATGAGACTGGCGTTGGGCACGTCCACACCCACTTCGATCACAGTGGTGGCCACCAGCAGATCAATGTCACCGGCCTTGAAATGATCCATCACGGCCTCCTTTTCTGTCGCCTTGAGACGCCCGTGTACCAGGCCGATGCGCAGATCGGGCAGGGCCGCCTGCAGGGTCTCAGCGGTATCCTGCGCGGTCTCACACTGCAGGGTCTCGGATTCCTCGATCAAGGTGCAGACCCAGTAGGCCTGACGGCCTTCACGGCAGGCGGCATGCACGCGGGTGACGACGGCATCGCGCCGGTCGTCGGCGATGACCACGGTGTCCACCGGGCTGCGCCCCGGTGGCAGCTCGTCGATCACCGAGATGTCGAGATCGGCATAGGCGGTCTGCGCCAGGGTGCGCGGAATGGGGGTGGCGGTCATGATCAGCTGGTGCGGATGGCGACCGTCGCGGGCACCTTTTTCGCGCAGGGCGAGGCGCTGGTGCACACCGAAGCGGTGTTGTTCGTCGATGATCACCAAGCCCAGATTGTGGAATTCGACGCCCTCCTGAAACAGCGCCTGGGTGCCGACGGTGAGCCGCGCGCTGCCGTCGCCGATAGCGGCCAGGGTCTGTTCCCGGACCTTGCCCTTGCTTTTGCCGGACAGCCAGTGGGGTGCCATCGCCAGCGGTTCCAGCCACTGTGCAAAATTGCGTCGGTGTTGTTCGGCAAGCAGTTCAGTGGGAGCCATGATGGCGACCTGAAAGTCGGCCTCCATTGCCTGCAGGGCCGCGAGAGCAGCGACCACGGTCTTGCCACAGCCGACATCGCCCTGTAGCAACCGCTGCATGGGCTGGGCGCGGGAGAGATCGTGACTGATCTCTTCCAGTACGCGCTGCTGGGCACCAGTGAGCTGGAAACCGAGATTGCCGAGGAAGGGTCTTTGCAATGTTCGTGTGGCAGGCAGCGGCGGAGCGGCGTGCCGATCCTGACGCTCACGCAGCTGGCGCAGGCTGAGCTGGTGGGCTAGCAACTCCTCGAAGGCAAGCCGTTGCTGGGCGGGGTGAATGCCTTCATCCAGCTCATGCAGGGAGGCATCGGCCGGTGGTCGGTGCACGTATAGTATCGCCTCATGCAGGGTAGGCATCTGTCGTTGTACCAACAGCTCGGCGGGCAGCAGTTCCGGCAGACAGTCGGCGAGTAGCGCAGGATCGTCCAGTAGTTGATTGATGAGCTTGCGCAGGGCCTGCTGACGCAGCCCCTCAGTGGAGGGATAGACGGGAGTCAGGGTTTCCTGCTGCGGGCCGTCGGCAGCGGGGTCAATAAGGCGGTATTCCGGGTGCACCATCTCCAGGCCGCTGGGACCACTGCGGACTTCACCAAAGCATTGCACCCAACTGCCGCGGGCGAGGCCGGCCCGTTGTGCGGCGCTGAAGTAGAAAAAGCGCAGGGTGATGGCGCCGCTGCCGTCGGCGATGCGCGACAACAACATGCGGCGACGGCCGAGCTTGATGTCGGTGAGCTGCACCTCGCCACGGATGCTGATCTCGTTACCAGGGCGCAGGCTGCCGATGGGCGCGATACGGGTGCGGTCCTGATAGCGCAGGGGCAAATGAAAAAGCAGATCCTGCAAGGTATGCAGACCCAGGCGGGCGAGACGCTGGGCCATGTCAGGCCCAGCGCCTTTGAGCTGCGTCAGGGGTGCGGCATCAAGGGGGGCGGGGGTTGGGGTCACACGCGATTCAGGCCGGCAATGGGTATGCGGCAATATTACATCTTGCAGGGCTGGGCACAATGCCCGTACATCAGCGGCGCAGGCTGGCGTAATAGGCAGAGAGATCGGCGATATCAGTGTCGCTGAGCCCCTCGGCGAGGCGGTTCATGCTGGGATCCTTGCGCAGGCCGGAGCGAAACTCACGCAGGGATTTAACCAGATAGAGCTCAGTCTGCCCGGCAATATTGGGATAGTCGGGCGTGCTGCTGATGCCCCACTTGCCATGGCAGGCAATACAAGCGGCGCTCTTTGTCTTGCCTGCCAGGATATCGCCAGCCGCCAGGGCAGCCGTAGCGAGACCGTAGCTCAGAATTGCAATAGTAACTACCGATGATCTCTTCATTTCAACGCTACTCCTGCCAAACCTTAGGTGTCTGTCGAGTTCAAAAAACCCTTGAGTCTAGCGGAAGAAAGATGTCTGGCAGCTGAAAGCATCACCTCTCCATACTTTCACGGAGAAGCGATATCATCCGGAATCAGGAAACCCGGCCTTTATTCTCGATCAACTCCGGTGGCAGGCGGTAGAGCCACATCTGATACATGGACGTTATCCACATGAAGGCAAAGGCGGCACCCATGAAGGCGCCACTGATCATCACCACCCAGGCGAAGGGCGGATACACTTTGGTGAGATACCAGGAACCGATATCCAACAGGATGGCGACAAAGGGTGTAATCAGCATGAGACACTTGACCCACTGAGGGCGAATGTATGAGTGACAGAAGATCGAACCGACAATAAAGAAGATAAAGGTGATGCCGAACAGGTGAATGTGGGACACACGTACCAGGGTGAATATATCCATGCCGGTATCGGCCTCTGCCACCTTACTGATACCCTCGAAGCCGGTGAGGTCCGGGATGTGCGGGTTGGAGCCGTTGTGACAGATCAGACAACGGCGTTCGACAATACCCTCCACGCCCGAAGACTTGAAGTCGGCCTCTGCCGCGCCGCGCCGAACCCAGGCAACGATCTCGTGGTTTTCCTTGGGCGGCAGCATATTGGCCATGGGGCCCTTGAGGGCGGATTCAAGCTTGGTGTCCGACTTGCTGCCGCTGTAGGCGATGATGAGGTCGTCGACGGAAAGACCCGGGTCACCGTCCCGTCCGGCATGGGATTCAAAAATGTAGATCATGGCAAACAGATAGCCGGTGCCAAGGACAATCAGGGTGCCACTGAACAGTATCCGCATGCCGATGGGTAGCATCTGGAAATGGCTGCAGTGCTCTTTTGCGAACATGTCTACGTCTCCGGGGGAAGAATTTTTTGTGGCGTTATCCACGCCTTACCAAGCAGGCTTGGGTGGGCGCTTCATAGAAAGACATCGAGTCAGGATATATTTTGGTTGGCTTTAAAAGCTTTCGCGACTAACATATGAGTATAACCTAATACATTTATATTTCATGAAATATTTCACCTGCGCAGAAAAGAATTTTACTATGCGCACATATATAAATTTGCCAGTCCTGGGCGTTATCGTCAGACTATAATTTCACGCAATGGAGAATGAAATGATCAAGGTAAGCAAGACCGCTTTAATTCGCACGGCGGCAGTGGCGAGTGTTGTATTGCTGGCGGGTTGTAGCCAGGAACCGGCGGAACTGCCGGTGAGTTTCAGCAAGGATGTGATGCCCGTGTTGCAGCAGCATTGCAGCGAATGCCATATGCCGGGCGGCGCAGGCGAGGTGGCCAGCGGCCTGGATTTAAGCAGTTATGAGAGCACCATGAAGGGCACCAAGTTCGGCGCCATCGTGCTTCCTGGGGAAAGTGCCTCCAGCACCATTTCCATCCTGATCGAGGGCCGTGCCGACCCGTCCATCAACATGCCGCATGGTGATCGCCCGCCGCTCACCAAGGAAGAGACGGGCATTATCGCCAAATGGATCAATCAGGGCGCCAAGAACAACTAATTGTTGTTTATTCGCACCTGCCTTGTTCGCGCCTGCAAAGGCATCGTCAACCGCCCAGCTCCAAAATGGCGTCCATTTCTACCCGGGCACCCTTGGGCAGGGCGGCGACACCGACCGCAGCGCGTGCCGGGTAAGGCTGCTGAAAGTAGCTGGCCATAATTTCGTTGACCTGCGCGAAATGTGACAGGTCGATGAGGTAGACATTGAGTTTGGCGATATCGGCCAGACTGCCTCCGGCCGCTTCTGCGACAGCCTGCAGATTGTCGAACACACGGCGGATCTGCGTCCCCATATCGCCCTCGACCAGCGCCATGGTTTCAGGCTGCAGTGGTATTTGCCCCGACAGATACACGGTGTTACCGGTTTTAACGGCCTGCGAATAGGTGCCGATGGCGGCGGGCGCCTTGTCTGTCTGGATGATTTCTCGTTTGGCCATGCGAGTACTCCCCCTTTCTGTTTGTTTTTCGCAGCTGTCTGGGCCTGCGTCACTTTTCCAATCGGTTATTTTGAACGTGCAATGCGCGCGACGCTGTCGATGGCGCGGACGCGCCGAATGATCTGCGCCAGATGCACACGATCCCGTACGCTGATAGTAAAGATCATGGATGAATACAGACCATCGCGCTCGTCGATGGAGACATTCTCGATATTGGAGTCCTGCTCGGCGATTACCGAGGCCACCGTGGCCAGAACGCCACGCTGATTAGCCGTGTCGACGCGGACGTCCACCGAAAATGTGTTCTTTATGTCCGGCTCCCACTGCACATCGATCCAGCGCTCCGGATTGTTGCGGAATTCGCGCACATTCTTGCAGCTACGGGTGTGGATGACGATACCGCGGCCGACACTGACAAAGCCAAGGATGGAATCGCCGGGGATGGGGCGACAGCACTTGGCGTAGGTCACCACCGAGCCTTCGGTGCCGCGAATGGCCAGTGGGCGTGCGGTGGCGCGGCCCGCCTGCCCGCCTTTCAGCCAGCTGGGCGTGTAACGGCTGAGCATGCCTTTCTTTCGCCTTTTTTTCGGGCCGGTTATGGCGGCTTCGCGGTGTTCGATGATATCGGCCAGCTGGCGAGCCACCAGGGCGGCGATGCGCTTGCCCAGGCTGATGTCTTCCAGCAGGTCATCCAGGGTTTCGAGCTTCAGCTGCTTGAGCAGTGCATCCAGCGCCTGCTGGGGAATATCCCGGATTTCCAGAGACAGCGCCGCCAGGGCCTTGCCCAGCATGCGCTTGCCCAGCTCCAGCGCCTCTTCACGCTTCAGCTGCTTGAGATAGTGACGAATATTGGAGCGTGCCTTGCCGGTGATGACGAAGTCCAGCCACACGGGATTGGGCCGGGCGCCGGGGGCGGTGATGATTTCGACGGTCTGGCCGTTACTGAGCGTGCTGCGCAGGGGGGCGAGATGGCGATCGATCTTGGCGGCAACGCAGGTGTTGCCCAGGTCAGTGTGGATGGCGTAGGCCAGGTCGACCACCGTGGCGCCGCGCAGAATATTGAGAATGTCGCCATCAGGCGTGAAGATGTAGACCTCATCCGGGAACAGGTCGATCTTGACGTTCTCGAGGAACTCTTGTGAGTTGCCGGCATATTTCTGCATTTCCAGCAGACCCTTGAGCCATTCGCTGGCATGACTCGGGGTGGCTGAGCCAGTCTTGTACATCCAGTGCGCGGCGATGCCGGCCTGTGCCACACGCTCCATGTCCTTGGTGCGAATCTGCACCTCGATGGGGCCACCATAGGGCCCGAACAGCACCGTGTGCAGTGATTGATAGCCATTGGCCTTGGGAATGGCAATGTAGTCCTTGAAGCGCCCGGGCATGGGTTTGTAGATGTTGTGCACCACGCCCAACACGCGGTAACAGGTGTCCACCTTGTCGACGACGATGCGGAATGCGTACACGTCCGAGACATCCTCGAAGCTGAGCCTCTTGTTGCGCATTTTGTCGTAGATACTGTAGAGGTGCTTTTCGCGCCCCTCCACGGGGGCCTCGATGCCTTCCTGGCGCAGGCGTTCCTCCAGTGACAGGCGAATCTTTTCGACCACCTCCTTACGGTTGCCGCGCATCTTTTTGAGCGCGTTTTGCAACACCCGGTAGCGCATCGGGTAGTAGGCGCGGAAGCCAAGGTCTTCCAGCTCCAGGCTGATGCTCTGCATACCCAGGCGCTTGGCGACCGGGGCATAGATTTCCAGGGTTTCGCGGGCGATGCGGCGCTGTTTGTCGGCACGCATCACACCGAGGGTGCGCATATTGTGCAGACGGTCGGCCAGCTTGATGAGGATCACCCGGATGTCCTTCACCATGGCGAGGATCATCTTGCGGAAGTTCTCCGCCTGCGCCTCGGCCTTGCTGCCGAACTTGACCTGGGTCAGTTTGGTGACGCCGTCGACCAACTCGGCGACTTCCTCGCCGAATTCGCGGGTAATCTCGTCCTTGCCGATGCCGGTGTCTTCGATGACATCGTGCAGGATGGCAGAGATAAGGGTATTGGCGTCCATACGCATCTCGGCCAGGATTTTGGCCACGGCGAGCGGATGGTAAATATAGGGTTCACCAGACATGCGCGTCTGGCCGTCGTGGGCCTCGGCGCCAAACAGATAGGCCCGGTAGACTTCCTTAACCTGGTCAGTTTCGAGGTAAGCTTCGAGAAGCTTGCACAGGTCGTGGATCAAAAACACCGGGCCCCCGGGAAAGGCAGTTTGCTAGTGCCCCATCAAGTTAGTGTTGACGGACCACTAAACTAGTGGGTTACAGGGACTCCTGCACCTCTTCTTCACTGACGATGGATTCCTGCGCATGCTCTTGCGCGGCCACTTCGTCGAGAATCTTGTTGGTAATCAGGCCTTCGCTGATCTCGCGCAGGGCGACGACGGTGGGCTTGTCGTTTTCCCAGTCGACCAGCGGCTCTTTGCCGGCAGCCAGCTGTCGGGCGCGCTTGCTGGCCAGCAGAACCAGCTCAAAGCGGTTGTCGACGTTGTCCAGACAGTCTTCAATGGTGACTCGTGCCATCGTGTAGCTCCTAGGGGGGATTGCGTAGCCGCGCAAGTCTACAAAAAATGCCCGGGAGATGCCAGCACAGAACCTAAATATATTGGCACTTCAGGACGTTATAGTCAGTATACCCTTTACCGAGCGGCAGGCCGACGCCTTGACATAACCGTGCAATTTCCAGAAGGTGTCAACTTGAGGTGGTTTATGCGAATACGAACTGGAGGGGGACTATAATGACAATCAAAACAATCAATCAACTCGCTGCTGTAGTGCTGTTTGCCTTTTTTACGCTGGGCGCCCAAGCCGCGACACCCATCAAGGTGGGTGAATATACGGTGCACTTCAGCGCCTTTAATACCGATACGCTGCAGCCGAACATGGCCAAGGCCTACGATATTACCCGGAGTAAAAACCGCGGTATGTTTACCCTTTCGGTAATGAAGGATAATCATGGCGTGTCACCCATCGGCAAGCCGGTGCGGGCCAAGATCAAGGCCAGCGCCAGCAACCTGACCGGCCAGCTGCGCGACTTCAAGGTGCGCGAAATCGACGAAGGCGATGCGATCTATTACATCAGCGTGTTTCACGTCACAGCAGACGAGACGCTGGCCTTCGACATCAAGATCGCCCCCGAAGACGGCGGCAAACCTTTCTCGGTGAAGTTCCGCCAGAAATTCTACACCCGGTAAGTCGGCTCTTCAGGCAAGTTTGAATGGGCGGGTTGTATACCTGCCCATTTTCTATGATACGTGCCCGAAATTTGTGTCCCGCCCCCTAAAATCCCACGGAGAGTGTGATGCTCGGTTGTAACGTGGTGCTGGAAGGCTCGTAGATTGTATAGCCCGTGGATACGCCATTGATGGTGACCTCCTTCGCGGCGCTACGGGTAATGCGCCAGAGCTCCACTGCGGGTTCGAGTTCCACGTGCAGTCGCTGCCAGCGCATACGCCAAGGCAGGGCCAGACGCAGGCCTGGTGTGCTATTCAGATTCAGTATCATCGAATCAAAACTATTTGACTCTACCCGCATCTTTGGCGATACAGGATAGACGAGGCGCCCATCCAGCATTAAGTGACTACCGTCACCCCGCCAGACTCCACTCCGCAGGCCAAGCAGCACGTAAGGCCACATGTAGGTCTCCAGCAACCCCTGCACCCTCCCTTTTGAACGGATGTTTCGCCGCCAGTGACGATATCCCAGCCCCCAGTAGGCGCTGGTGCCGTCAACTGTTTCAGCCATACTGCCCAAGGTAAAGCTCAGATGGGTAACGGTCTCGTCAGTGAGGGTGGTCAGTGGCACACCACCCTGAGTCTGACCGTCGTAATCGGCGACTCCGTTATGATGAGTGAGGTCGAGACTGAAGCGCTTGTTGTCCCAGTGATACTCCAGGCCAAGGCGTCCACCAGGCAAGACACCGTCTTCACGGTTGAACAGATCACCTCCCGGGGTAAATTCCTTGTAGCCGAAGTCGAGGGCGGAGACACCCAGCCACAGCACAATGTTGTCATAGGCCGTATACGACTGCGGACTTGCCTGCGTGAGAGGGGCAAATGGCAAAGTGAAGAGCACCACACCGGTAAGCAAATATCGAATCATGCTTTTTCTTCCTTGCTGCAGAGAAAGACGTAAATTTGTTACGCCTTTTCCAAGTTAATGCACAGTGTTTTGGGGGGCATGTTACCGGAAAATCCATATTGACACCCTTACGCACTGCTGGAATCGCAGTACTGGTTTGTGGGAAATTTCAGGGTTGCGCTGCTGACAAATAAAAAAGGCCGCGAATGCGGCCTTTTGACAATGGGCGAGCTGAAGGGCACTTCTAACTCGGATATTTCATGACGTTATGCATAATCTCGCTTGTTCATTACCTGCATGGACGCAGGTAAGGAGCGAGAGCAGGACGCGGTAGCTTTTATTCCGCTATATCCACAGGAAATATTCTCTCAGTCGCTCGTCATCACCGAGAGGACCTGCCCCGCGAGCGGAGCGAGTGTATCGGGTACGAAACGTCTTCGAGACTTTTTGTCAAACCAAGGCCCTGTGAAACCCAAGCCCTGCACGGTCTTTATGCAAATTCATGAAGCATCCGGGCAATAATAGATTACGTCCTCTGCGTGACCTGAAGACTCAGGCGGCCAGGGCGCCCTTCATCTTCTTCATGGCGTTTTTCTCCAGCTGGCGGATGCGCTCGGCGGAGATGCCGTACTTGTCGGCCAGCTCGTGCAGGGTGGCCTTCTTCTCCGACAGCCAGCGGCTCTGCACGATGTCGCGGCTGCGCTCATCGAGATCGTCGAGTACCAGGCTCAGGCGCTGGTGGTTGTGCGCCTCCCAGTCCTCGGCCTCCAGCACGCTGGAAGGCTCCATGCGGGTGTCACGCAGGTAGCCGGCGGGTGAGGGGCTGAAGTCACTGTCGTCGTCGGCGTCACCATAGCCATCAAAGGAGGCGTCATACGCGCTCATGCGCTTTTCCATTTCCAGCACGGTGGCCGGAGGGACGTCCAGATCCTTGGCCACGGCCTCGACCTCCTTGTGCGAAAACCAGCCCAGGCGCTTCTTGTTCTTGCGCAGGTTGAAGAACAGTTTGCGCTGGGCCTTGGTGGTGGCCAGCTTGACGATGCGCCAGTTGCGCAGGATGTATTCGTGGATTTCGGCGCGAATCCAGTGCACGGCAAAGGACACCAGGCGCACGTTGACGCTGGGATCGAAACGCTTCACCGCCTTCATCAGGCCGATATTGCCTTCCTGGATCAGATCCGCCTGAGGCAGACCGTAGCCGCTGTAGCCGCGTGCCACATGAATGACGAAACGCAGATGGGAGAGCACCAACTGGCGGGCGGCATTGAGGTCACCCTCTTCCCGAAAACGCGTGGCGAGTTCGCGCTCCTCCTCGACGCCCAGCATGGGAATCTGGCTGGCGGCTTGTACATAGGCCTCCAGGCTTCCACTGGGGACAGCAAGATCAACCATCAGACTTTTGTTCATGACAACTCCTCCCAATATCATCGCTATTTAACGACCCACGTCTTCCCTTTTCACCGAGAAGTCTAGCAGTCAAACGGTACGAGTGCCAAAAGAAATCATAGTTCCCTAATATTGATTTTTTTTATGGTTAATGGGAGAGATGCGGTCTGTCGGGCGGAGACAAAAATACTCATGTAGGCTCAATGGCTTGCAGATGTCGACCGACCGCCAGCCAAGAGCCGACGAGACCGAGGAATATGCCCGATAGAAGCAAGGAAAGACTGGTAATGAAGTCCAGTCCGCCGAGCCGAAATTGGCTGTCGTAGAGAGAGGATAGCCGGCTCACCGGCGCACTGAGCAGGCCGAGGAAAACAGCGACCAGGAGCCA
Organism: uncultured Gammaproteobacteria bacterium; assembly: GCA_913009875.1. Lineage (GTDB taxonomy): Bacteria > Pseudomonadota > Gammaproteobacteria > SZUA-152 > SZUA-152 > DRQN01. Next base: position 13,227 of record CAJVYS010000014.1, on the reverse strand, counting down.
GGCAACGATGGCACCCATCAGTCCATACCAGAAGCCGGTGTAAAGAAAGGGGCGGCGGATGAAGGCATTGGTGGCACCGATCAGCTTGGTGATGATGATCTCCTCGCGGCGGGCGTAGATGGTCAGGCGGATGGTGTTGCCCACCACCAACAGGATGGCCATGGCCAGCAGCGCACCGAGCAGCAGGGCGCCGCGCTTGCCGACTTCGATAATGCCGTTGAGGCGGCGAACCCACTCCATGTCCAGCTGCGCCTGATCCACCGCATCGAGCTGGCGCAGGCGCTCCAGCAGTTGCTCCATCGGCACCGGTTCCGCCTGTGTCAGCGTGGGACGCAGCACCAGTACCGCCGGCAGGGGGTTTTCCGCCAGTGAGTCCAAGGCATCGCCGAAACCGGACAGCTCACGGAATTCGGCCAGCGCCTGCTCGCGGGAGATGTAGCGCACCTCGGCCACGCCGTCCCAATCGCGCAGCTTGTCCGCCAGCGACCGGATGCGCTCCTCCGGCACGCCCTGCTTGATGAACAGCGATACCTGCGCCGAATCATCCCAACCCGAGGAGAGCTGCTGCACATTGTTCAGCAACACGTGCAGCCCTGCGGGCAGGGCCAGGGCAATGCCAATCACCGCCGTCGTCATCAGGGTGGAAAAGGGCGTGCGCCACAGCTGGCCGAGAGAGGACACCAGCACCCACAGATGGTGGGTGAAGTAGGCGTTGATCTTGCCTCGCGGTTGCTGCGCAGGCCTGCTGCGCGCTTCCGTTTCGACGGCACGGGGGCGGGGCTTGCGAGTATTGCGTTTCATGCCGACGCCGCCAGTTCACCCGTGCGCCCGTCGCGGACCAGACGGCCACCGCTGAGGGTCAGCAGGCGGTGGTCGAGGCGCGAGATGAGGTCATGATCGTGGGTGGCGATGAGCACCGACACGCCGACGCGGTTGAATTCCTCGAACAGGCCCATGATCTCGCGCGACAGTTCCGGGTCGAGATTGCCGGTGGGCTCGTCGGCCAGCAGCAGCGGTGGACGGTTGACCACCGCACGGGCAATACCGACACGCTGCTGCTCGCCGCCAGAGAGGGTGATGGGGTAGGCCTTGTCACGGTTCAGCAGGCCCACCTTGTCCAGCGCCGCGCGCACCCGGCGACCCACCTCGCTTTGGTGATAGCCGGCGATGATCAGCGGCAGGGCCACGTTGTCGAACACGGTGCGGTCGAAGAGCAGGTTGTGGCTCTGGAAGACGATGCCGATCTTGCGCCGTAGATGGGGGATGTGGCGGCCCTTCAGCCGCGACAGGTTCTGCCCGTCGACGAACACCTGCCCGCGGCTGCTGCGTTCGATCAACGCGATGAGCTTCAGCAGGCTGCTCTTGCCGGCGCCGGAGTGGCCGGTGAGAAAGGCCATCTCGCCCGGCTGAATGTGAAAGCTGACCCCGGACAGGGCCTCGTGGCCGCCGGGGTAGCGCTTGCTGACATTATCGAACTGGATCATGGGACGGTGTTGTTGCTGAAGTTTGTCATTTTATTGCTCGCCACAGAGGCACGGAGGCCACAGAGAAAACCCTTTGAGATCAAAAGCTAGCTCGTCATTCTGGCGCAGGCCGGAATCCAGGAAAGGGGAGCTTCGAGTACTGGATTCCGGGTCTACGCTGCGCTTCGCCCGGAATGACGGACAATTTGTATTTCTCTGTGGCCTCCGTGCCTCTGTGGCAAAATCCTTAATCTGCGGACTGGCGCGCCAGCAACGCATCGACAAATTCGCCGGCGTCGAAGGGCCGCAGGTCGTCGATGCCCTCGCCGACGCCGATGAAACGGATCGGCAGGCCGAGTCGCTTGGCGACGGCGAAGATCACGCCGCCCTTGGCGGTGCCGTCGAGCTTGGTCATGGCGATGCCGGAGACGCCGACGGCCTCGCGGAATTGTTCGGCCTGTACCACGGCGTTCTGGCCGATACTGGCGTCCAGCACCAGCATCACCTCGTGCGGGGCATTTTCGTCCAGCTTGGTGATCACGCGGCGCACCTTCTTCAGCTCCTCCATGAGGTTGGCCTGGGTGTGCAGGCGTCCGGCGGTGTCGGCGATGAGCACATCGACACCCTTGGATTTGGCCGATTGCAGGGCATCGAAGATCACCGAAGCGGAGTCGGCGCCGCTGTGCTGGGCGATCACCGAAATCTCGTTGCGGCGCCCCCATTCCTGCAGTTGCTCCACGGCGGCGGCGCGGAAGGTGTCGCCGGCGGCCAGCATCACGCTCTTACCCTCGCTCTGGAAACGCTTGGCCAGCTTGCCGATAGTCGTCGTCTTGCCGGCACCGTTGATGCCGACCATGAGGATTACGAAGGGGGCATTGTCGGCCCGGGCCAGCAATGGCTTGGCAACAGGTTCGAGGATGTGCCGCATGTTCTCACGCAGGGCATCGAACAGGGCGTCGGCGTCCTTCAGCTGCTTGCGCGATACACGCTGGGTGAGATCGGCAACGATCTCCTGGGTGGCCTCGATGCCCACATCGCTGGTCAGCAGCAGGGTCTCGATCTCTTCCAGCACATCGTCGTCGATGGCCTTCTTGCCCATCACCAGGCTGGCGACGCCCTCGGTGATGCCGCTGCGGGTACGCTTCAGACCCTGGGCGAGACGGGCGAAAAGGCCGCCCTTGCTTTCCTTTTCCGCTGGCTCGGCCGATGGCGGCACGGCGGTGCTCTCGTCAGGCATTTCAGCCTTGGCTGTTACGGGGGTATCCTCGACGGCGGAATCCGTGGATTCCGGTGTCGACTTGTTCTTTTTGATGAAACCAAACATGGGCGGCAGGGGTCACAGTGTTTCGGTTCGCCGGCTTTGTGGTTTGCCGGGAACATTTTATTAAGTAGGCTATGCTACCACTCGTGGCCGACCATCGTCAGCCACGAATCAATCCGAGCCCCACCAAGCACAGGGATTATAATGAAACGATTGCTGAAGACCCGAACTGCCGCGTTTGTCGTGGCGGCTGTGTCCGCCGCCACCCTCGCGGGCTGTGCCACACCGCCCACCGCCAGCCCCGTTGCCGAGCCCCCCGCCGTCGAAGAGATCACGGCAACGCCGATTTCTTCCGCCAACGGCGTGCACGAATACAAGCTCAACAACGGCATGAAGATCATCATCAAGGAGGATCATCGTGCCCCGGTGGTGGTATCGCAGATCTGGTACAAGGTCGGCTCCAGCTACGAGCACGGTGGCATTACCGGTGCCTCACATGTGCTGGAGCACATGATGTTCAAGGGCACGAAAAAACACGGACCGAATGAGTTCTCGCGCATCATCGCCGCCAATGGCGGGCGTGAAAACGCCTTTACCGGACAGGACTACACCGCCTATTTCCAACAGCTGGAAAAGAACCGTCTGGCCATCAGCTTCGAGCTGGAGGCGGATCGCATGCAGAACCTGCTGCTCAATCCCGAGGAGATAAAAAAAGAGGTGCTGGTAGTGATGGAAGAACGCCGCATGCGCACCGAAGACAAACCGCAGTCGCTGACCTACGAGCAGTTCAACGCCGCCGCCTTCGTCACCAGCCCCTATCACAATCCCATCATCGGCTGGATGGATGACCTCGACAACCTCACCATCGACGATCTGCAGCAGTGGTATCAGCACTGGTACGCGCCCAACAATGCCACCCTGGTGGTGGCCGGCGATGTGGATCCGCAGCAAGTGGTCGAGCTGGCGAAGAAGTATTACGGCCCGCTCAAGCCACGCCCGGTGCCCGCAGTAAAACCGCAGCGCGAGATCGAGCAGCGCGGCATCCGCCGCATTACGGTGAAGGCTCCCGCGCAGCTGCCGTTCATCATCATGGGTTACAAAACGCCGGTAATAAAAACCACCGAGGCCGAGTGGGAACCCTATGCCATCGACATGCTGGCCGGCGTGCTGGACGGTGGTGAGAGCGCCCGCTTCACCCGCAACCTGATTCGCGGCCAGCAGATCGCCGCCAGCGTGGGTGCCGGCTATGACCTGCATTCCCGCCTCGGCGGCATGCTGGTGATCAGTGGCACGCCGTCCAAGGACGTCAGCATCGCGGAGCTGGAAAAGGCCATCCGCGCCGAGATCGACCGCTTCAAGACCGAGCTGGTAACGCAGGACGAACTGGATCGCATCAAGGCCCAGGTGCTGGCCTCCAAGGTGTATGAAAAGGACTCCATCTTCTATCAGGCGATGCAGATCGGCACCCTGGAAACGGTGGGGCTGGACTGGCGTCTGATGGATGAATACATGGATCACCTCAAGGCCGTGACCCCGGAGCAGATCCGCGAGGTGGCCAACAAGTATCTCAGCGAAGACCGATTGACGGTTGCCGTCCTGAAACCCCAAGCAATGACCAGCACCACCCCTGCCGCCCATGGAGGCCAGCATGCGCACTAAGTTTTTTGTCTTGTTTTTTGTATCAATGACTGCTTTGCTGGGCGGCACTGCAGCCTTTGCCGGGCTGCAGATCCAGCACTGGACCACCGACAACGGCGCGCGCGTATACTTCGTGCCCGCCCCCGAACTGCCAATGATCGACCTGCGCGTGACCTTCGACGCCGGAGCCGCGCGCGATGGCACCGATGGCGGCGTCGCCCTGCTCACCAACGCCCTGCTGAGCGAAGGCGCGGGCGGACTGGAGGCCCACCAGATTTCCGAGCGCTTTGAGTCCGTTGGCGCACGCTTCAGCAACAGCGCACATCGTGATATGGCCACCATTGGCCTGCGCAGCCTGTCGGACGGACAGTATCTGGAGCCCGCACTGGAGACCCTGACGGCCATCATCAGCCAGCCGGAATTCCCCAAGGACGCCTTCAAGCGCGAGCGCAGTCGCATGCTCATCGGCCTGCAGCAGCGCAAGCAATCCCCTGGCGCGCTGGCCGACGAGGCCTTCTACAAGGCCGTGTACGGCGCCCACCCCTACGCCGGCCAGCCCTCCGGCACAGAGAAGACGGTCAAGGCCCTGACGGCCGAAAAGCTGCGCACCTTCTACCAACAGTATTACGTCGGCCGCAATGCCGTGATCGCCATCGTCGGTGATCTCGACCGCAGCGCGGCAGAGGCCCTCGCCGAACGCATCATCGGCAAGCTGCCGGCGGGCAAGCCAGCGGCGGAATTGCCGGCGGTAAAGGATCTGGCGGAGGCCGTGGAGATCAACATCGAGCATCCCTCCATGCAGACCCACATTCTCCTCGGCTCTGCGGGCATGAAACGCGGTGACCCCGATTACTTCCCGCTATACGTGGGCAACCACATCCTCGGTGGCAGTGGCCTGGTAGCGCGCCTGTCGAAGGAGATTCGTGAAAAACGCGGTCTGGCCTACAGTTCCTACAGCTACTTCCGCCCCATGCGCAAGAAGGGCCCCTATACCCTCGGTGCACAGACCCGCAACGCCTCTGCCGGCGAAACCCTCGCCGTGATGCGCGAAACCCTGGCGACCTTCGTCACTGAAGGCCCCAGCACAGAGGAGCTGGAAGCGGCGAAGAAGAACATCACCGGCGGCTTTCCATTGCGTATTTCCAGCAACAAGAAAATTATCGATTACATCGGCATGATCGGTTTCTACGACCTGCCGCTGGATTACCTCGATACCTTTAACGCCAAGGTGGAGGCGGTGACCGTCGCCGATATCAAGGATGCCTTCCAGCGCCGCATACATCCGGATAAAATGGTCATCGTGACGGTGGGCGGCAAGGCGGATAGTGAGAAATAGGCGCTGCCTGCGGTGCCGTCCCGGCAGCTGGAAATATGGAAGACCGGGATCGTCATCTTAATGTTAAAGTGCACTTCTGGTGTAGTGTCCTGACTTGTCTTTGAGGAATACCGATGGAGAGGAAGAAGCAGTTACGAATGTTGGGCTTGGCGGCGCTGCTCCCGCTGTTCGTCCTGGTGTGGGTTTTGTCATCGGAAGAGCCACTCCCTCCGGGAGAGAAAGAGGCGGTGGAAGGCCCTCAGCCGGAAATCGCAGAAAAGCCGGAGGGCCTGAACCTGGAGGACAAGGAGGATTTCAAAAACTGGATCATCGAGAGCAGTATTGTCACCGATCTGGAGTATCCAGAGGGACGCGATGATCATCTGCAAATAAAGCTGGAGAAGGATAAATATACGACGCAGGAAGCGGCTGAAAAAATCGCCTTCCATCTCGCCCGGTATTACAAAATGGAAACAGGCTTTATAAGTCCACTGACGCTCACCATCCTTTATCCCGACAAACCAGGGGTTTTTTTCGAAGGGCATTACTAGTGCTCTGTCAAGGTGATAATGGCACCCACAATGAAGCAAATCCAACTGCAAATTCTTGATCCGCGTATCGGCACAGAAATCGAGCTGCCCCACTACGCCACCGACGGCTCCGCCGGCATGGATCTGCGCGCGGCACTCGACACCCCGCTGGAGATCCGACCCGGTGAAACGCAACTGATACCCACCGGCATTGCCATCCACATCGGCGACCCCGGTCTGGCGGCGGTGCTGCTGCCGCGCTCCGGCCTGGGCCACAAGCACGGCATCGTGCTGGGCAATCTCACCGGGCTGATCGATTCCGACTATCAAGGCCAGCTGTTCGTCTCCTGCTGGAACCGCAGCAACAACGCCTTCACCATCAAGCCCGGCGACCGCATCGCGCAGATGGTGTTCGTACCCGTCGTGCAAGCCAGCTTCGAAATCGTCGAGTCCTTCGACGAGAGCGACCGCGGTGAGGGTGGGTTTGGTCATACCGGTCACCGTTAAATCGGTCACAACTTGTAAATTGTGGGAACGGCTTCAGCCGCGATGATCCTGTCGAATTCCGCATCGCGGCTGAAGCCGCACAGATCTCTGTTCGTGAGCAATACCTTGACTCCCAGGCGTGAAGTCAGACGGAATTAACAGCCTCCCCACAAGCTGCTACCCTACGCGCACTTTTTCCGCGTGAACCCCTTACCACAGGACGTGCCCATGACCGCTCCCACCATCGACCCCTCCATCTTCAAGGCCTACGACATTCGCGGCATCGTCGACGAGTCGCTGTCCACCGACGCCGTGTACTGGATCGGCCGTGCCTTGGGCGCAGAGGCCGAGGCACGCGGCGAGCAGCATTTCTATGTGGCACGCGACGGTCGCCTGTCCGGGCCGAAGCTGATCGAGGCCCTGATCCGCGGCCTGCGCGAAGCCGGGCGTGACGTCACCGACCTCGGCATGGCACCCACGCCGGTACTGTATTACGCCGCCTACGCGCTGGGCACCGGCTCCGGCATCATGCTCACCGGCAGCCACAATCCACCCAATTACAACGGCCTGAAGATGGTCATCGGCGGCACCACCCTGGCAGGCCCCGATATTCAGGCCCTGCACCGGCGTATCGAGACGGGTGATCTCAGCACAGGCGAAGGCCGCTTCGACAACGCCGACGTGGTATCCCAGTATATTGAACGCATCACCGGCGATGTGAAGCTGGCGCGGGCGATGAAGGTTATCGTCGACTGCGGCAACGGCGTCGCTGGCGATGCCGCACCGCGCTTGCTTCGGGCACTGGGTTGCGACGTCACCGAGCTGTTCTGTGAAATCGACGGCAATTTCCCCAATCACCACCCGGATCCCAGCCAACCGGAAAACCTCGAAGACCTGAAGCAGGCGCTCAGCGAGCAGGATGCCGATATTGGCCTGGCCTTCGACGGCGATGGCGACCGCCTCGGCGTGGTCACCCCCAGTGGCGCGGTGATCTGGGCCGACCGGCAGATGATGCTCTATGCGCGCGACGTGATTTCGCGCAATCCCGGCGCCGAGATCATCTACGACATCAAGTGCACCAGCCACCTGGCGCGGGTCATCGAGGAGGCCGGTGGCAAGCCGCTGATGTGGAAGACCGGTCACTCCTTCATCAAGGCCAAGCTGAAAGAGACCGGCGACCTGCTGGCCGGCGAGATGAGCGGGCATATCTTCTTCAAGGAGCGCTGGTACGGCTTTGACGACGCCTTGTATACGGCAGCGCGCCTGCTGGAGATCCTCGCCGCCGACGGTCGCCCGGCCGACGAGATCTTCGGCGAGCTGCCCGACAGCATCAACACCCCGGAGCTGAAGCTGCATACCGCCGAGGGCGAGAACCACACCCTGATGGAAAGGCTGCAGGCGGCGGCGGATTTTCCCGATGCCACGGTCACCACCATCGACGGCATCCGCGCCGACTTCGCCGACGGCTTCGGCCTGGTGCGCGCCTCCAACACCACCCCCTGCCTGGTGATCCGCTTCGAGGCCGAGGACGAGGCGGGGCTGGCGCGCATCCAGGGCGAATTCCGCCAACTGATCCTGTCACAGGCCCCGGAGGCCGAGCTGCCTTTCTGAGTTTCTTTTGGTCCGCCAATGAACGCCAATCAAGACCAGTGTTGTAGGTTGGCGGTGAGCGCAGCGAACCCCAACGATCGCGGAAGGGGCGTATCCCCGAAAGGAGACGCGGAGGACGCAAAGGCGCAAAGGACGCAGAGAAAACAAAAGAAAATCTTTGCGTTCTCTGCGCCTCTGCGTTCTTTGCGTTGCAACACGAAAATCGAAATGTCCGTCGACATTCGCCCTGGCAGGGTTGTGCAGTAGAGACAACCAGCGAAGCCCAAGGATTGCGTGAGACGTTGGGGTTCGCTGCGCTCACCACCAACCTACCCTCGGCATTCTTCTTTTCATTGGCGGACACCTTCTTCCCGCGCCGGTGGTGAAAACCCTCCCCGCCACTTACAATACCGGCCATGACTCTCAACGCCCAATCCGCCATGAACGTGGCCCACGTCCTCAGTGAGGCCCTGCCCTACATCCAGCGCTTCGCCGGCAAGACCATCGTCATCAAGTACGGCGGCAACGCCATGGTGGACGATGCGCTGAAAAACAGCTTCGCGCGCGACATCGTGCTGATGAAAACCGTCGGCATCAACCCGGTGGTGGTGCACGGCGGCGGTCCGCAGATCGGCAAGCTGCTGGAGCGCATTGGCAAACAGACCGAATTCTACCAGGGCATGCGCGTCACCGACCGCGAGACCATGGACGTGGTGGAAATGGTGCTCGGCGGGCAGGTGAACAAAGAGATCGTCAGCCTCATCAACCGCAAGGGCGGCAACGCCGTGGGCCTCACCGGCAAGGACGGCGACATGATTCACGCGCGCAAGCTGAAATTCGAAAAAACCTCGCCGGAGCTGAAGGCCCCCGAGATCATCGACATCGGCCACGTCGGCGAGGTGACCAGCATCGACCCCTCGGTGGTGAACATGTTGGTGCAGGGCAATTTCATCCCCGTGGTGGCGCCCATTGGCGTCGGCGAGGACGGCCAATCCTACAATATCAACGCCGATCTCGTTGCCGGCAAACTGGCCGAGACCCTGCAGGCGGAAAAACTCATGCTGCTGACCAACACCGCCGGCCTGCTGGATAAGGCCGGCGAGCTGCTCACCGGCCTCGGCGCCGAGCAGGTCAATGAACTGATCGCCGACGGCACCATCCACGGCGGCATGCTGCCCAAGATTCGTTGTGCGCTGGAGGCGGTGCAGGGCGGCGTGAAGACCGCCCACATCGTCGACGGCCGCGTGCAGCACGCCATACTGCTGGAGATCTTCACCGACGAAGGTGTCGGCACCCTGATTCGTTCGCGTTCTGCGTAATTTCCATATTCGCCACAGAGGACACAGAGAAAAACTGATCAATCAATAGTCTTCTCTGTGTTCTCCGTGCCTCTGTGGCAAGTTACGGTTTTACCGCGGGCATGGCCCACTCGCATAGCCAACCAAATAACAACAACCAAGACGTAACCCATGACCAACAAACCCTCCCGCGCCCAGCAGATCCTCGAAGCCCTCGCCCACCAGCTCGAGGTCAGCCCCGGCCAGCGTATCACCACCGCCGCCCTGGCACGTGAACTGGGCGTTTCCGAGGCCGCGCTGTACCGCCACTTCCCCAGCAAGGCGCGCATGTTCGAGGCACTGATCGAATTCATCGAAGACACGGTATTCGGCCTCATCAATCGTATCCTCGACGAACAGTCCACCGCGCGGGCGCGCTGCGATGCCATCCTCGGCATGCTGCTGGGCTTCGCCGCACGCAACCCGGGCCTGTCGCGGATTCTGGTCGGCGACGCCCTGACCGGTGAAAACGAACGCCTGCGCACGCGCATCATGCAGTTCTATGACCGCCTGGAGACGCAGCTGAAACAGATCCTGCGCGAGGCCGAATCGAAGGGCGAACTACCCGTCGGCAACCCCTCCACAGCGGCGGCCAACCTGATGCTGGCGGCGGTCGAGGGGCGCATGAACCAGTTCGTGCGCAGCGGCTTTTCACAATCGCCCCTGGAGCGCTGGGACCAGCAGTGGGAATTATTGTCGGCGAGCCTGTTTCCCGATCGCTGATTACCGAATAGCCTGTGGGAGCGGCTTCAGCCGCGAAATAAAGTTAGGTTTAACCTTCGCGGCTGAAGCCGCTCCCACAAATCCTTTTTTTTACAGTAATCCGGCAAACTGCTGAACATGGACTGGCCCACCCAACTACTGTTATTCGTCGTCTCCCTGGTGGCTAACATCTTTTCCGCCTTCGCTGGCGGCGGCGCGGGGCTGCTGCAGTTCCCCATCCTCATCTTCCTCGGCCTGCCCTTTGGCGTGGCCCTGGCCACCCACAAGATCGCCAGCGTCGCCCTTGGCGTGGGCGCCACCGTGCGCAACCTGCGCGAGGGCAGCCTGGATGGTCGTCTGACGCTGTTTATCCTCCTGTTCGGCTTGCCGGGTGTGATTATTGGCGCCAGTTTTATCCTCTTCGTGCCGGATCGAAGCGCGGAGATCGCCCTCGGTCTGCTGACCCTGAGCCTGGGCCTGTACTCGGTGTTCAAGCCCAGTCTAGGGCAGGACTCCCAACCCATGCCGCAGCAGGTCTGGCGTTACGCTGTAGGCGGAGGCGTGCTGTTCCTCATCGGCATCCTCAACGGCTCGCTCACCTCCGGCACCGGCCTGTTCGTCACTCTCTGGCTGGTGGGCTGGTTCGGTCTCGACTACAAACGCGCCGTGGCCCACACCCTGGTTCTCGTCGGCCTGTTCTGGAACGGCAGCGGCGCCATCACCCTGACCATCCTCGGCGACCCCCAGTGGTCCTGGCTGCCCGCCCTGCTGCTCGGCTCGCTGCTGGGCGGCTATGCCGGCGCCCACCTCGCCATCACCCAGGGCAACCGCTGGATCAAGCGCGCCTTCGAAGTGATCACCCTGCTGGTGGGGGCGAAACTGATCATCGGCTGAAGCAGAGCCGGTTATTCGTCCCTCTCTTCGATCCTTTGTGAATCACGTCATTACATCCTATCAAGCGGGCTGACAACAGCGAGCCCGCCACGATTAAGGACATGGGTATAAATCATCGTGGTCGAAACATCCGCATGCCCCAGCAACTCCTGTACCGTGCGTATATCCTGCCCCGACATCAAAAGATGTGTGGCAAAACTATATCGCAAAGAATGACACTTCATTTGATTTAAAAGGCCATCAACTTCTTTTTGTGTCAGCACAACGGGCAAACGCTTAGACCGCTTCGCCCGTGAAAAATCGCCAAGATCATCAAGTGATTCTTTCACCGCGTGCCTATAGAAAAAACCAAGGCATTAAGTGCTTGATTTTGAGTGCTTGCAGCCACGTTTCTCTGCACGGCAAGATACTGAAGGAATGAGACCACCTCAGTGGCTCCAAGCAATTTTGGATTTTTAGCATTATTGAATAAAATAAAGCGGCATACCCACAACTCGTACACCTGCTCTGTTCGAATTGAATAATTTCGCTGACGAATTTCAGTGCTCAGAGCATTTAATAGAAGGGCATAGTCTTTACGCACGGCCGCAAGTTCACTTTTATCAGTTTTTTCCTGACCAGTGCATTTTTTTGGTACAAGTACTTCCCTGGCAAGAGTAGCATAATCCTGGGATAGGCTACGGGTAAAAGATTTCCAATACTCCCAATCCACCTTATCAATCCATGGGGTATTGATCATGGCAAACAGTTTCTGTATAGCATCGATGATTTGGATGAATTGCCAGTCCTTCAGCGCAGGATTCCTGCCCTCATCCTCTAAGAATCAGGTGATTAACTCAGGTGTATGTGTGGTTAGTTTTTGATCTGGATAGGCGTGTAGATATTGTTCTACCCGTTTTACATACCAACGACAGGCGGCACCATTAACTCCTTGTTTTTGAACATATTCAATATACCGATCCCAAAATTTTGTTGCGGCATCACCCGTTTTTGACTTTCGAATATCCATATGCTAGCGTCCTTTTCATGTGGGTAAATTTCATCTCACTCTAGCTGCTGTTTTTCTATACAGTGTATGAAGTTCGTAATTATGCAATAGACAGATTCTGTCTAGCACCATAATTAATGATTCTGGGATATTTAACTGTTATATTTCTCTAGGAGGAGAGTGTTTTTGATATCAATAGATGTAAAATTGGAATCTCGTTCGGCGTATGACAGTTTTCATATTGCAACAACAAGTCTTGAGCTTGCGAAGCGTGCAAAGGAATCATGGGAAATTGAGCATCATTCAATAACTGGAATTACATTCATGCGCGGGGTCACAGGCGCGGGGTCACACAGGCGCGGGGTCAAGTCTTGCCTTTTGCTTTTTCCTGGAATTATTCTTGAGTTGGCCAGATCGTAACAAATAAGGGCAAAAGGCAAGACTTGACCCTGTGCCCTCTCCTGTGCCCTCTCGGGACGTCCGTTCAATACAACTGTTAGAATTACTAAAATTAAACTTCTTTACTCCCGAAGGAGGGACTACAAATGTCTCATGTTATTTCTTATAAAGACGAAAACGATGTTACTGTGGAATACACCATAGCCGCCTCAACTTCCTATGAAGATGCAATAAACAGATTTATGATATATGCGAACAAAAATCTTCCTCACTTAAATCTAAGCCCGTCAGAAATATGTGTTCGTGATTACAAATAACATCTTCTATGGTTTTTTTAACTAACTCACCTATGGTCTCGTTCTCTACCCCACACCTAATGTGTCCAGCTTCCTTTCCCAAAGGTTTTTCATACTCAACTGTACAGTTTATCAAATTGCCTTCACTTTTAAATAAAACTAGGTTGAATTTAACACTCATGTTCTTACCTCCCAGAATCAATGGGGTCAGAGTAATTGATTCCGCACCTATGCAGGGATATGCTAGACAAACGAGAGCAAAGCATAGAGTAAAGCAATGGCAAGACTCCCAAGGTTAAGCATGGCTGGGGTGCCACAGCATGTGGTT
>CAJVYS010000013.1 GCA_913009875.1 uncultured Gammaproteobacteria bacterium | reverse complement strand
CGCGTAATTAAAACCAGTTGCAGGCTACCAACCCGCCGTGCTAATCCAGCGTATTCACCTTAAGAATCGCTAGCATTCGCTACGCTCTTTGAGCGTTTCTAAATACCAATTCCGCCACTTTCGCGTAATTAAAACCAGTTGCAGGCTACCAACCCGCCGTGCTAATCCAGCGTATTCACCTTAAGAATCGCTAGCATTCGCTACGCTCTTTGAGCGTTTCTAAATACCAATTCCGCCACTTTCGCGTATTCGATTCGTCCTGCGCGACAGAAGACACAGTATACCACCGGCAAAAACCCATCGACAGAAACCCGTCACCATAAACCCATCGCCATAAACAAATAAGGCCCGGCAATTGCCGGGCCTTGTCGTTTGGTGGGCCATCAGGGACTCGAACCCCGAACCAATTGATTAAGAGTCAACTGCTCTACCAATTGAGCTAATGGCCCGTAACTGCGATGCCACGGGCACCCAATACTGGCTGACATAATCCGCCGGATTTTACCCCAAACGGATCATGCCCTTCAAACATCAAAAATGGGGTGGACGATGGGATTTGAACCCACGACCACAGGAATCACAATCCTGCGCTCTACCAACTGAGCTACGCCCACCATCTCAGCAGGGCGGCGATTATACATGAAGCCGCCCTGAATTGAACACCCTAACGGGTGTATCTAATCACTCAATGCCGTTGCGCTGAATGTTTAGAGACACTCTACAAATAACAACACTAAATTGGCGCGCCCGGCAGGATTCGAACCTGCTACCCTCGGCTTAGAAGGCCGATGCTCTATCCGCATGAGCTACGAGCGCAGAGAACCAGCCTGCCCGCATCGCCGGATGACTATATCGCATAGCCAACAATATACTGGTCGGGGTGGAGGGATTCGAACCCCCGACATCCTGCTCCCAAAGCAGGCGCGCTACCAGACTGCGCTACACCCCGAACCGAGGCGGCGCATTATAGCGACGTTATTCCCGCAGCGCCATCCGCAAACCCCCATCAGCAACACGAATTGCGGAGTACCGCGGCAGCGTGAGATCATAGCGCCCCGTTTTTACAGTCGGCTTCACTAAATGAGCGCACAGATCATCGACGGCAAGGCCATTGCCGCAGAACTCCGTCAGCAGACCAAGCAGCGCGTCGACACACGCCGGCAACAGGGCCTGCGCCCGCCAGGACTGGCGGTGATACTGGTCGGCGCCGACCCCGCCTCGCAGGTCTACGTCGGCAGCAAGCGCCGCGCCTGCGAAGAAGTCGGCTTTATCTCCAAGTCCTACGATCTGCCGGCCGGCACCAGTGAAGACAGCCTGCTGTCGCTCATCGACGAACTGAACGCCGACCCGGCCATCGACGGCATCCTGGTGCAGTTGCCGCTGCCGGCACACATCAGCGACGTGGCCGTCATTGAGCACATCGACCCACAAAAGGATGTCGATGGCTTTCACCCCTACAACATCGGCCGTCTGGCCCTGCGCCACCCCACCCTGCAACCCTGCACGCCGCGCGGCATCATGACCCTGCTGGAGCACACCGTTGGGGAAGTGCGGGGAATGGACGCGGTGGTGGTCGGCGCCTCCAACATCGTCGGCCGCCCCATGAGCCTGGAGCTGCTGCTGGCCGGCTGCACCGTCACTACTTGCCACCGCTTCACCAAGAACCTGGAATCCCACGTGCAACGTGCCGATCTGCTGGTGGTGGCAGTGGGCAAACGCGGCATCGTGCCGGCCGAATGGATCAAGCCGGGTGCCATCGTCATTGACGTGGCCATGAACCGCAACGAGGCCGGTAAACTGGTGGGTGATATCGATTTTGCGGCGGCGAGCGAACGGGCCGGCTGGATCACCCCGGTGCCCGGCGGCGTCGGGCCGATGACCGTAGCGACGCTGTTGCAGAATACCGCGGATGCGGCGGACAAGCGGGACGGGATTCAATCCACCTGATCCGTAGGAGCGGGCCATGCCCGCGATGGTTTTATTAACCCACAGAGGCTACTGATTGCAGCTATATGTGGGAGCGGCTTCAGCCGCGAAGGAATTCAGCCTGCTTTCGCGGCTGAAGCCGCTCCCACAGAAGATTTATTGTTTTTCCCCAGCCGCCTATCGCGGGCATGGCCCGCTCCTACCCGCCACAGCGGTTATTCCCGCCGCCAGGTCGTCCCCTGCGGGCCATCCTCCAGCACAACCCCTTGTGCAGCCAGCTCATCACGAATACGGTCGGATTCGGCCCAGTTTTTGTTTTCTCTGGCCAAGGAACGCTGCTCAATTAATTTTTCTATTTTCTTCTTTTCATCAGCACGAATGACTTTTATATCAATGCTCGCACCTGCTGATGCCCTAGCCGCTATCATCTGTTCCGTGACCTCTATCTCTTCAAAATATTCTCCCGGGGACTTCTGCAATAACCCCAGGCACCTACCCAGCCGCATCAACTCGGCCGCCAACTGGCCCGTCACCAGTGCATCATTATTGCGTAGACGATTGATCTCCCGCGCCAGCTCGAACAGCACCGCAATCGCCTCGGGCGTATTGAAGTCATCGTCCATAGCCGCATCGAAGCGCGCCGTGTAGGCCTGCACATCACCACCCTCCCCAGGCGTCACGCCGCGCAGCGCGTTATAAAGGGTGGTCAGCGCCGCCTTGGCCTCGTCCAGATGCTTGTCGGAATAGTTCAGCGGGCTGCGGTAATGGCTGTTGAGGATAAAAAAGCGCACCACCTCAGGCTTGTATTTCTCCAGCACCTCACGGATGGTGAAGAAGTTGCCCAGCGACTTGGACATCTTCTCTTCATCGATGCGCACGAAGCCGTTGTGCATCCACACATTGACAAACTTCTCGCCAGTGGCCGCCTCGCTCTGCGCGATCTCGTTCTCGTGGTGGGGAAACTGCAGGTCCAGGCCGCCGCCATGGATGTCGAAGTGGTTGCCGAGGCAGCAGGTGGCCATGGCCGAGCACTCGATGTGCCAGCCGGGCCGGCCCTTGCCCCAGGGCGATTCCCAGTACGGCTCGCCGGGCTTGGCGGCCTTCCATAGCACGAAGTCCAGCGGGTCCTGCTTGGCGGCATCCACCTCGACACGCGCTCCGGCGCGCAGGTCGTCGGTATTCTTGCCCGACAGCTGGCCGTAGTGCTCGAAGTGGCTGACATCGTAATACACGTCCCCCAGGGTGCCGCCATTGCCGGCCTGATAGGCATAGCCCTTGTCGATCAGGGTCTGGATCATGGCGATGATCTCGTCCATGTGGCGGGTGGCGCGCGGCTCTTCGTCCGGGTGCTGCACGCCCAGGGCATCGGCGTCGCGGACCATCTCTTTGATGTAATGATCGGTCAGCTGGTTGATCTTCTCTCCGCGCTCGTTGGCCCGAGCGATGATCTTGTCATCGATATCGGTGACGTTGCGCACGTAGGTCACCTGCTCCGCACCATAGACCTGGCGCAGATAGCGGTACACCACATCGAACACCACCAGCACCCGCGCATGGCCGAGGTGACAGAGGTCGTACACCGTCATGCCGCACACGTACATGCGCACGTTTTTCGGGTCGATGGGGACGAAGGACTCTTTACGCTTGGTGAGGTTGTTGTGGATTTGCAGCATGGGGAGTCCGGGTTAGGGGCCGGTGGCCGGTTTCAAGTGGCGGCAATGGTAGCGAAATCACCCTCGCACTACAAAAAACACGGCCTTCCGCGACTCCGGCAAAACCGATATCATTGCCCGCTGACTCTCCACTCCCCAGCCACAGGAACGCTGAATGAAAGCTCTGACTCGCACACTGGTTATATTTTTCGCCCTTTCACTGCTGCCCGGCCTGCTGCTGGCCGACGACACCCACCCACGCGTTCGCATCACCACCAACATGGGTGACATGGTGCTGGAACTGGATCGCGAAAAGGCCCCAAAGACGGTGGAAAACTTCCTCACCTATGTCAATGAAGGCTTCTACGACGGCACCATCTTTCACCGCGTCATCGATGGCTTCATGATCCAGGGTGGCGGCTTCACCCCGGACTTTCAGAAAAAAGACACCCACGCCCCGATCAGGAACGAGGCCGACAACGGCCTGCGCAACAAGATCGGCACCATCGCCATGGCCCGCACCGGCGACCCGCACTCCGCCACCGCGCAGTTCTTCATCAATGTCGCCAATAACAGCTTCCTCGATTTCCGCGAAAAGACCCAGCGAGCCTGGGGCTACACCGTATTCGGCCGCGTGGTCCAGGGCATGCCTGTGGTGGACAAGATTCGCCGCAGCAAGACCGGTTCCGGCGGCCCCTTCCGTAAAGACGTGCCACGCACCCCGGTCATCATCGAAAAGGTCACCGTGGAAACCACCGACGCAGGCCACTAATTTTCATTCTTTCATCAGGAAAAACGCATGATCAGACTGCATACCAACATGGGTGACATCGACATCGAACTGGATTTTGACAAGGCCCCGAAAAGCGCCGCCAACTTCGAGCAATACGCCAAAGACGGTTTCTTCGACGGCACCCTGTTTCACCGCGTGATCGACAACTTCATGGTCCAGGGCGGTGGCATGCTGCCGGACATGAGCCCCAAGCCCGGCGGCCGTGATCCCATCGAGAACGAGGCCGACAATGGCCTGAAGAACCTCACCGGCAGCGTGGCCATGGCGCGTACCAACGACCCGCACTCCGCCACCTCGCAGTTCTTCATCAATATCGCCGACAACAGTTTCCTCGACCACACCGCCCCCACCGGGCAGGGCTGGGGCTATTGCGTGTTCGGCAAGGTGGTCGAGGGCATGGACGTGGTCAACCGCATCAAGGGCCAGCCCACCACCACCCGCGGCGGACACCAGGACGTACCCGCCGAGGACATCGTCATTGAGAGTGCGGAAGTCATCGAAGACTGATTCCTCCTGCAACACGCACGGACATAGGGCGCAGGGCCAGAACCCCTTGCGCCCTTTTCATATCTGAATGCACAAACCGACAGCCAGCCCATGAGCACACTCTTCATTTCCGACCTGCATCTCTCTGCGGAACGACCGCATCTCATCAAGCAGTTCGTGGCACTTATGCAGGGCGAGGCCCGCAAGGCCGAGGCGCTGTATATTCTCGGCGATCTGTTCGAGGCCTGGCTGGGTGATGACGCCGTATTGCCTGACATGACCGCGCCCATCGAGGCATTGAAGGCACTAACGGAAAGTGGAGTTCCGGTGTACGTGATGGCCGGTAACCGTGACTTTCTGATGGGTGAAGGTTTCGAGGCCATGACCGGCGCAAAGCTCATTGACGATCCCGTCGTTATCGACCTGTACGGCACCCCCACCCTGCTCATGCACGGTGACACCCTGTGCACCGACGACGTGACTTACCAACAGGTTCGCGCCCGGGTACGCGACCCGGCATGGATTGCCGCCGCACTGGCCATGAGCATCGAGGAGCGCATCAAAACCGCGCAGGAAATGCGTGCGCAAAGTCAGGCACACACCCAGAGCACTGCGGAAGAAATCATGGACGTCAACGCGGACGCAGTGATGGAGGCACTACACAGACACGGTGTGACACGTCTGATCCACGGCCACACTCACCGCCCGGCAGTGCACATACTGCAAGTAAACGGCCAGCCGGCAACCCGCATCGTGCTGGACGACTGGTATCAGCAGGCCAGCCTGTTGCGTTGTGACAGAGCGGGTTGCAAACTGATTGCCGGATAACACCAAGCCTCCCGTAGGAGCGGACCCTTGGGCCGCGAAATGGTCCGGCACAAATCATCGCGGCCCAAGGGTCCGCTCCTACCGCTCGGCGGCCTCCGTGGTCTCCGGCAGCACATCCCCTGCGGAATAATGCCGATATTCCTCGGGCAGACTTAATACTTCCTGCAGAACGGTAAAGTCTCCCTGGTAATCCTTCAGGAAACGCTGGTATCCGTCAGCACCCCACTCGCGGATGGGCAGGCCATGCGAGTAATGGCGATTAGCATCAAAAACATTCACCGCCAGGTCGCAGGCATCGAGCATGTCGCGCGGCGTATTGGCCAGTGTACTGGCATGCTCGGCGGCGAGAATCGCCCGAAATTCCATCAGCGCCTCACGTACCTCAGGTAAAAAACCGGGCGGCGTCACCACCGCGTCATAACAACGCTCGCCGTTTACCGTGTAACGGTAGTGCGTGGCGTGACGGCCCTCGATCTTGGGGATCGCGCTGGAGGGCTGTGATTCCTCCACATAGTCGATGGTAATAGGCGACTCGATCTCGATGGGCTTGGCGTGGATCTCGAAAACGGTCTGGTCGTCGGCATTGACGCTGTAAATCACCCTTGCCTTGCGATCGAACAGCAGGAAGTCCTTGGGTGAGCGGCTGTCACCCATGTGGACATAGTTGGCATTGACGAACATGCGCGTGGTGTAGGACTGACCGCTCCCCGCCTCGATCTCCACATACAGCAGCGCCGTTCCCGGCAGGCTCTCGCCCTTTTCTTCGGCGGCAATCTCCTCGGCCGTCTTTTGTGGCTGGCTTGCGCAGCCACCCAGCAAGGTCACCAGCACCAACCCCAACCACCACTTCACGCTTACACCCGTCATTCAACCCACCCCTTGCAGATAATCCAGTTCATCTTCGCTAAAACCAGCCGCCAGACGCGCGCTGCGATGCAGCGGCCCCTTGCTGCGGCCCTTCATGTATTGATCCAACAATTGCCGGAAGGTTTCCTTCGAGTCGACGCCGCGCCGTGCACAGAGATGATGAAACCAGCGCGAGCCGATCTCCACGTGCCCCACTTCATCGTGGAGAATAATCTCCAGCATCGCCACCGCGGCATGATCACCGTGGTCAGCCAGCTTTTTCATGATACCCGGCGTCACATCCAGGCCACGCGCCTCCAGCACGCGCGGCACCAGCGCCATACGCACCAGCGGATCAAAGGCCGTCTTCTGCGCCATCTCCCACAGGCCATTATGGGCGGCAAAGTCGCCATAGTCGAAACCCAGCCCGCGCAGGTGATCGCGCACCAGCACGAAGTGGTAGGCCTCCTCGTCGGCCACCCGCACCCAATCATCATAAAACGCCCGAGGCATATCACGGAAACGGTACACCGCATCCCAGGCCAGATTGATGGCATTGAACTCGATGTGGGCGATAGCGTGAATCAGTGCCGCATGCCCCTCCGGGGTATGCAGGCTGCGCCGGGGCAATTGCCGGGGAGAAACCAATGGCGGTCGCTCGGGCCTGCCGGGTTCACCGATGGCCGTGGGCGGTGTGTCATTCTGCAGCGACAGCTCACCTGCACGCCACTGTTGTGCCACGGCGCGTGTCTGCGCGACCTTTTCATCCGGATCGTCCAGCATCAGACAAGCATCGGCGGCAGAAAACAGGTCGGAAACGGTCATGGCCAAGCTCTCCCCTGTACGGCAAAGAACGGATTATCCGGCTCGATACGGTCGTGCGTCAAACCGGATGCCCTAAAAAAAGAAAACTGGCATGTTTCATGCTATTTTTCCAGAGAACGATTCAGAGAACGATTGCAGAGATCGATTGATCGACCTTTTGCTACCCGCTCATCCCAACACCCACTGACAAGGAGATCTATCATGGCGCACATCGTCATCATTGGAGCAAGCACCGGCGGCCTGCCCGCCGCGTACGACATCAAACACATTCTCGGCAAGGGGCATCAGGTCACGGTCATCTCCAATTCAGACATTTTTCAGTTTGTGCCGTCGAATCCCTGGGTCGCAGTCGGCTGGCGCACCCGCGCCGACACCACCTTCAAACCTGCCCCCTATCTGGCCAAAAAAGGCATCGACTTCATTCCCGTGGCGGCCACCGAAATCAAGCCGGACGCCAATCAGGTGGTGCTGGCCGACAAGCGCGTCATCGACTACGACTTTCTGGTCATCGCTACCGGCCCCAAGCTGGCCTTCGATGAGGTGGAGGGCCTGGGGCCCAACGGCTACACCAGCTCTGTGTGCACCGTGGACCACGCTGAAACAGCCTACGAGAACTGGCAGAAGTTCATCGAAAACCCTGGCCCCATTGTCGTCGGTGCGGCGCAAATGGCTTCCTGTTTCGGCCCCGCCTACGAGTTTGCCCTGATCATGGATGCCGACCTGCGCAAGCGCAAGATCCGCGACCGGGTACCCATCACCTATGTCACGCCCGAGCCCTACATCGGTCACCTCGGCCTCGGCGGCGTGGGCGATTCCAAGGGCATGCTGGAATCCGAACTGCGCAACAAACACATCAACTGGATCACCAACGCCAAGGTCTCCAAGGTGGAAGAAGGCAAGATGTTCGTTGCCGAGCACAACGATGCCGGCGAGGTCATCAAGGAACACGAACTGCCCTTCAAGTTCTCCATGATGCTGCCCGCCTTCAAGGGCGTGGACGCCGTGGCCAACGTCGGCGAAGACCTGGTCAACCCGCGCGGCTTCGTCAAGGTCGACCAGTTCCAGCGTAATCCCAAGTGGCACAACATCTACTCCGTGGGCGTATGTATCGCTATCCCACCGGTGGAGGTCACCCCCATCCCCACCGGCACACCCAAGACCGGTTACATGATCGAGTCCATGGTCTGTGCCATGGCACACAACATCCGCGATGCCATCGCTGGCAAGGAACCCAGCACCGAGGCCACCTGGAACGCCATCTGCCTGGCCGACATGGGCGACACCGGCGTGGCTTTTGTTGCCATGCCACAGATCCCGCCACGCAACGTGGCATGGATGAAGAAGGGTAAATGGGTGCATCTGGCCAAGGTGGCCTTTGAGAAGTACTTTATCAGGAAGATGAAAAAGGGCACCACAGAGAACATTTACGAAAAGTACATACTCAAGGCGCTGGGCATCGAGAAATTGCGTTAACGAGGAGAACACGCACAGAGGCCGTAGGAAAGCAAGCGGAAAATCGAGGTCATATCTTACATTTTTTCGGTGAATAGTAACTCCTTCTCAGCAAACAGAAGTGGAATACTCTCCCGGCTTTCACTATTTCGGAAGATTCCACACTTTAAACCGAATAACCTCGAAGTATCATCCCGGTTTGCTTACCTAAGCGACGTCAACAGAGGCTGTCGACGCCGGTTTCGTAACATATCCTTTCGTTCCAGACATGACAGTTAGTGACATTACTGACGGCACCTATGGCGCCATCGTCAGTAATGTCTGTCGCACAGATAAGGATCTCCTCTATTATGCTGACGACCAAGAAACCCAGCTGCGAACAAATCATCGACATCCTGCCCGGCCCCTTTGTGATCATCGGCAGGGACTACAAGATCCTTGCCGCCAATCGCGCCTACCAGGACCACTATGGCGTAGAAAGCGACGATCTGCTTGGCCGGCACTGCTACGAAGTCTCCCACCACGCCAGCGCCCCCTGCAGCCAGCACGGTGAGCAGTGCCCGCTGGAAGAGGTCTTCAGTACTGGCAAGCCGTGCCAGGTCATGCACGTGCATTACGACAAAGACAACAACGAGGAATACGTGCAGCTGCAGGCCGCACCCATTGTCGATGACAACGGTGAAGTCATGTACATGGGCGAATATGTGCAGGTACTGTCACAGCCGGGCAAAAACGATGGCCTGTTGGTGGGCCGCTCACCGGCCTTCCTACACATGAGCAGCCTGCTGCAGCGCGTCGCCCCCACCCGGTCCACCGTGCTGCTGCTGGGCGAAAGCGGCGTTGGCAAGGAAAAGGTCGCCGAATACATCCACTTCTATTCCAAGCGCCATACCAGCCCGTTCGTCATCGTGGATGGCGGCATGCTGGATGAAAACCTCATCGAAAGTGAACTGTTCGGCTACGAGAAAGGCGCCTTCACCGGTGCTGACAGCCGCAAGATCGGCCTGTTTGAAGCCGCCAATGGCGGCACCCTGTTCATCGACGAGATCTGCGAGCTGCCCCTGTCACTGCAAACCAAACTGCTACGCGCACTGGAAAGCGGCACTATTCGCCGCATCGGCGGCAATGAATACATCAACGTCGATGTGCGTATAGTCGCCGCCACCAACCGCGACATGCAGCATATGGTGGCCGAGGGCCAGTTCCGTCAGGATCTGTACTACCGCCTGTCCGCCTTCCCTATTCATATCCCGCCGCTGCGCAACCGCCGTGAAGACATCGTCGCCCTGGCCGAACACTTCCTCACCAGCCAGTTCGATGGAGAGCATCACATTCCGCTGTCCAGCGAGGTGATCGAAAAACTATTGGGGCACGACTTCCCCGGCAACATCCGCGAACTGCGCAACACCCTCGAGCGCGCCGTCATCCTCGCCTGCGACGACAGTCTGGCCCCGGTTCACATCGTTCTGGAAGACGGCAACGCCTTCAGCAGCAAGCAAGAGAGGGCAAGGCAAGCCATCGGACACCTGATCCAGCGCCGCGGACGCCTCACCGAACAGATGGTGCTGGATGCACTGACGCAATGCGACGGCCATCGCGCACGCGCGGCGAAACAGCTCCACGTCAGCGAACGTACCCTGTATCGCCACATCAAACGACTGAGAATCGACTGAGAAACGCACACCGTAGGGCGGGTTCCACCCGCCCTACGGCAACAACACCAACTAAGCTGATACAGCCGCCTCAGCCCGTTCGTAGCCAACCTCGACCAGCTCGCGGGCACGGTAAAATTCGTGGGCCTTGCAGGTTTCGCGGGGAATCTCGATCACCACGTCCGGCGAATAGGTCGCCAGCTTGATATTGGTAATCGCATTCTGCATGGTTTCAAAGGAATTGTTCAGCAAATCGAACAGACCCAGCTCGTCAGCCCCCGACGAGCGGAAGGCCAGATCGCTGAAGTTCTGCTGCAGCTCATCCAGAAAACCGCTGATACGCTGATGATAGGCCTCGACAATACCCGTGGGCGCTGTCACACCCTTTCTGCCGACCGCTTTGCGCGGCGGCTTGTGTGGCGGCTTGTGTGGCGGCTTGTGGTATGAATGATCCACACTGACCGCATTCAGATTGACCGCAATGGTCAGATCCGTCACCTCCTTCAGCGTTGGCGCGATAGGCACCGGATTCAGCAGACCGCCATCAAGCAGCCGCATGCCCCGGTAATGATGCGGGGTGAAAATCGTCGGCACGGCAATGGAGGCGCGGATCGCATCAAACAACGGTCCATCCGCCATCCACACCTCTTTCTGCCGCTCCACATCCGTAGCCACAGCCGTGTAGGTAACCGGCAAATCTTCAATAAGATGCTCGCCCACCAGTTCACGCAGGGCGTCGATGATCTTCTCGCCGCGAAACAGCGCCGTGCCGCTGAAAGAGAGATCCAGATAGCGCAGCACATCGGTCTTGCTCAGCGCCAGCAGCCAGTCACGAAAAAGATCCAGCCGGCCGGTGGCATAAATACCCCCCACCAGCGCCCCGATGGACGCCCCAGAAATACAGCGAATGTCGTAGCCCTGCTCGAGCAGATATTCAATCACGCCGACATGCGCCATACCCCGGGCGCCGCCACTGCCGAGCACCAGAGAAACGGTCTTTCTTGCCACAGCACTATCTGAATCGTTCATCGATATACCTGTCGTTTATGCATACATACGTGTCCTCCACGAGGTTCATTACATCACTGTGCCTCTTGCAGCGATGCCGCCGTCTCAAAACGGTACATCGTGTGGCACGCCGTACAATTCTGCATCAATTCCGTCAGCTGCCCCAAGGCATATTCGCCGTCGCCCAACTGCTCCGCGTCCAGCGCCAGCTGTTCAAACTGGGTATGCGTATCGAAACCCATAGTCTTAAAACCCAGCGGCAGCTTGCGTATCAGCGAACCCGGCACATCCCGCGGAGCGGACGTCCCCATAGCCCGGGCCGCCGTCACCACGCTGGCCATATCGTCATTGACGATGCCCTCGGTAATCGCCTGTATGCTCACCAGAAATTCGCGCATTTCACTCAAGACCATATCGCGCTCCGCCGGCTCCAGCACAATCGCCTCACGGCCATCGGCAGTCGCCACCACCTCACCGCTGAGAATGAACTTGTAACCCATGCCCACCACCGCCAGCAATAACACCACCACACTTGCCCAACACAACTTGCACATAACCTGATTCCTTAAACAGTAAACTGACCTGACCCGATGCCATCGCACCACAACAAAAAACCCTTGTGGGAGCGGCTTCAGCCACGATGGATTTTACAAACAAGCATCGCGGCTGAAGCCGCTCCTACACTCATATAAAACCGCCCCCTCATCCAAGGCCGGGAAAGGAGAAATCCCGACCGAGTCATTCTGGCAAAAGTATTTATTCAAAGATTCCCGGGGAATGCGGGACTGACTGAGCCCCAATCCAAGACGTCAAACCAAGCCACACTCACCCATCTACCAGCAAGGCCGCTGCAATAAACCCCCACAGCGGTTCCGCCTCCGCGGCAAGATCAAAATCGAAGTCAAAAATCGACCAGCGCATCACCACCCCCTGAATCAGCGCCGCCACCAGCCAGGCGCTTTCATCCGCATCCAGCGACTGGCGCATCAGCCCCGCCGCCTGACCCTCGCGGATCATCCGGCTCACTTGCTGTGTATAGCCATTCATGATCTTCTGCACCGCCTGTTTCAGCAGCGGAGACTCCAGATGCAGCCGATCGGAAAACAGCAAGCGCGGCAAACCCCTATTCTGCGAAATAAACCGCAACTGCGCCTGCACCAACTGATGCAAACGCTCATCGGCCGGGCCGATGCCGGAAAAGAATGCCGCCAGATTCCGAAACAGCCCCTCACCAATGGACGAAATCGCCGCCACGAAAATCGCATCACGCGTCTTGAAGTGCCTAAACACCGTCGGCTGCGCAATGCCGACATGGTCCGCGATGGCCTGGGTGGTCACCTTCTTCACCCCCAGACTCGCCGCCAGATCCAACGTGGCATCGATGATTTCCCGCTTGCGTTGTTCGCTGGGCTTACCCATACGTCGGCACCTGCCATTATAAAAGTGAGTAATCGCTCGCAAGTATAGGCGCGGGTGGAACAATGTCAAATCGCTGCCGGGAAAGTGGCAGGAAAGAAATACAGAAACTATTCGTTTCACGGTAGAGGGTAATATCTACAATCTAAATATTGGGGAACCCCGAAAATACTTTATCTGAGCTATGACAACACACGAAAGGGCCCAATCCTCCAATATGCCTGTTTTGACAAATCGTAACGATCCGACATGGCACTTACACATAAACCGCTTGAAACCTGTCGTTTTTTGTCATACTTGCCCACCGCCGCGCAATGGGCAATGACCACCCTACGAATCACAGCAAGTAGCCTGGATGAAGCGCAGCGGAATCCGGGAAGTTTAGCCCAACCATCTCCCGGATTCCGCTGCGCTTCATCCAGGCTACATATCAACCATTATTCTCCATAAAATACCATCCTCAGGAAATAATGAGAAATGAAATATGCTTCCGTCCTTCGCGGAATCAATATCAGTGGTCAGAAGAAGATCAAGATGGCTGATCTTAAATCTCTGTACGAGTCACTGGGATTGCAGAATGTGGTGACTTACATCCAGAGTGGAAATGTCATATTCAACGCCGATTCCGAAGATAAAACTGAACTGAAAGAAAAAATAGAAAAGGCCATCGAAGAAAAATACACGTTTCGTGTGCCTGTCGTGATTCGCACCCATCGTGAAATTTCGAACATCATCAACAACAACCCCCTTGGCCCTGTTGATCTGCAGAAGGATGGCACAAAAGTATTGGTCACATTTTTGTCTTCGCAACCCACGCAAGACAGGGTTTCCGGCATTCAGCAATATGTTACCGAACCCGAACAATTGTTTGTGGTTGGGAAAGAAGTCTATCTGTATTGCCCGAATGGTTACGGCAAGAGCAAGTTGTCCAATGCCTTTCTTGAGCAAAAACTCGGGGTCGGGGCGACGACCAGAAACTGGAAGTCCGTGCTTAAACTACATGAGCTATCCTTGTAGCAAGGTCGTGCATGACGTACTGGGGTAACTGCAAACATAACCGACATGTGGCTGAAAATTATCCTATTCGTGACCCTTGGACTG
The DNA here is from genome assembly GCA_913009875.1 of uncultured Gammaproteobacteria bacterium. Classification (GTDB taxonomy): domain Bacteria; phylum Pseudomonadota; class Gammaproteobacteria; order SZUA-152; family SZUA-152; genus DRQN01. Next base: position 29,355 of record CAJVYS010000013.1, on the reverse strand, counting down.
GTGGTAGTGACTGCCGCCGCACTGGCCCTCGGTGCGGCCCGCTGGCAGTCGGCTACCCGGGAGATGCACGCCAAACTGGAGGCCGCACACTCTCCCAATAAGCCTGCCAACTACGACGCCAGCGAACTGAACGGTTTGCCGACGCCGGTACAACGCTACTTTCGGGCGGTGCTCTACGACGGTCAGCCAATCGTGTCGCAGGTCAGCGTGACGCACACCGGCACCTTCAACATGAGTGAGACCGGTGAGCAATGGAAGCCGTTTACCTCGACCCAGCACGTCACCACCCGGCCACCGGGCTTTGTCTGGAATGCTCGTATCACCATGATGCCGGGCCTGCCGGTACGGGTGCATGATGCCTATGTCGCCGGCGAAGGCATTCTTCGTGCCTCGTTGTTCGGGCTGATCACACTGGCGGATATGCGCGCTACGCCGGCCATGGATCAGGGTGAGCTGATGCGCTATCTCGCCGAGGCGGCGTGGTATCCGACGGCCCTGCTGCCCAGTCAGGGCGTGCAGTGGGAGGCAGTGGACGACGCCTCGGCCAGGGCCTCGCTGCAAGACGGCGAAACCCGGGTAAGCTTGCTGTTTCACTTCGACGCACAAGCCCTGATCGAGTCGGTGCGGGCCGAGACCCGTGGTCGCACGGTCGCAGGCGAAGTGATTGCGACAGCGTGGGAAGGCCGCTGGAGCCATTACGCCCTGCGTGACGGTATGCGCATCCCCATCGAGGGCGAGGTAGCGTGGCTGCTACCCGAGGGACGGAAACCCTATTGGCGGGGGCGCATTACGGAAATCAGTTTTGAGCAAACGCCCTCCAACCAGTAGCCATTAGCGCATTGTCGACAACCGCACCGGCATGCGCCGCGATCCCCAGTCGCCGGGTGGGCCGTCGAAGACGCCGGCGCAGCGGGTGCCGCAGGTCTTGCAGTGGCCGTCGTCGGTAAGGTGCCAGGTGGAGAGTTCATACCAGTCACGGCCGATGAGTTTCGTACCGCAGGAATGGCAATAGGTACTCTGCCCGTCGCTGTCGTGCACGTTGCCGGTGTAGGCGTAGCGCACGCCGTTTTCCAGCGCGATGGTGCGCGCACGGGCAAGGGTTTGCGGCGGCGTGGAGGGTACGTCCATCATCTTCCAGTCCGGGTGAAAGGCGGAGAAATGCATGGGCACATCCGGCCCCAGCTCTTTCACCACCCAGCGGGTCATCTCGTCCAGTTCCTTGTCTGAGTCGTTGTAACCGGGAATCACCAGGGTGGTGATCTCCAGCCACACATCGGTTTCATGCTTGACGTAGCGCAGGGTATCCAGCACCGGTTGCAGGTGGCCGCCGGTGACCTTGTAGTAAAAATCCTCGGTGAATGCCTTCAGGTCTATATTGGCGGCGTCCATGTCGAGGAAGAATTCCTTGCGTGGTTCTTCGCAGATGTAGCCGGCGGTGACCGCCACGGACTTGATCCCCTGCTCGTGGCAGGCCTCGGCGGTATCCACCGCGTATTCAAGAAAGATCACCGGATCATTGTAGGTATAGGCCACACTGCGGCAAGCCAATTCCTGCGCAGCATCCGCCAGCATTTCCGGCGTGGCGCGGTCGGCCAGGGTATCCATCTCACGTGATTTGCTCATGTCCCAGTTCTGGCAGTATTTGCAGGCCAGGTTGCAGCCGGCGGTGCCGAAGGACAGCACCGCGGTGCCGGGCAGAAAATGGTTCAGCGGCTTCTTCTCGATGGGGTCGACGCAGAAGCCGCTGGAACGGCCATAGGTGGTGAGGACGATCTCGTCGCCCTGCCGGGCACGCACAAAACACAGCCCCTGCTGGCCGTCGCGCAGTTTGCAGTAACGCGGGCAGAGGTCGCATTGCAGGCGGCCATCATCCAGCTTGTGCCAGTATTCGGTCGATACAACGGACTCGCTGCCGACAAATGTGCGCTTTTTCATGATCGCCCCCTTGGAATTCCATGTGCATATCGCTATCTATAACCATAGAGTATGGGCGGGTTTGGATTTTAAAAGCCTGCCATCCAGAGACGAGGAACCACACATGAGCCGCATTCGCCCCCCGGCTGTCGCCGGCATGTTCTACCCCGCCGATGTGCAGGAGCTGCAAGACATCATAGCCCGTTATCTGCGCGAGGCGGCGGTTAACGTGAAGGCCGCCGAGGTACCCAAGGCCATCATCGTGCCCCACGCCGGCTACGTCTATTCCGGCCCGGTGGCAGCCAGCGCCTATGTGCGCCTGCTGCCGGCTAGCGATCAGATCCACCGCGTAGTATTGCTCGGCCCGTCGCACCGCGTGCCCCTGCTGGGTCTCGCCAGCAGCAGTGCCGATGCCTTCAGCACCCCGCTCGGCACCATCCCGCTGGAGCGCAAGGTCATCGAACGCATCGAGCGACTGCCACAGGTGCACAGGCTCGACGAGGCCCATGCCCTGGAACACAGCCTGGAGGTACAGCTGCCCTTCCTGCAGAGCGTGCTGGACGACTTCACACTGGTGCCGCTGGTGGTGGGGGATGCCTCGCCCGACGAGGTGGCCGAGGTACTGGAACAGCTATGGGGTGGGCCGGAGACGCTGATCGTGATCAGTTCCGACCTCAGCCACTACCACGATTACCACACCGCAGAGGCCCTCGACAGCGCCACCTCCAGCGCCATCGAGCAACTGCAGACGGAGAGGATTCACGGAGAAAATGCCTGTGGCAGTCGCGCCGTCAACGGCCTGCTGTATTTCGCCCGGCGGCACGGCCTGCATGGAAAGACCATCGACTTACGCAACTCCGGTGACACCGCCGGGCCGCGCGATCAGGTCGTAGGATATGGTGCCTATGTCTTCAGCTAATCCGCACAACAGCAGCAAAAACGGCCTCTGCGAAGAGGAATGCAGTCTGTTGCACAAGGTAGCGAGAGCCTCCATCGAACACGGCATCGAAACCGGCCGCCCGCTGACAGTGGACATCGCACGCTATCCACACCCGCTGCGCGAACCCCGCGCCACCTTCGTCACCCTCAACGAACACGGCCAGCTGCGCGGCTGCATCGGTAGCCTGGAGGCAGTGCGTCCGCTGGTGGAGGATGTCGCCCACAATGCCTACGCTGCGGCCTTTTCCGACCCGCGCTTCCCGCCCCTGCAGGCCAGTGAGCTGGCCGATCTGGATGTGCACATCTCGGTGCTGTCGCCCGCCACGCCGATGCAATTCCATTCAGAGGAAGACCTGATCCGCCAGCTGCGACCCGGCGTGGATGGCCTGATACTGGAGGACGGCTATCACCGGGGCACTTTTCTGCCGGCGGTGTGGGAATCCCTGCCCGATCCGCACGACTTCCTGCAACATCTGAAGCTGAAGGCCGGCCTGCCGGCGGATTACTGGTCGGACACGATCCGTGTGTCACGGTATACCACAGAATCGTTTTGACGCCGGTTGCAGCGTTTTAACAGCCTTTGCAGAAAGCCTTGCTCGCGGAAAAGGCCCTTTCGCCACAGAGGACACAGAGATAAAAATATTATTTTTCTCCGTGAACTCCATGCCTCCGTGGCAAATCAACAAATCTCAATGCTCGCAGGTACCCCGCGAATTCGGCTTGCACACGCGGCCGTCCAGCCAGCGGGCCTGGCTGAGGTTGGCGCCGGTGAAGTCGGTGTTTTCCAGCGTCGCGCCGCGCAGGTCGGCATTGCTGAGGTCGGCATCAGTGAAACGGACATCGCTGAGATTGGCATTCTGCAGAATGGCGTAGGCCATATTCGCGCCGGTGAGATTGGCGCCACTCAGATTGCTCTTGCGCAGATTGGTGCCCACCAGCATCGCCTGCTGCAGATCGACATCGGTCAGATTGGTCACCGACAGGTTGGCATAGGCCAGGTCCGCGCCGGTAAACTGTGAACCGCGAAGGTCGGCGCCGGTGAGGTTGGCATTGCGCAGCCGTGAACCGCGCAGATCCATCGACACCAATTGCACGCCTTCCATAAAGCAGTTGCTCCAGTTCACCCAGGGCTGGGGAATGGCGTTGCAGTCCGAGGAGTGATGCTCCTCCCAGGGTTGAAAATAGAGCGCACTGCCCACCACCGCCGCCAGCATCAGGGCCACCACCGCACCGCGCAGGAAGTAATTCTGTTTGCTGTGTTTCGCCGCCTCGGTAATCGCGGTCTTGATCTCACGGTGGCGCAGCATTTCGGCCTCTTCCCAGGCCCGCCGGTCGTCATCGGAACGGCGCCGGTCACGCGGCACGCCCGCGGGGGTGATTTCGTCCTCGCCACGGCGGTCGCGTGCGGTGCGCTCGTCCTCGCGCATGCGCGCGATCATCAGCCGCTCGTAGACCGCGGCATCTTGCAGGTCGCCCTTCATTTCCTCCGGGATCAGCACCGGTACCTCGGACACCGGCTGCCAGGTCTGCTGATCGGCACTGAGTTCATCGCATTCGCGAATGCGCCCCAGCAGGATAAAGCGGGTAATCTGCCCGGCCGGAAAGGGGCCACGGATCTCGCCGTTCCGGCGCGTGTACCACAATTGTCTTGTTTGCATTATTTTTTACTCCCCAGCGGGCTATGATACCAAGTACTCTGCCAAGGTAATATTGACGATCCAAATCCACCATGCAAATTAAGGGCCCACAAATGCCATTTGCCCCATCGGCAGCCGCAGCAACCGGTCCGGGTGCGCGGGCATCCCTGTCGGCGGCCGCCATGGTGCAGGGCTGGGGCAGCGGACTGACACTGCAGGCCACGGTGAGGCAAGGCCCGCTGGCCAGCCCGCCGCTGCTGGAGATCAACGGCCAGCTACTGCAAGCCCGCAGCAGCCAGTCACTCGTCCCCGGACAACAACTGCGGCTGGAGGTCATCCGCCCCGCCGTGGATGCCGCACTGAAATGGCTCAACCCCGTGGGCTCGGCCAACATCACCTTGCCCGCCCCCGCCCAGCCCTGGCAGGCGGGACAGATACTCCAGGCCCGTATCATCCAGCCAGCACCGGGCGAGCCATCACTGCTGCGCATCGGCGGCAAACTCTTGCCCCTCAACCTGCCGCCATTGCCGGTGCTGGCGGGGCAGGCCCTGAGTCTACAGGTGATCAGCCCCGGCCAGTCCATCGCGCTGCGGGTACTGGATATCACGGCACCCTCTGTCTCACAGCAGGCCGTACGCGATGCCCTGCCACGCCAGTTGCCGCTGTCCTCGCTGCTGGCCCAGCTGCAGGCCATCGTCGGCGCTGACGATTCACGTGGTAGCAAACTGCCCGCAGAGGTATTACAACAGGTGCGGCGGATTCTCGACCAGCTGCCCCGGCACGACGGCGTGGGCCGGGCTGACGGTTTGCAACAGGCGCTGGCCAACTCCGGTATCTTTCTCGAGGCGCGACTGGCCGAGGCCCTGCGCACGCGCCAGCCCTTTGCGCAGACGGCGCAACAACTAAGCGGCGATCTCAAGGGCGGACTGCTGGGCCTGCTGTCGCTGCTGTTGGGTCTGCGCATACCCGCTGGCGCCACCGCCCCATCGACCCACGGCGCACAAAAACATCCTGCCGATGTGCCGCCGCCCCTGCCCAACAGCCAGCCCTTTGCCCAGTCACGCCTGCCGGCCAGTGCCGCATCGCTGCTCAACCTGAGTCTGCCGCAACAGCTGCAGGAATTGCTGCGACAGGTGGACGGTAGCCTGGCCCGCATCCAGCTCAGCCAGCTCGCGGCCAACAGCGAAGACGACGGTCGGCGAAGCTGGTTGCTCGACCTGCCCCTGCGCCACGGCGACCAGCTCGACCTGCTGCAGATCCGCATCGATGAGGAACGTGGTGGGAAAGGCAGGGGATCGGACAGTCTGTGGAGTATCACCCTCGCCGTCGAACTGGACGGTCTCGGTGAAATACACATCCGGGTCACGCTGACTGGCGGCGTGATCAGCGCCACTTTCTGGGCCGGGGATAACCGCACCGCCGAGCTGTTCGAGCAACACCTGGGCGAGCTGCAGCAGCGCCTGCGGGCCGCCGGACTGTGCGTTGGTAACCTTAGCACCCGCCACGGCAGCCCACAGACGGCTGATGAAAGGCCCGCCCTGCCCTATGTGCTGCTGGACGAGAAAGCATGAGCAAAGATCACACACCCATCACCGCCGTGGCCCTGCACTATGACGGTGACAACGCACCGACGGTCACCGCCAAGGGCAGTGGCGAGGTTGCCGAGCAGATCATCGCGCTGGCGAAGGAACACGGCATTCCACTCCAGGAAAATGCCGCCCTGAGCGAACTGCTGTCGCGGCTGGACCTGGGCACCGAGATTCCCCCGGAGCTGTATCTGGCGGTGGCGGAGGTGATTGCCTTCGTTTATTTATTGAGTGGAAAACGGCCTGCGGGAAACGAGTAGCGGGCTATGCCCGCAATCGCGATGAGCGGTAGGAAAACAATAAATCTGTGGGAGTGGCTTTAGCCGCGAATAGACCCCACCTTAATATTCGCGGCTGAAGCCGCTCCCACAATTTCTAAAACGAATAGCTATTGCAGGCGGCTCAGCTCGCCTTCTCCAGCTTCTGTGCCAGCACCAGCAATTCGGCTTCACCGCGGGCCAGGCCGCAGTCTTCCATCACTTCTTCCAGTTCGACGCCCTTGCCCATCAGTCGGGCGGCATGACGGTAGTTGTCGCCGGAGGGCTCATGTAATTCCAGGTCATCCTGACGGCGGCCGAGTGTCTGCAAGCGCTGTTCCTGCTGCGCCAGGTGTTCGCCCAGCTGGACCGTGCCGGAGCACATGGCGGACACATCGGCCTGCAGGGTCTTGAGGGAGTCCTGCTGTTTTTCCAGCCGGGCACGCAACCGGCCATTGGCCGAATAGGCAAACAACAGCGCAATCAGGGCCGTCACCAGGCCGGCAATGGCAAACACATCAAACGATACACTCAACATACTCAAATCTCCTGCGCCGATGCCCATACCAAAAATGGCTCAGAGCATCATTTCGGCCCACTCTTCATCGGTGAGCAGTCGATTGAGATCCACCAGAATCAGCAGTTCATTATCGTGGCTGGCTACGCCCTGGATGAACTTGGCACTTTCTTCGGTGCCGACATTCGGTGCCGCCTCCATCTCGGAAACGCGTAGATCCACCACCTCGGCGACACTGTCGACGAGGATGCCCACCACCTGGTCGTCGGATTCGATAATGACGATGCGTGTCGAGTCATCCATTTCTTTCGGTATCAGGCCGAAGCGCTTGCGGGTGTCGATGACGGTCACCACATTGCCGCGCAGGTTGATAATACCCAGCACGTAATCCGGCGCACCCGGCACGGGGGCGATCTCCGATACGCGCAGTACTTCCTGCACCTGCATGACGTTGATGCCGTACTTTTCGTTCTCCAGCCGGAAGGTGACCCAACGCAGTTCCTGCTCGACCCCGGCGCTACTGGCACTGTTCACTGATGTGTTCATTGACCTCTATCCTGTGTCTGGTTGGCAATGCGATCTGTCAATGTATCGACACATTTCCTACACTCTGTAGCCAAAGCACGTTTCGCGCCAAGTCATTCACCGAGCCTGAGACCTTCGGCAAGCTGTTCGCTGAGGTTGTCGATGTCCAGCACCGCACACATCTGTTCCACGGCGGTACCCGCCAACCAGGGACGCCTGCCGCGCTCACCGCGCCAGCGCACGCCATCGGGTGACAGCGTCAATATCCGGGCGATGGCGTCGGCGGCCAGGCCCCAGCGACCATCGTCGATGAGCACCACGTAGTTCACCCGCTCCAGCACCGGGCGGGCATCGGGGACACGACCGTCGGGCATGATGATCTGCGCGGTATCGATGACCCGCACGTTCTGCCCACGGTTGGGTAGCAGGCCCATGAACCAGTCGGCATAGCCCGGCAGTTCAGTGAGTTCGCCCGGCCACTCGACGATGCCGTGCAGCCGGTCCAGCGGTGCGGCCAGAGTCAGGCCGGCCACCACGAAGGTCAGGCACTGGAAGTCACTACCGGCCCAGGAGGGTGACCCGATCTTCGCCGTTGGCCTGCGACGGGCCTCTGCCAGCGGCGCATCGATGGTGTCATCAGGCGGTATTTCCGGGGCCACACCGGGAGGGATGGGCGCCCTGTCCGGCACGGATGCCGGGGCCGCCTTGACCGGCGGAATGGGCTCTGCCGGCATTGACTGTACCGGCGCCACTGGCGGTGCTGCCAGACATGTCGATATCTCGGCGGCTGCCTGGTCCTGTGTATCCTCGGCTATCGTCTCGACGTCGAGGCTGTCCACCATTAGCCGGGGAAGCAACGGCGGCCCGGCAAGTAGCGGCAATGTCCGCTCGGGCTCGGCAAACGGGCGGGAGGGCATCACCGTCGGCACAGGCTGCTGCGCGGACGTTTCCGACGATAAAGCGAGGTCAACCGGGGACTGGGGCTCAACGGGGGATTCAGCAAAAGGGCGTGCCATGGGCTCCGTAGGCGGCACAACGGCATCTGTGGGGGGTTCGGTTGAAACAACCTCTGGCGGCACCTCGGGGAGATCCATCAGCAGGGAGTCCAGATAAAAGCCCAGCGCCTCCTGTGGATCTGCGAGGGAGGATGAATCCGAACGCTTGCCGGCCATCAGCGCAGCGCAGATACCGGCACTACCCTCGGCCGCCCGGCCGCGCAGTGCGGGCCATCGGCCAACAGATCCTGCATCAGCTCGGCATAGGCGAGCGAGCCGCGATCCCTTGGCGCCTTGATAGTCAGCGGTATGCCCAGGCGGCTGGCCTCGCGGAACAGGGTGTCAACCGGAATCACCGAACGCCAGAGATGTTCAGCAAAGCGTTCGCGCAGCAAGCGTAGAGTGCCGGTGGAGGCACGGGTGCGTGGGTCGTACATGGTGGGAAGAATGGTATAGGCCGGCACCTTGTGGCGCGCGCGCTGGATCATCTCCAGGGTGCGCAACATGCGCTCCAGCCCCTTCACGGCAAGAAATTCCGTCTGCACCGGGATGATCAGATGCTGGCAGGCCGCCAGTGCGTTGATCATCAGCACCCCCAGCTGTGGCGGGCAGTCGATGAGCACGAATTCATAGCGATCGGCCAGCCGCTGCAGGGCCTGGGCGATCACCAGCCCCATACCGTCACTCGCACCCAGCTGGCGATCCAGCGTCGCCATCGCCGTGGAGGCGGGAATCATGTCCAGATTGTCGAAGCCGGTGGAGCAAACGACCCGCATGGGCGAGAGTTCCCGGCCCGATTTTTTGCACTGAAACAACTGATACAGACTGTTTTTCTGCTCATCCGGATCGAGACCGAAATAGGCCGACATGGAGCCGTGGGGGTCCATGTCCAGCAGCAGGGTGCGATGTCCTTCACGCGCCAGCACGCCACCCAGGTTGACCGCCGTGGTGGTCTTGCCAACCCCACCCTTCTGGTTAGCCACTGCCCAGATTTTCATCACGGCTCCCTGCCCACCGGTGAGATACGCGCGGGCGGCAGCAGATTTATCGACGGTGCAAAGCCGCTGCCCTGCGTCATTTTCTGCCTGTCAGATTTTTTTGCGGCGGCCGCCTTGCGCTTGTCGGCCAGTGATTCCTCCAGCTGTTCGGTGCGATTGGTACGCCGGGCAATGGCATCGGACTGAACAATGATGTTGATACGGCGATTCTTCTGCCGGCCTTCTGTAGTCTTGTTGCTGGCAATCGGTTTGTATTCGGCATAGCCGATCGCCGACAGGTGTTTGGGTGGGATACCGGACTGGGTAAACAGATGCACCACACTGGCGGCACGCGCGGCCGACAACTCCCAGTTAGATGGATAGATCTGGGTGCGAATGGGAACATTGTCAGTAAACCCTTCCACCTGAATATAATTGGGAAATTTTGCCAGTATCCCGGCAATCTTTTGCAGCACCGGGCGCGCCTGTCGTGACAGCCCTGCACTGCCACTCTTGAACAGGATGCTGGACTTGATTTCTATCTCCACCCAGAGGTCGTTGTTTTTTACCCGTATCAGATCCTGATCGATCAGTGACGCAAGACTGCGTTCGACCTGATTCGATATCTTGCTCAGATTGAGGCGATCCTCTTCGCTGGGCTGCGGCCCGGACGGCGCATTGGGATACTGATTGTTGCGGCTGACAGGGTTCGCGTCACGGGACATCATGTCTCGCTCCAACACCGGCGGCCGCAGGGGACTGGAAAGCTTTATCGGCAGACCGGCACGGGTCGGGTCGAAGGCAGCGGAAATAGAATCGGACAATACCCGATACTTACCTTCATTGACCGCGGAAATGGAATACATAACGACAAAAAAGGCGAACAACAGGGTAATGAAGTCGGCATAGGATACCAGCCAGCGTTCATGATTCTCGTGTTCTTCCGGTTTTTTTCTACGCGCCATGACGGTCTGCGGCCCCTACGCCTAATCAATGAAACCCTGCAATTTACTTTCGATATTGCGCGGGTTCTCACCCTCGGCAATGGAGATCACGCCCTCGATCATCATTTCGTGCATCTGCGACTGGGCATGCACCAAGGCCTTGAGCTTGCCGGCGATGGGCAGAAATAACAGGTTGGCCAAACCAATGCCATAGATGGTGGCGACAAAGGCGACGGCGATACCACTGCCCAGCTTGGACGGGTCGGCCAGGTTCTGCATCACATGAATCAGGCCCATAACCGCACCAATAATACCGATGGTCGGGCTGTATCCACCCATGCTCTCGAACACCTTGGCCGACTGCACGCCGAGGTGTTCCTTGGCATCCAGTTCCACTTCCATGACCCGACGGATCACTTCCGGCTCACTACCATCGACCAGCAGCTGCAGTCCTTTCTGGGCGAAGGTGTCGACCTCATTTTCGGCAATGTCCTCCAGCCCCAGCAGGCCTTCTTTGCGGGCGATATTGCTCCATTCAAGAATCTTGGCAATCACCTCCTGGCCCTGCAACTTGGGCGGAACAAAGACCCACAGGGCCATTTTTAGTGAACTCATGAACACCCGCAACGACGACTGAATCATCACCGCGCCCACCGTACCACCCATGACAATCAGAATCGCCGGGCCGTTGATCAGTGAGGTGATATGACCACCTTCCAGGATCTGGCCACCGAGAATGGCGCCGAAGCCAATAATAAAACCGAGGAGTGTCAGGATATCCATAGTTAGGCCCTGGTTACTGTATCCGTGCCAGTGCAATGCCAATCTGTTCCAGTGGCAGAATATGTTCGGCAATGCCGGCATCGACAACGGCCGCTGGCATGCCATAGACCACTGACGTTGCCTCGTCCTGCGCCCAAACTTTCGAACCGCCCTGCTTCATCAGCTTTGCGCCTTCACGGCCGTCGGCTCCCATGCCGGTCAATACCACGGCGAGTGCCTGCCCCGCCATCTGCCGGGCAATGGAGCTGAAGGTCACATCAACACTGGGCTTGTAATTCTGCCCCGACTCGGGCTCGGTAATTCTGACACGCATCTGCCCCGCCCTGCCTTCTAACGTCATTTGTTTACCTCCGGGCGCCAGCAGCGCCAATCCGGGCTCCAAGCGGTCACCATCTGCCGCCTCGCGGACACGAATAGCACAGGATCTGTCGAGGCGCTGCGAGAAAGCCGTGGTGAAACTCCCGGGCATATGTTGAACAAGCAAAATCGGTGCCGGGAAATCTGCCGACAATTCCGACAGCACTTTTTGTAATGCCACCGGACCACCGGTCGAGGTGCCAATGGCAACCAGCTTGACCCTGCCACGCGGCAGATTTACCGCGGACGAAGCCGATACAGTTGCTGCTTTCTGAGATGTCCCTGGCGTCGCCGCCGGGGGCTGCGATATCCGTGGCCTCAGCTGTGGACGCAACAACTGCCGACGTCCAACCGCATGAATGCGCTCGCACAGAACCTTCCGCACCTCATCGCGGTCACGCGAGATATCCTCAAAACGTTTCGGCAGAAAATCGATGGCACCCGCCTCCAGTGCATCCAGTGCAGCCTGGGCGCCCTCAGTGGTCAGGGAGGAAAACATCAGAATGGCAGTGGGCCGACTGGCCATGATTTTTCGCGTCGCGGTGATGCCATCCATAATCGGCATCTCCACGTCCATGGTGATGATGTCGGGCCGCAAACGCTTGGCCATCTGCACCGCCTGTTCGCCGTTCTCCGCACTGCCGATCACCTTGATCTGCGGATCTGATTCCAGCATTTCGCTAACACGGCGGCGAAAAAATCGCGAATCGTCCACCACCAGGACTCGGATGGACATGGTGGTTCGTCCTATATCCGGCGGGCGTAGCTCTGCATCAACCCCGGAATATCAAGTATCAGCGAGATGCGCCCGTCGCCTGTAATCGTCGCACCGGCCAGTCCCTTCATACCGTGCAACAAGGCCCCGAGGGGTTTAATGACCACTTCTTCCTGACCGATCAGCTGATCGACGACGAAGCCGACTCGCTGGGCGCCAATGCTCACCACCACCACATGTCCTTCCTTCGGCAGATCTTCATAACTGGCGCCGGCCACCAGCCAGCGACGCAAATAGAACAGAGGCAGGGCCTTGTTGCGCACCACCACTACCAGCTGACCATCAACAACATTAGTGCGGGTCAGGTCGAGATGGAAAATTTCATTCACACTGGCCAGCGGCAATGCGAAGATCTGATCCTCCAACATAACCATGAGTGTTGGCATAATGGCCAGCGTCAGCGGCACCTGAATATTAATAATACTGCCACGACCCAGCTCTGAATCGATTACCACGGTGCCGTTCAGTTGTTCGATGCGGGTCTTGACTACATCCATGCCCACGCCGCGCCCGGAGACATCGGATATCTCCGCCTTGGTCGAAAAACCGGGGGCAAAAATCAGGTTGTAACAGTCACGGTCTTCCAGCCGGCCTGCGGCCTCTTCATCCATCAAGCCCTTGATCACGGCCGCCTTGCGCAACACATCCGGGTCCATGCCCTTGCCGTCATCCTGAATCGTCAGGGTGATATGGTCACCTTCCTGTTCGGCACTCAGAATCACCGAGCCGGCGCGCGGCTTACCGGCCTTGACACGGTCCTCCGGCGACTCGATGCCGTGATCGACGGCATTGCGCACCAGATGCACCAATGGATCAGCCAGCGCCTCCACCAGGTTTTTGTCCAGGTCGGTCTCTTCACCCTGCATCTCCAGGCTGACTTCCTTTTTCAAGCTGCGCGCCAAATCCCGCACCACGCGAGGAAAACGGCCAAAGACCTTCTTGATCGGCTGCATGCGGGTCTTCATCACCGCCGACTGCAGGTCAGCCGTCACCACATCCAGATTACCGACGACCTTAGTCAATTCTTCGTTGTGGGTGATCAGCTCCAGCGTCGCCATGCGATTGCGCACCAGCACCAGCTCTCCGACCAGATTCATGATGTCATCGAGACGCTTGGTATCCACCCGCACCGTGGTCTCGGCCGCGGCGGATTCCTTGGCAGCTGCCTTGGGCTTCGGTGCAGGCTTGCTTTCCGCGACAGGTTTGCTTTCTTCTACAGGTTTGCTCTCTGGCGCAAGTTTGCTTTCCGTCTTCTGGGGTGCAGCCTCAGCGGCGGACGGCGGCACACCACCATGCTTGCCCTGGCCATGCAATTGATCCAGCAGGGCTTCGAATTCATCTTCACTGATCACTTCATCCGGGGAGGATGCCGGTATTGACGCTGGCGCCTTTGCCACAGGCGGTCCATCAGCAGGGGTGCCCGCGGGTTTGTCACCCGGCACACCACTGTGTTTGCCCTCGCCGTGCAACTGGTCCAGCAAGGCCTCGAATTCTTCCTCGCTAATTTCATCGCCGTCACCCGCTGCCACGGGGGCCGCCACATCGGCGGACTCGACCAACTGCTCAAAGGCCTCATCCGCCGCATCACTGGCGACGGTTTCCACAGGCGCAGCGGCGACCGCAGGCACAGTGGCCTCGGCATCCCCCTTGAGCAGATTTTCAAGATTCTGCAACATGCTGGCCTCGGCATGCGCCGGCTCCTGCCCGCCGCGCAGGGTGTCAAACTGTGCGTTCAACACATCCAGCACCGGCAGCATGATATCCATCAACCGCGAATTGACATTCAACTCATCGTTACGCAGGGCGTTGAAAATATCTTCCGCACGGTGGCAAAGACCCACCATCGCATCAAGACTGAGAAAACTGGCACCACCCTTGATGGTGTGAAAACCGCGGAACACGGCATTCAACAATTCCTTGTCATCGGGACGCTGCTCGAGATCGACCAGCTGTTCATTCAGTTCTTCGAGGATCTCTCCGGCCTCAACCAGAAAATCCTGCAAGAGTTCTTCGTCGTCATCAAACGCCATGATCGTTCCTCAGAAGCCCAGGCTCGACAGCAAGTCATCCACTTCGTCCTGACCGGACACCAGATCGCTTTTGCCTACGCCAGGAATTGCCGGACCTGCAGCTTCGATATCGGGCTTCTTGTCTTTGCCCGAATCCTTTTCTTCAGTGCCTGAAAATTTTGTGCCGGTGAGACGGATCAGCTCGACCAGGTTGCCTTCCACCTCTTCCACCAGTTCGATAACACGGGTGATGATCTGTCCGGTGAGATCCTGAAAATCCTGCGCCATCATGATTTCGTTCAGGCCACTGCGAATATCGACGGTGTCCTGCTCCGCATCGGTAAAGAAGGCTTCCAGCTCCACGCTCAATGCGCGAAACTGATCGATGCTCATTTCGCGGTGCTTGAAGTCCTGCCAACTACTCCCCAATTTGGTGATGCGCTCAGACAACTGGTCACACTTGGGCAGGGTATTTTCCACCGCACTCAGGGAGCGGTCGGCGGATTTCTGTGTCAGGGTAATCACGTGCCGCAAACGGGCGCGCGCATCGGGAATCTCGTCCTCGGTCAACTCATCGAGACGGGTTTCCCGGGTAAAGGAATTCAGCGCGTCGTGCAGTTGACGGGTCATCTTGCCGACTTCGTGGTAGATGCCCTCTTCGCGTGCGGTGTTGATGAGGTTCAGCAGATTTGTGACCTGCACCTCATTACCGGCCTGTATCTCGCGCACCAGCGCTTCGGCATGGGCGAGGATATCTTCACTGGCACCAGCATTGACTGCAATAGTTTCTGTTGACATATATCAACCCCCTCCATCAACGCGCTCGAAAATTTTGTCGATCTTTTCTTTCAGCGTCTGCGCTGTGAAGGGTTTAACGATATAGCCATTGACACCCGCCTGGGCCGCCTCAATGATCTGCTCGCGTTTCTGCTCCGCCGTTACCATCAGCACCGGCAGCCCGGCCAACTCGGCGTCGGCCCTGACTTCCTTCAACAGGTCGATGCCCTGCATGCCGGGCATATTCCAGTCGGTGACGAGAAAATCAAAATTACCGACTTTCAGCATCGGTAATGCTGTCAGGCCGTCATCGGCCTCCTGGGTGTTGGAAAAACCCAGGTCACGGAGCAGATTTTTGATGATCCGCCGCATCGTGGAGAAATCGTCCACAATGAGGATTTTCATGTTCTTGTCCAAGGGGTCCTCCGCTCTTTCCGGTTCACTTGTTGATACATATTTTGCGTCTGCTTCAGCATTTAGTCTTCACTGGCGGTCCAGTGGTTCATGCGTGACTGCAGGCGGATCACGGCCTGGCTGTGAATCTGGCAAATGCGCGATTCACTCACGCCGAGGATGGAACCGATCTCACGCAGGTTCAGTTCCTCGTCGTAGTACAGCGTCATTACCAACCGTTCGCGTTCCGGCAATCCGGCAATGGCATCGGCCAGGCTGCGCTTGAAGTCTGCCGACTGCAGTCCTTCTAGCGGCCCCTGCACCCGCTGAGTTAAGCCTTCGGGCGCACCGTGTGACTCCACGTTCAGTTCGTCGTAGCTGAATACGCGGTGGCCGCTGGCATCCTGCAACAGGCGGTGATATTCCGGCAGGGTGACACCCAGGCCCTCGGCGATCTCCTGATCGCGGGCATCACGGCCGGTGCGGTTTTCGATATCCTTCACCACCTCGGCCACCATGCGCGCCTTGCGGTGCACGGAGCGCGGCGCCCAGTCGTTCTTGCGGATCTCGTCCAGCATGGCGCCGCGGATGCGGATGCGGGCGTAAGTCTGAAAGCTGGCTCCCTGCGAGGCATCGTAGTTGCGTAACGATTCCAGCAGACCGATCATGCCGGCCTGAATCAGATCATCCTGCTGCACACTGGGTGGCAGTCTCGACATCAGGTGGTAGGCGATACGCTTTACCAGTGGCGCATGTTGTGCAATCTCATCATTGATATTTTGTTCGAAGGCCTGTGCCTCCGCATACATTGCCGCTCCACTCATGACGACGCTCCTTATTGTTACCGGCTTAAGTTACTGGCTTAGATTCTGCTGACTGGCCATGATCAGCCGTTCAACAAAGAATTCGAGTTGCCCGCCAGCAGATGCCGGTACGGGCCAACTATCGGCTTTGCTGGCCAACTTCTTAAATGCCAGTGCCGACTTACTTCGGGGATAAATGTCCACCACCGCACGCTGTTTCTGCACCGCCTTGCGCAGATACTCGTCCTCGGGAACCACGCCCATGAAGTCCAGTGCCACGTCCAGATAGCGGTCCGTGACCTTGAGAATCTTGTTATAGAGTGCCCGCCCGTCCTGCACGCTCAGCACCCGGTTGGTGAGCACGCGGAAGCGGTAGATGCCGTATTCACGGTTGAGCAACTTGATCAGCGCATAGGCGTCGGTAATGGAGGCCGGTTCGTCACAGACCACCACGACTACCTCCTGTGCCGCGCGGGAGAAGGTCACCACGTTGTCGGAGATACCGGCAGCGGTATCGATGAGTAGCACATCCGGGGTTACGCTCAGCTCACTGAAGGCACTGATGACACCAGCATGTTCCGCAGTGCTCAACTCGGCCATGTTCTGCAGACCCGAGGAGGCCGGCACGATGCGTAGTCCCTGCGGTCCCTTGCAGATCACCTCTTCCAGAGTGCGCTCGCCCTTGAGCACATGGGACAGGTCGTAATTTGTGTGCAGACCCAGCATTACGTCGACGTTGGCCAGACCCAGGTCGGCGTCCAGCAACAGCACTTCCTTGCCCTGTGCGGCAAGTGTCATGCCGAGATTGACCGAGACGTTGGTCTTGCCGACACCGCCCTTGCCGCTGGTGATGGCGATCACCCGCACCGGCCGGGGTGTGGCGATACGGCGCAGACCGGCCGCTTGATCGATTGTTTCAGCCATGAGCATTCGCCACCATCCCGCTAAACGCCAAGTTGAGAGATTCCTGTTCCAGGGCCTGGCTGGTCTGTTGCGCCACCAGTACCGCACGGTTGACCAGGGTGTGGGCACGGGCAATATGAATATCCTCCGGCACCCGTTGACCGTCGCTCATGTAGGCCACCGGCAGATTGTTCTCCATCAGCGTGGAAATCGTGCCGCCGAGGCTGGTGGTCTCGTCCAGCTTGGTGAGGATGCAGCCGTCCAGCTTCACCTCCTTGAAGGCGTTGACCACCTCGCGCAGACCGGCACGGTGAGTGTTGGTGGACAACACCAGATAAGTGCGGATGGCCGCGGCGCTGCCGGTAATCATCGAAAACTGTTCCGACAGGCGTACGTCGCGCTGACTCATGCCGGCAGTGTCGATGAGGATCAGTTCCTTATCGGCGAGCAGCTTCAGCGACTCGCTGAGTTCTTCACGGGTATTAGCGATACGTACCGGGATATTAAGAATGCGACCATAGGTGCGCAGCTGTTCGTGGGCAGCGATGCGGTAACCGTCGGTGGTGATCAGCGCCACCTTCTCGCGGCCGTGGCGCAGGGCATAGCGCGCCGCCAGCTTGGCGATGGTGGTGGTCTTGCCGACACCGGTGGCGCCGACCAGGGCCACCACGCCACCCTCATCGAGGCTGTCGGCAGTGTCCAGCGGCAGGCGGCTGGCCAGCCAGGCCAGGGCATGGCGCCAGACGTTATCGAAATCATCGTGACCACGGCCCACCTCGTCGGCCACCTGTTGACACAGGGCAGGGCTCAGGCCCAGCTCCAGCAGGCAGCGGATCAGCTTGGCCTGTTGGGGATCACGGCGCGACAGGTCGCTCCAGGCAAGGCTGGAGAGCTGCTGTTCAAGCAGGCCGCGCAAATCCTTGAGTTCGTTCTTCATCTGCTGCAGGGTCGGATCCTGCGACCATTCCACCGGCTGCGCCGGGCGGGCGGCCCGCTGTTCGCGTGCCTCGGACGGGCGATAGCCGGGCAAATCCACCGATGGCTCACGGGGCATTTCCGGGCGGGGAATCTCGCTGTCGGGCGGTGCCTCCACGGGAGGCACATAGGCCTGGCGCGCGCTAGTCGGGCGACTGAGGCTGACGGTATCCTCGCTCAGCAGATCCATGGAGGGCTCGCTGGCAGATGCAGCCTGCGCCGGGCCGTTGTCCAGCAGACTCGTGCGGGTCGCCGATTCCTCGGCGGCGAGCAGGGCTTCGTCATAGTCGATGGCGGCGACGATCTCGATACCGCCCACCACCTTCTGGTTGGAGAGGATCACCGCGTCGGCACCGAGGGCCTCGCGCACCTGACGGATCCCCGTCCGCATGTCTTTGGCAAAAAAGCGTTTGATCTTCATTCTTCTCGCTACCTCGATACATCAGTCTGGTTGCGTCGGTCGGTTTGCAACCCGCTCAGGCCCCCACCGTGGCGGTGATCTTGACCTGCTTGTTGTCCGGTATCTCGTTGAACGCCAGCACATGCATATTGGGAATGCTGTGTCTGACGAACCGCGCCAACAGTCCCCGCAGGGCGGCTGACACCAGCAGTACCGCTGGATGTCCTGCGGCTTCCTGGCGCTGGGCCTGCTCGGCCAGGGAACGTTGCAGGTTCTCTGCCAGTCCCGGCTCCAGCCCGCCCGCTTGATCGGCACCACCTGCGAGGGTCTGTTGCAATAACTGTTCCAACCTTGGATCCAGCGTCATTACCGACAGATCCGCCCCCATACCACTGATTTGCTGGACGATTGAGCGACTCAGGGCGACCCGCACAGCGGCGGTGAGAACGCCGGGGTCTTGACTGTTTGGCGCATGCTCCGCCAAGGTTTCGGCAATCGTGCGCATATCGCGGATGGGAATCCGCTCCTGCAGCAGGTTCTGCAACACCTTCAGCACCACACCCAGGGGCAGCAGCTTGGGCACCAGATCCTCCACCAGCTTGGGCGCCGACTTGGCCAATTTGTCGAGCAGCTGCTGCACTTCCTCGTGACCCAGCAGCTCGGCGGCATGGCTCTGCAGGATATGGCTGAGGTGGGTGGCGATCACGGTGCTGGCGTCCACCACCGTGTAGCCCAGACTCTGCGCCTGATCACGCTGCGAGGGGTCGATCCACACCGCCTCCAGACCAAAGGCCGGATCGGTGGTGGCAATGCCGCCGGGAAGAGTGCCGAACACCTGCCCGGGGTTGATGGCCATGTCACGGTCCGGATGGATCTCGGCCTCACCCACGGGCACGCCCATCAGGGTCAGGCGATAGGTGTTGGGCGGCAGATCGAGGTTGTCGCGGATATGCACCGAGGGGATCAGGAAACCCAGCTCCTGCGACAGCTTCTTGCGCACGCCCTTGATACGACCCATCAGCTGCCCGCCCTGGCTGCGATCGACCATGGGAATCAACCGATAGCCCACCTCCAGACCGATGATGTCCACCGGCTCCACATCGTCCCAACTCAGCTCCTTGTTTTCCGGCAGGGTCTCCGGCGCCGGCGTCGCGGCGGGCTTGTCCCCGCCTTCTTTCTTCTGTTTCGAAATCCACCAGGCGGAGCCACCCGCCACTGCCGCCAGACTCAGGAAGACCAGGTTGGGCATGCCGGGGATCAGACCCATGGTGCCGATGATGGTGGCCGCCACGGCAAGCGCTTTGGGATTGTCGAACAGCTGCTTGAGCACCTGCCCACCCATGTCCTGCGAGGAGGAATTGCGCGTCACCATCAGGCCGGCGGCGGTGGACAGCAGCAGGGCGGGAATCTGCGCCACCAGGCCGTCGCCGATGGTCAGCAGGGTGTAGTTGTGGGTGGCATCGCCAATGCTCATGCCATGCTGCAGCATGCCCACGGCGAGGCCGCCGATGATGGTGATCACCAGGATCAGGATGCCGGCCACCGCGTCGCCGCGCACGAACTTGCCGGCGCCGTCCATGGAGCCGTAGAAATCGGCCTCCTGGGCCACTTCGGTGCGGCGCTCGCGGGCCTCTTCCTGGGTGATGATGCCGGCGTTGAGATCGGCATCGATGGCCATCTGCTTGCCGGGCATGGAATCGAGGGTGAAACGTGCACTCACCTCGGCCACACGCGTGGCGCCCTTGGTCACCACCACGAAGTTGATGATCACCAGAATCATGAAGATGACGATACCCACCGCCGTGTTGCCACCAACGACGAATTCACCGAAGGCCTTGATCACCTGCCCGGCGGCATCGGTGCCGGTGTGGCCTTCCAGCAGCACCACGCGCGTCGAGGCGATGTTCAGCGACAGGCGCAGCAGGGTGGCCAACAACAACACGGTGGGAAACACCGCGAACTCCAGCGGCCGCTTGACATAGACAGAGGCCAGCAGGATCACCAGCGCCAGGGAAATGTTGAAGGTGAACAGGATATCCAGCATGAAGGGCGGCAACGGCACCACCATCATCGCCAACATCACCATCACCAGCAGGGGCGCGCCAAGGCCGCTACTGATCAGGCGCTTAGCGCGTTCGATCACAGTTTTAAAGTCCATGGCTACTCGTCTCGTTTCAAATCATCGGGGATGGGCATATCGGCATTGAACTCCGGAGCAATGCCGCCGTTGAGTTCGTAGTGACGCAGCTGGAACACATAGGCCAGCACCTGCGCCACGGCCAGGAACAGGCCGGCGGGAATTTCTTCATTCAGTTCGGTGTTGTGATAGATGGCGCGCGCCAGTGGCGGCGCGGAGACGATGGGCACGTCATTGGCCACCGCAATGCGACGGATATGACCGGCCACCTCGTCGACACCCAGGGCCACCACGGTGGGCGCGGCGCTCTTTTCCTGATCGTATTTCAGCGCCACCGAATAGTGGCTCGGGTTGGTGATCACCACGTCGGCCTTGGGCACCTCTTCCATCATGCGGCGCTGGGCGATTTCCTGCTGGGTCTGGCGGATCTTGCTCTTCAGCTCCGGACTGCCTTCCGTCTCCTTGAACTCATCCTTCACTTCCTGCTTGGTCATGCGCTGCTTGCGCGAGTGGTCCCAGACCTGAAAAGGCACATCCAGCAATGCCACCAAAATCAGCGCACTGCTGAGAAAAAATACCACCGTGATCAGTTCATCACCCAGATGGGCAATGCCTGAATTGACATCCTCATAACCAAAACTCAAAAAGTCATCCATCTTGCTGACTAACAACCAATAGCCTACCGTGCCAACCAGCCCCAGCTTGGCGACAGACTTCAGTAATTCCACCAGACTCTTGGCGGAGAATATCCGCCCTATGCCCTTGATAGGATCCATTTTTTTGAGATCCGGCTGGATCGGCTTGGTACTGAAGACCCAACCACCCAGCGCCATGGGTGCGATCAGGGCCACGATCACCAGCAGCGCCATCAGCGGAATCACCACATTGATACCGGCCATGACCGAATGGGAAAACAGCTTCAGCATGGCGCTGGTATCAAAGATATCGGCACGATGGATACTCAGATTGTCGCGCAGGATCTCTTCCAGGCCGGTGACCATGGCCTTGCCCATAAACAGAAACCCGGCGCTGCTCACCAACAGCACGATCACCGTGGTGAGTTCCTTGGAGCGGGCAATCTGGCCCTTGTCACGGGCCTCCTGTTTGCGTTTTGCCGACGCCTCTTCCGAGCGTTCCTGACCGTTATCGTTTTGCGCCATGTCCTAGGCCCTATCCGCCCGCCAGCCAGCGCATGAATTCAAAGATGATTGTTAACTGGTTGTTCACCTGCGCAGATATCACATCCAGCGTAGCGATCATGATGAAAAAACCCGCCAGAATAGAGATCGGGAAGCCTAGCGAGAAAATGTTGAACTGCGGCGCCGAGCGGGTGACGACGCCGAAGGTCAGGTTGATCAACAACAGGGAGGCGATCGCCGGCAGGGCGATCTGCACCGCCCCGGCATACATCTTTCCGCCCCAGACGGCAAGCTGCCACATACCGTCGCGGCTGAGTCCGTTCGTGCCGATGGGCAGGGTTCTGAAACTTTCCGCCACCACATCGATAAACACCAGATGGCCGTCCAGGGCAAAGAAAATCAGGGTCAGCGTAATGATATAAAACTGACTGATAACCGGCACTGTAGTGCCGGAGGTCGGATCAACCATGGTGGCAAAACCCAGGCCCATTTGGTAAGCGATGATCTGCCCGCCGAGCACAAACATGGCAAAAATCAACTGCAGGGCCAGCCCCATGGCGGCGCCGATGAGAATCTGATTGAGGGTGATCAGAACGGCCTCACCGCTGAGCGGGTCAACCGCCGGCGGCGCGGGCAGAACAGGCATCACGACGATGGTGATCATCAGGGCGAAGACCAGCTTGATGCGTACCGGAACCGTGCGTGCGCCAAACACCGGCGCCGCCATCACCAGTGCGGCGATACGAAACAGCGGCCAGAGAAAGGCCCCGATCCATGACATGATTTCCGAACTGGCAAGGGTCATCATGCGGATGCCTCGCTCAGCCGATAATCATCGGGATTTCACTGATCAGGCGCCGGGTGAAATCCATCAGCAAGGTCAGCAGCCAGGGACCCGCGATCATCAGGGTAAGAAAGGTAACGCCCAGCTTGGGAATAAAGCTCAGGGTCTGTTCATTGAGCTGGGTGGCCGCCTGGAACATGCTCACCAGCAGACCCACAGCCAGTGCCGGCAGAAGAATAATCCCCGTCAGCAACAGGGTGACCTCAAGGGCCTTTTGCGCAACGGTAAGTACCATTTCCGGGGTCATGACTATTTTCCTTTACCGCACAGTTACCCAGGGAGGGGGCAACTAAAATTGGATATTTAGACGTAAAAGCTCGATGCCAGCGTACCCATGATCATCGCCCAGCCATCCACCAGCACGAACAACATGATCTTGAAGGGCAGTGAAATGATCATCGGTGACAACATCATCATGCCCATGGCCATCAGTACTGACGCCACCACCAGATCAATAATCAGAAAGGGGATAAAAATCAGAAAGCCGATCTGATAAGCGGTCTTTAGTTCGCTGGTAATAAATGACGGCATCAGCAGCGAAAACGGCACATCGGCATGATCTTCAATCGGCTCGCTGCCGGCGATATCGGCAAACATGGACAGATCCTTGTCACGTGTCTGCGCCAGCATGAATTCCCTGAACGGCAGGCTGGCGCGCTCGAAGGCCGCCTTGGCCTCGATCTTTTCATCCAGATAGGGCACCACGGCATCATCGTAGACCTGGGTGAATACCGGCGACATGACAAAGAAAGTCAGAAACAATGCCAGGCCAATGAGAATCTGTCCGGACGGTGCCTGCGGCATGCCCACCGCCTGACGCACGATGGCCAGCACGATAATGATACGGGTAAAGGAAGTCAGCATGATCAGTGCCGCGGGCAGCAGGCTGAAGGCGGTCATCAGCGCCAGCACCTGCAAACCCACGCTGTAGGTCTGGCCGCCGTCTTTTTCGGTGGTCACTGATAATACCTGCAGGCCGGGATCGGCTGCCTGTGCCAGGCCGGAGAACAGCAGCGTCAACAGGGCAACGGCAAGTGGCAAACGGCAACGCATCAGCCCATCCCCCGGCTTTTCAGTGCAGACTGCATGCGCATGGCAAAGCTGGGTGCGTCCACTTTATCCGCCGTTGGCGTCTCGCCATTACTATCACCAGCACTCAGCGGTTGTTCCAGAACATGCAGGGTGCGGATCTGACCCGGCGCCACGCCTAACACTAATTGCTGATCACCGACTTGTAGCAGTACCACCCGCTCACGTGTACCCAGCGATATGCCGCCAACGATTTTCATCTGTCCCTGAATGCCACCACGTAGGTTGCCGAATCGTTTCACGGCCCAGCCAATGGCAACGATCACCGCCAGCACCGCCAACAGGCCAAGAGTGGTCTGCAGCAGGTGTGAGGTAACATCGTTGTCCGTCAGCACGCTGCTGGCCGGGGCCTTTTCCACACTTTCCCCGGCGGCCCGCACCGTTGCGGCGATCAAGCCGGTGGCGACAACAAAAATATGTGACAGGGGTATCTTCATCATTTCAGCTTCTTGATGCGTTCCTGGGCACTGATGACATCGGTGAGGCGAATACCGTATTTCTCATTCACCACCACGACTTCACCGTGTGCAATGAGCGTTCCGTTGACCATCACATCCAGCGGCTCACCCGCCAAGCGCTCCAGCTCCACCACTGAGCCCTGATTCAGTTTCAGCAGATTGCGGATACTGATTTTTGACGAGCCGATCTGCAAGCTGATATTGACCGGAATATCCAGGATCACATCAAGGCTGACATCTTCCAGGGTTTCACCGTTTTCTTCCGCCTGCAGATTCTCCATCGGTGCCTGCTCGACTTTGTCGGCAGTACCTGCCTCGGCACTGGCCTGCTCGGCCAGTGCATCTCCCCAGTCGGCCTCCGCCGAAGCGGCCTCGCCCGAGGCCTCACCTTCGACACTGGCCTGATCCGCCATGGCGGCGGCCCAGTCATCACCCGCAGCGCTGTCTTCTGTGTCCGTCGTATCGTTCATGTGCCTACCTATACGTTCTGTTGATTGTTCGCCGCACTAACGGGCTCGGGCAGTTGAAGAGGTTCACTGCCTGATTTGCCTTCCAGAGCCGGCTGCGCCTCGGGGTTGGATGGCAGGGTAACCTGCTCGACAACCTTGACGGCCTCATTGCCATTGGATATTCCATACTTGCCACGAAATACGGGAACCCCCTCGGCACTCACCGTCACCAGCTCCGGGATATCCACCGGGATCACATCACCGGCCTTCATGTCCAGCACATCGCGCAGATCCATTTCCACTTCAGTCAAGGTGCAGGAAAGATGCACTTCCGCACTTTTGACTTCTTCACGCAGGGCAAAGCCCCAGCGCCCATCGGCGTTATCACGATCACTCTGCACACCGGCATCGAGGATCTCGCGCATCGGCTCTAACATGGAATAGGGCATTGTGACGTGGAAGTCGCCGCCGCCGCCCTCGATTTCCACATGAAAGGTGGTCACCACCACCACTTCGCTGGGGCTGACGATGTTGGCAAACTGGGGATTCACTTCCGAATTGATAAATTCAAAATCCAGATCCATCACCGGCGACCAAGCCTCTTTCAGGTCGACGAAGACCTGATCGAGAATGATCTGGATCACGCGCCGCTCGGTGGGGGTAAACTCACGGCCCTCGATCTTGGTGTGGAAACTGCCGTCACCACCGAAATAGTTGTCCACCACCATGAACACCAGCTTGGGGTCGAGCACGAATAGCGCTGTTCCCCGCAGCGGTTTAATGCGCACCATATTGAGACTGGTGGGTACGAACAGGCTGTGCACGTATTCGGAAAACTTCAGCATTTGTACACCGCCGACGGAGATTTCCGCACTGCGGCGCAACAGGTTGAACAGGCTGATGCGGAACAGGCGTGCATAACGCTCGTTGACCATCTCCAGGGTCGGCATGCGTCCACGGACGATGCGATCCTGGGTGGTGAAATCGTATTCACGGGCCTCACCATCGGCCAGATCATCATCGGTATCGATATCGCTGCTGGAGACACCGTGCAGCAAAGCATCGATTTCGTCCTGGGAAAGAAGGTCGTTTACGGCCATGTCATCAAATTCCGTCGGCTACTGCATCACAAAGCTGGTGAAGTACACCGCTTCTACACCGGGATCGCCGGTCTCTTCTTCCAGGATTTCCTGAATTACGGACAGCGCCTCCTCACGCAAGGCCTCTTTGCCTTCCAGCGTGCTCACGCTGTCGTAAGTCTGGCTGCTGAACAACAACATCAGGTTGTTGCGGATCACGGGCAGATGCTGCTCAATATGCTCCGGCACCGTGGGATCGCGAGTCATCACCTCCACGGTGATCTGCAAAAAACGCGCACGCCCCTGGCTGGCGAAATTGACCACGAAGGCGGGATCGATGGGGATGTACACTGCAGGCATATCCGCCACTGAGTCGCCGGTATCCTCGCCGTTATCACTATCCTGCCCCTCCTCCACAACGGCCTGATCACCGCCGCCACCGCCAGGCAGTACGCCGGCAATGAACAGACCGCCCACGACCAGCACAATGGCGGTCATCAGCGGCAAGACGCCGAAGAGGAGGATTTTGGTCACCATCGAACCCTTGGGCTTTTCCTGGTCCTGGTCCTTGTCGTCATCTGGCATGGCTTGGATTCCTCAATTTCAGTACGGCTTCAGTGCAAAATAGACGTCTACACCTGCCTCACTGCAAATGCTATGCCACTCGACCACAGCAAGATCACCTCAATATTTTCAATGAGTTAGAAATACAACCTCAGGAAATGGCATTTTCTTGACTGACCACAGGCTTCCACCTAGCCGGAAACCCGTCAGTCGCGTGGAATGACCGCAGTGGCCACTGTAGAATGCCCCTTCGGCTCGCCGGCATGAGCCGCCACGATAATTAAGAAGCACCATCAGGAGCGCCCGGAGGGTTAATCTGTCAGCATCCATGAGCGCGTCACCTAAAAGCGCCTGCTGTCGCCTCAGGGCGCCTACTTTTGGTGGTGTCCTGAACCTTGACAGACCAACTGAACCCGTCAATATAACCTTGGTGGAATACTAGAATGTCCCGAATATCCCCCTTCCTGCCACTGACCCTTGGTCTGTGCCTGCCTCTTTCCGTCTGGGGTTTTGAACACTTCCAGCCACTACCGAAGGCCGTGCAGCAACCAGCGGACAACCCCGCCAGCACAGAAAAAATCAGCCTGGGCAAAAAACTGTTCTTCGACCCGGCCCTGCTGGGCACGAACAGCACACTGTCCTGCAACAGCTGTCACAAGCTGTCGACAGGCGGAGTGGATGGAAAGACCGTCTCCCGGGGTCAACACGGGCAGTACACCTACCGCTCAACGCCGACGCTGTGGAATATTGGTTTTCAGACCGTGCTGTATTGGGATGGCCGCAGTCGCAGCCTGGAGGAGCAGACCCTGGATCACCTGCGCGACCCGGTGATTTCAGACAACGCCCATATCGGCGCCATGGTGCAGCGGCTGATGGATGCAGAGGATTATCGACAGGCCTTCGAGGCCGCCTTCCCCGGCGAAGATGCGGTGTCCGCCGACAATGTAGCCCGCGCCCTGGCCAGCTTCGAGCGCAGCCTGCTGACCCCCGACAGCCCCTTCGACCAGTACATTCGCGGCGATGAGAACGCCATCTCCGCCAGCGCCAGACGTGGCATGGTGCTGTTCAATGACAGTGGCTGTGCATCCTGTCACTTCGGCGTGAACTTTGCGGGGCCGGCACCTGGCCCGGCCATGGGTCCCGGCGACGGCTTCTATGAACTGTTCCCCAACCACCTCGGCAGCCGCTACGACGAGCAGTACGGGCTGGCGGACGATCTGGGGCGCTTCGAGGCCACCGGCAATCTGCGGGAAAAATACATGTGGCGGGTGCCGATCCTGCGCAACATCGCCGTGACCGCGCCCTATTTTCACAATGGCCGGGTCAAGACGCTGGATGAAGCCGTGCGGGTGATGGCAAAGACCCAGCTTGGCAAGGAATTTTCAGACGGGGAGGTGCAGGATATTGTGGCCTTCCTGAACAGCCTGACGGGAAGGATGGCGCCGCCGTAATCGGTTGCAACCCGGGTTTGGCAGGAACCAGCAGCTCATCTAACGATTCCCTCAGAGTACCAGTCCAATTCTGGGCGATTCGACCGGACAACCCCGCTAGGACCCCGTACCAAGCAGCTGGGATCGGGCCACCTGATGCCCGCTAAGGAACGTGCACATAGCCGCGGCGCTTGTACCGATCCCACGCCACCAGTCCCCGCGTCAATATCCTGCGAAATCCACCCGAGAATTGCTCTGACGAGGCGTATATATTTAGGGAAAACCCTAAAATTGATACCCGATTTGTAATCCTGGGCTTATTTTAAAGTCACCGTCAAGTTTGCCAAAGCCGACGGAGGCGCCAAGATTCAACCCAGCCCCATCTATACCATTAACAAAATAGATGTATTGGGGAGCAACAAACACTTCAATTTTATTCAGTCCACGATGCTCGTTGTATGTAGCCCCAATGTGGGCGCCTAATCCATGCCTATTCCCAATATCAGTTCTGACAAAACCTAGACCAAATCCGCAATTATATTTCGTACCCCTTGAACTAGAGGTGAAGACACTCAAGCAACCTAACGAAATATACTTGAATGAGCCTAGTTTCTGTATCCCATATGACAAGCCCAAACCATTATACATAGCACCAATGCCTACACCGATCGTTTTTTTGTCTTTCGCAAGCGTTATGCCTGAAAAGAGCAGGCTATTAAAAATAATAATCGCGACTACATGCCCATAGGTCATTATCATATTCTCAGCTATGCATTATGATGTATTATCATTATTAAAGGGCACCCTACCTACAGCCACTATACCGTTTTAAGCCTTATCCAGGGCTGCTCAAGCATGCGTGATGAAGACGTAATGGTGACTCAAAGTTCCAGCGCCTTCAATTCAAACGGCAAAATGACATAGACAGCTCACTACTTAAACAGGAAAGTTAACAGTCCTTAGGGGCTTATAAACATATAACTTAATAGCACCAAGCCCAGACCCACAATAGGGTTGAAAAGCACGCCAACAGCCACGCTCGTTAACATGAACGTTCTTTTGTTGTTTATTTCCTTAACCTCAAGCTTTTGTATGTCAGCTAATCTTATCTGTTCTTTGTCACCATAAATTTTCACTTGGTCTTTATTTTGCACAACAAACTCAGCTTCCTCTCCTTGTTTTTTTGTTACGCGTATCGTGCTACCCGTCTTTATTCTATCAAGGCTATTGTCTTCAGCAGACATGTCTATTTTTTGAAATGAACTACAGGCGGGAAGACTTAGTATCCCAATGACAACCATTATTCCGCCAAGGCGCCGCGACTCCATATTAACATCCTCATCAAAATGATTCGTGGGTAGATTCCACAACAATATCGCGCGGACTGTTTCGGTCCGTTAATTGGGCACTGAGCATACTGACCAGGATGCTATAAGATTCGGCAGTGAGGAACGAATGAGATCGGAAGAGCACACGTCTGAACTCCAGTCACACTGATATATCTCGTATGCCGTCTTCTGCTTGAAAAAAAAAAAAAAAAAAAAATACAAAAACAATAAAAAAAATAAAAAAATACAACAAAAAAAAAACAAAAAAAAAAGCAGATATATTAATAACACGAAAGTAACATGATAATAACATGATGATCAATACATACACATATTCGGATATACTCATCAATAATTAGCAAAGTATCAACT
>CAJVYS010000012.1 GCA_913009875.1 uncultured Gammaproteobacteria bacterium | reverse complement strand
GTGGCATAATGGAGAATAGCCAGCCAAAGGTCGGACAGTAGGCGATGACGGAGACGGTGGATACACTGCCCGGAGTGGAAATACCTGCCGGGGAGATGGACCAGGTACACGGTGCCCATGGCCTGCCTTTCGCCTTCGCCAAGCGCAATGGCGTCATGGTGGGCGAGGAGCACGCGGATCACACCGTGCTGCTGGCGCGACCCGGTATCAGCCCCGTGACCCTCGCCGAGGTGCGGCGCTTTCTCGGTATGCCGGTGCGCATCAAGTTGATCGACATCGATGAATTCGATGCGCGCCTGCAGCAATCCTACGAGCAGCACTCCGGCCAGGCCATGCAGATGATGGACGACCTCGACGAAGAGGCCGACCTGTTCCAGGTGGCGCAGGATCTTCCCGAGCCGGAAGACCTGCTGGAAAGTGAAGATGATGCGCCCATCATCCGTCTCATCAATGCCCTGTTGACCCAGGCCATCAAGGAAGATGCCTCGGATATCCATATTGAGCCCTACGAGACCCGGCTGGTGGTGCGCTTCCGCGTCGATGGTGTGTTGCGTGAAGTGCTCACCCCTCGTCGGGTGCTAGCGCCGCTTCTGGTGTCACGAATTAAAGTTATGTCGAGGCTGGATATTGCCGAAAAACGCCTACCACAGGACGGACGTATTTCCCTGCGCGTGGCCGGTCGCGCGGTGGATGTACGCGTTTCCACCATTCCCACCGGGCAGGGCGAGCGGGTGGTGATGCGTCTGCTCGACAAGCAGGCGGGGCGGCTCAATCTTTCACATCTGGGCATGGACGAAAGAACGCACAAGGTGATGGATCATGTCATTCGTCGGCCGCACGGTATACTTCTGGTTACGGGGCCGACCGGTTCCGGTAAGACCACCACCCTGTACGCGGCGCTGACACAGCTTAACGACCACAAACGCAATATCATGACTGTCGAGGATCCGGTGGAATACGACCTCGAAGGTATCAGTCAGACCAACGTCAACATGAAGGTCGATATGACCTTCGCGCGTGGTCTGCGCGCCATCCTGCGACAGGATCCGGATGTGGTGATGATTGGCGAGATCCGCGATCTGGAAACGGCGGAGATCGCCGTACAGTCTTCGTTGACCGGTCATTTGGTACTGTCGACCTTGCACACCAATAGTGCCGTTGGTGCCGTGACCCGCTTGCGTGACATGGGCGTGGAACCCTTCCTGCTGTCGTCCACGCTGCTCGGTGTGCTGGCGCAGCGCCTGGTGCGTTTGCTGTGCCCGGAGTGCAAGATCTCGTACACCGCCGGTTCGGTCGACTGTGAACGCTTTGGTTTTGATACCGATAACCCGCCCACGTTTTACAAGGCCGAGGGCTGTAAGCACTGTAATTATCTGGGCTACCGTGGCCGCAGTGGCATCTATGAATTGGTGGAAATCGACGACACCCTGCGTGGCATGATCCATGATGGCGTCAGTGAGCTCGATATAGAAAGTTATGCACGCAAATCCAGCCCCGGTATTCGGCAGGACGGCCTGCGGCGCATTCTTGCCGGCGAGACGTCGGTGGAAGAAGTGCTGCGCGTGACGCAGGAAGACTGAAATTCAATGTTGAGTGTTGAGTGTTTAGTGTTTAGTGGGGTGGCTCCGCGATGGTGTGGTGCTGCATGGTGTCCGCTGGCAGGCGCCTTTCACTCAACACTCAACACTCAACACTCAAAACTGGCCCCCCCCCATGCCTGCCTTTGAATATACCGCTCTCGATGCCCGCGGCCGCGAACGCAAGGGTGTGCTGGAAGGGGATGCCGCCCGGCAGGTCCGCCAACAGTTGCGCGAGCAGGGCCTCACGCCGTTATCCGTGGAGGGCGTGCGCACTCGAGAGGCGCGCACCCGCAAGGCCCTGTTCCAGCGTGGTATCAGCTCTACCGATCTGGCCTTGATTACCCGCCAGTGGGCGACCCTGGTGCGCTCCGGTCTGCCGGTAGACGAGGCTCTGGCCACGGTCTCCAAGCAGACCGAAAAGGCGCGCCTGAAAAGCATGATGGCGGCGGTGCGCTCGCGAGTGCTGGAAGGTCATACGCTGGCTGTGGCGCTGGGCGATTTTCCGCATGTCTTTTCCGATTTGTTCCGCTCTACGGTAGCGGCGGGCGAACAATCAGGCCATCTCGACGTGGTGCTGGAACGCTTGGCAGACTACACCGAGGCTCGCCAGCAGTTATCGCAGAAGATGATGCTGGCGCTGATCTATCCCGCCCTGTTGACCCTGGTGGCGATTGCCGTGGTGATCCTGCTGCTGACCTTCGTCGTGCCTCAGGTGGTGCAGGTATTCGATAATATCGACCAGGAGCTGCCGGCCCTGACTCGTGGGCTGATCGCCAGCAGCGAGTTCCTGCAAACTTACGGCCTCGCTATCTTCCTGCTGCTGGTGGTGGGGGGGGTGGGCTTTGCTTATCTGCTGCGTATCCATGCCTTTAAACGCGGATTTCACAGCCTGTTATTGAAGACACCACTGATCTCACGTCTGGTACGTGGCATGGATACCGCCCGTTTTGCACGTACATTCAGCATTCTGGTGGCCAGTGGTGTGCCGGTGCTGGAGGGCATGCGCATTTCCGCCACGGTAATGAGCAACCTGCCCATGCGCGAGGCGGTAGAAGGTGCCGCACGGCGGGTGCGCGAGGGCACGGGCATCCACGCGGCGCTGGAATCCTGCGGCTATTTCCCACCCATGACCGTGCACCTCATCGCCAGCGGCGAGTCCAGCGGCAATCTGGAAGAGATGCTGGAACGTGCTGCGGCCGGGCAGGAGCGGGAAATGGAAACCCTGATCTCCGGCCTCATGGGCCTGTTCGAACCCATCCTCATTCTCGCTATGGGCGGTATCGTACTGGTCATCGTACTGGCCATTCTGTTGCCCATCTTCGATCTCAATCAGCTGGTGCAGTAGCCTTTCTGTACTTGCTCTGGCTATATTCAGTTCACCACAGAGGCACGGAGTACACGGAGACTTGAGCGCATTGAGAATTCCCGGCTCCTTATTTTGCTATTCCGGCGCATGCCAGGTTCCAGTAGGCCTTTGCAGTGAAGTGCTGGGTTAATACACCCGGAATGACGGATAAATCAAAGGTCGTCAGGTATAATTTTCGCGCACAAAAAAAAGCCCCGCATAAAGATGCGGGGCTAAGAGGAGTGGTGGAGGGGATCCACCTTAGAGGGGGTATCGTCGCCGAATCGATCCACTGGGGAGACTCGGCTAGATATCACCGATTCCGGAGGGAGGGAGGGGTATTGATCCATCGGCACGATGTGCCAGCCGAATCAGACTCAACTCCAGAATCTGGAAAGGATATTAACGCTGAAAACCTTAACGTTGCCTGAAGATGTGCAAAAAATGCATGTTTATGTTCTGTTCAGGTTTGGTGGTTCAGGTGTGAGGGAAAGCGAATGCTGACTTCCAGGCCGCCATGCGCCGATTTGCCTAGTTCCATCAAGGCATTGTGACGCTCGATGATGCGCTGCACGATGGACATGCCCAGACCGCTGCCCGGCGCCTGGGCTGCCTTGCCGCGATAAAAGCGTTCCATCACCTTCGTGTGCTCTTCGGCGGGGATGCCGGGGCCACTGTCACTGATCGTCAAGTGGGTGGCATTTTCGTTGCAGTCAATCTTTACGCAGACACTGCCCTTTTCGGGTGTATAGCGTATGGCGTTGTCAATCAGGTTGCGCAGCATGATATAGATTGCGTTCTGGTTACCTATGATCTGGCCGTCACATTCTGCCTCTAGCGCCAGCTCGATGTGCTTTTTCTGTGCCGCATCGGCCAACTCGGCGAGAGTTTCCTGGCAGATGTCGGCGAGTTTGAGTGGTGTGGTGTCCTGCAAGGCATTTTCCGGGTCGAGACGAGCCAGGGTGAGCAGCTGTTCAACCAGATGTGTGGCGCGATCCACTCCCTGAATAATGTGTTGCAGGGCATGCCGTCGGGCTTCGTCGTCATTGGCGCCCAGGGCGACCTGCGCCTGAATCTTTAGCGCTGCCAGCGGGGTGCGCAGCTCGTGGGAGGCATCGGCGGTGAAGCGGCGTTCGTTGTCGAAGGCGTATTGCAGCTGCCCGAACAGCAGGTTCAGGGATTCGACCAGTGGCCGGCTCTCGTCGGGGATGTCTTTCAGTGGCAGGGGTTTCAGCTGACCGGGTTCGAGATTGCGGACGTTTTTCGCCAGCCGTAATAATGGGCGCATGGCGTGGGCGATACCGTACCAGATGAGTAATGCCAGTGCCGGTAGGCTGAGTAGTACCGGGGTGAGCAGGCGATTGCTGATGGCGCCGATCAGTTCGTTGCGGATTTCAAGACTCTGCCCCACCAGTATGCGTATGCCACTGGGCTCGCCAGTCAGCGAAAACACGCGCCAGATATTGTCTTCGATGAGCTGATTGCTGAAGCCGGCCGTCTGGCTCGAAAGGGATTGGTGGGTGGGTGCATTGGCGGAGTGAAGGGCGAGATGATTGTCACTGGTCCAGACCTGGAAGGCGAGTTTGTCTTCATATTCGTGACCGATGCCGGTGGCATCCATGTAGGAAATTTCCACCGACTCGGTGACGCCATCCCCACCGAGCATGCTCTGGTAGATCTGCTGTTCGGCCAACTCATGTTCGCTCATGGCCAGCAGGACGCGTGCAGACTGGGCCAGCTGCGCATCGAACAGCTCTTCAATCTCATGGCGGGAATCGAAATAGACCACCAGGGCGGTAATCAGCCAGCTGAAGGCCACCACCGAGAGCAGGGTGACCAGCAGGCGGCGTCGAATAGATAAAGAGATGGTGCGGGAAGGGGGGGTCATATGGGTTTGTCGATGACGTAGCCGACACCCCGCAGGGTGCGGATCAGCCCGCTGTCGAGTTTTTTGCGCAGGTGGTGTATGTAGACCTCCACGGCATTGCTTTCGACTTCTTCACCCCAAGAATACAGGCCTTCTTCCAGTTGTCTGCGGGACAGTACCCGGCCGCGGCTTTCCAGCAACAGCTGGAGGATGGCGAATTCGCGTCGTGAGAGTTTTACCGGCTGTTCGTCGAGGGTGACGGTATGGGCGGCCGGGTCCATGGTCAGAGTGTCGTGTACGATGACTGGGTTTGCACGACCGTGATGGCGGCGCGTCAGAGCGCGGATGCGGGCGTTCAGTTCGTCCAGGTCGAAGGGCTTGATCATATAGTCGTCGGCGCCGGAATCCAGCCCGGTGATACGGTCTGAGACGGTATCTCGCGCGGTGAGAATCAGCACCGGCAACTCGCTGTCCTGGGCGGAGAAGTGCCGATTGCGCAGACGTTTGAGGATCTCGAGTCCGGAGCGGCCGGGCAGGCCCAGGTCGAGAATCATCAATTCATATTCCTCGGTGCGCAGGGCCGATTCGGCCGACTCACCGTTTTCCATCCAGTCCACGGCGTAGCCGGCCTGGTTCAGCCCGGCCTGAATGCCGTCGCCGAGCAGTTTGTCATCTTCTACCAGTAGCAGGCGCATAGGGTGTTTGATTGTCTAGTGACTAGGTTAAGTGGGCTAAACACTAGCAGGCAGGGTGTTTTCGTCAAGTGGTATAACTGCAAGTAGTTTCCTGTTTGGTGTTCCTTGTCGGTGATGGGGTCGCCGTCGGTGGTTGTGCCAGCTACGTCCGGCCATCTCGGTATGATCAATTGATATGGCAATGAAAGGCGTTAAATTGCCGCCGGTTTGGGTGGAGTATAGCTTATTGCTTATATGCTGAACTTTTGTTTGTTGTGCTGAAACCATTGGTGTAAAGTTGAGCCACGGGTAGCCTCGCACTGTTGCAGAGAACAAGAGAACAGTCGGCGCGGCTTCCTTGCTTCGGGTAACACTTCGGCTTTTTCTGCATGCTCTGTCCTGTGGTGCCGGCGTAGTTTGCAAGTGGATTCGCTGTGCGACCCCACACCCGTGTGATGTTGCGCCGGTATGTTGTCGGTGCGTAACGTAGCTCGTCGTGGAGGGGCTAGTGGTATCAAAAGGCCAAGGATTGCACTCGCGTTCTTCAGCGGTGCTGGACAAGGTACTCACCTTGCTCAGTGATCTGCGCACCACGACATCCGGACGCATCATATACAGCCATATCGAGCAGATGCTCGGTGAAATGGTGGCCGATCATCACAAGACCGAAGAGGCCTATGCCAGCTTTTTGAGCATGCTGCTGGAGGCCTGCCTGTCGCAGATTCCTGTGGAAAACCCCCTGCATACCCATTTACGTTTATTGCAGATGCGCTTGATGCCGCCTCTGTCGGTGTCCGAACTGGGCGCACTGAATCGTTGCATTGAGGCGGTGTCGGATGAAATGGTCAGCACAGCCCCGCTGCGCAGCAGTGATCTGGCCCCGGCCCTGACTCCGTTGTTGGCGCGTTTCGGCGTGTTGGATAAAGCCCCTGTGGTAACCCCGCGGCCTGAGCCTCACCAGCCGCAGGCGGAGCAGCGCGTCAATGCTGCCTATCGTGCCCATCTGGATGAAAAACGTGAGGCAATGCAGCGCCTGCAGAGCGACTTTGTCGAGCAGATGGACGAGGCGGTGGCGGAATACGATGCCTTTGGCGAGTTGCTCGACAGCGCCCTGAAGGTGATGCGCGAAGTTGGCCATGCGGATGAACAGGAAAAGCGACGGCTGGAAATCATCCAGGCCCTGCAGCAGATCTGTGAAGGCCACAAGGCGCTGGCGCAGAAGTTTTCCCGTGCCCAGGAATACCTCGGTCTTATCGAAGACGACAATCAGCAGCTTAGCGACGAGCTGGATCGTGTGCGCCTGCTGAGTCTCACCGATGAACTCACCGGTCTGCCCAACCGGCGTGCCTTTATGCGGCGCCTCGAGGACGAGGTTAGTCGTGTGCAGCGCCATGGCGCGCCGTTGTCGCTGGTGATCATGGATCTGGACTTCTTCAAGAAAATCAATGATCAGCGAGGCCATGCGGCGGGAGATGCGGTACTGCGTCACTATGCCAAGGGCGTGCTGTGCATCTTCCGTCATCACGACCTGGTGGCGCGCTACGGTGGCGAGGAGTTTGCTGTACTGCTGCCCAATACCGACCAGGAGGGTGTGTGCCGCGCACTGAAAAAGGTGCGCCGGCGTCTCGCGGATGTCTCCGACCAGTTGAGTGAGGAGGGCATGTTGCTACCGACCTTTTCCGCTGGTGTGGCGGAGTACAGCCCCGGTGAGACTGCGCACAGCTTCATCGAGCGCGCCGATACGGCCTTGTATACCGCCAAGCGTAATGGTCGCGACCGGGTGGAAGTGCACACCGGCGATGATATTGCCGATATTCAGGGCCGTGTATAGGCGAGTCATTGCCTCTGAGGGTGTTCCCCCTAGATTGATCGGTTGACCGTTTCGAGGTAAGTCCTTAGTGCATGGTCATAACGAATTCATCTAAAAGCGAGACTTCACCGGCTGGGTGAGGACGCTACGACCTGCCCTGTCGCTCTGAGTGCCCGCCTGCGGTAGTCTTTCCGCATGGATACTTTGACCCTTTCTTCCCGCGTGGGGGAGACCCTGTTGGCGCGTGGCTGGCGGCTGGCCACCGCCGAATCCTGTACTGGCGGCGCGATAGCGACGGCCATTACCGATATCGCCGGCAGCTCGCAGTGGTTTGATCGCGGTTTCGTCACCTATTCCAACCAGTCCAAGCAGGACATGCTGGGCGTGCGCGCCGTCACACTGGAAACTGCTGGCGCCGTTAGTGAGGCCACCGTGGCCGAGATGGTTCGTGGTGCGCTGGCACACAGTCAGGCTCAGGTGACACTGGCCGTGAGCGGCATCGCCGGTCCCGGCGGCGGCAGCGCTGACAAACCCGTCGGCACCGTGTGTCTGGCCTGGGTGATCGAGGGTGCGCAGCCGGTGGTGCGCACCGAGCACTTCGCCGGCGACCGGGCCGCCGTGCGCGCGCAGACTGTCAAGCATGCCCTGCAGGGCGTGCTGGAAATGCTCGCCCAATCTGATGCCAACGCCTGAGCGTGAACACGATTTACCGGCCGAGCGTCTGTTCTTCGCCCTGTGGCCGGATGACGCACTGCGCCAGCAGCTGGTGCGGTGCCGCGATACACTGGCCTCCAACAGCAACGGTCGGCCGATTCCGGCCGAAAATCTCCACCTGACCCTGGCCTTTCTCGGTCGCACGGACGCCCGCCAACGAGCCTGTGTCGAGACCATGGTCAACGCCATTCAATGCCCCCCTTTTGAGCTGCAGCTGAATCGATCCGGCTACTGGCCCCGGCCACGGGTGTTGTGGATTGCGCCGGCGGAAATGCCCGAGGCGCTGACAGCCTTGGCGGCGGATCTGCACCGCGGTGCCGAGGGCTGTGGTCTGAGACTGGATGCGCGCCCCTACCGCGCCCACATCACCCTCATGCGCAAGCTGACGCAGCCAGCAAAGGACACAGACCTCCAGCCGCTGAACTGGCCAGTGGATCGTTTTGTGCTGGTGCGTTCCAGCACGCTGCCGCAGGGGGTGAAATATGAGGTGGTCAGGGAGTGGAAGCTGGCAGAAAAGTAATTCGGGGAGTGAACTGTCTCGCGCTTCACTTTGAACCTGGATTAATCGGTTGGGCCGCCCAACCGATTAATCCAGGTTGAAGCATTAACCCGGCGATTAACACCCCAGCACTCCGTCAAGGTAATAAACCAGGATGCAGCGTTCCTGGGGTGTTTCGCGATAGCACAGGAGTGCCCCAAGGGTGGGTCTGTTAGCGTCCATGATGGGTACACAGCTTTATTGGCGTATGACGCTGTGGGCCGGGGTACTCCCTCCCGAGGCTTGCTTGATAAATTTGGTCGATATTTCTATCAGCGGCGTTAATTGTTATGATCCGGGGACATTGAATATCAGAAAGGGTTAATACGCTGTTATGGCCGATCGTAGATTACGCGTGTTCTATAGTGTCGCCCGCCTGCTGAGCTTTACCAAAGCTGCAGACACCCTTCACATGACCCAGCCCGCGGTGACCTTCCAGGTACGCCAGTTGGAGGAATATTTCAATACCCGTCTGTTCGACCGCACTCACAACAAGATCAGCCTCACCGAGGCGGGGGAGCGTGTCTACGTCTACGCCGAGAAGATCTTCCACCTCTATGATGAGATGGAAAACGCCGTGCGTGAGCTGACCGGCGAGATCAGCGGAGTGCTGATTCTCGGCGCCAGCACCACCGTCGCCGAGTATATGCTGCCGGCCCTGCTGGGCGACTTCAAGGCCAAGTACCCGGATGTCAATATCCGTTTGAAGGTCTCCAATACCGACGGCATCGTTTCCATGGTGGAGAACAACATCATCGACCTGGGTGTGGTTGAGGCGCCGGTGCTGAACAAGAATCTGGCGGTGGAGGAATGCCGCACCGACCGTCTGGTGGCCATTACGCCGCCGGGACATGAGCTGGCCAAGCTCGATACCGTGCCGGTCAAGGACATTCTCGATTTTCCCTTTATCTGTCGTGAAGAAGGTTCCGGCACGCGCGAGGTCATCAATGACTATTTCAGACAGGCCGGGGTCGATCCTGCGCAGCTGAACGTGATCATGGAGCTGGGCAGCCTGGAGGCGATCAAGGGTGCGGTGGAGGCAGGCATCGGCGTCAGCATCGTCTCCCGCGCGACACTGGCCAAGGAGATCAAGCTGGGTTCGGTGGAGGTGCTGGAGCTGGATACCCCGTTGGAGCGTCCCTTCTCCTTTGTGCACCAGAAGCACAAGTTCCGCCAATGCGCCATGGACGAGTTGCTGGAGTTTGCGCGTAATTACTGCATCGATCATCCGGACGCCGGTTAATTTGCGCCTGAGTGTGGTCATCAGACAACGGTTTTGCAGATTCCGATGGGTAAAGGCAAAAGTTTGACGGCGGCGGAAAAGA
Organism: uncultured Gammaproteobacteria bacterium; assembly: GCA_913009875.1. Classification (GTDB taxonomy): domain Bacteria; phylum Pseudomonadota; class Gammaproteobacteria; order SZUA-152; family SZUA-152; genus DRQN01. The sequence continues at coordinate 34,900 of CAJVYS010000012.1, read as the reverse complement.
AGCTGCTGGCGCAGTTTGAATGCTTGTCCGAAACACAGCGTGAGACGCTGCAGTCCTTTGCCGAATTTCTTGCTACCCAGATACCGCGAGACCAGGTCGAGGCGGCTTCCTCGCCTGAACCGCGTTACACTCCCCGTCCCGAACAGGAAAACGTCGTTGCCGCCATCAAACGTCTTAATGCTACCTATTTCATGTTGGAAGACCGCGCTGGCTTGCTCAATGAGACCTCGGTGTTGATGACCCAGCACGTTATGCAGGGGCGGGATATCAGCGAAGTAATCGACGAGCTGGAGACCGTGTTCGCGCGTTTTTACGGGGAATGGCGGGCGGAGATTCCGTCATGAATCTCCTGCGCGCCTGGTTCAATCGTAACTTCTCCAACCCGCAGACGGTCATTCTGGCCCTGTTTCTGCTGGGTGGTTTTGTCGTTGTTTTTTATATGGGCAGCATGCTGGCGCCGTTACTGGCGGCGGTGGTCATTGCCTACCTGCTGGAGGCCATCGTGCAGGTGATGGAACGCCGCGGCATGCCACGCCTGCCGGCGGTCATCCTGGTATTTCTGCTGTTTATCGTTGTGTTTCTGTTCCTCATGCTGTGGCTGGTTCCCATGCTGTCGCGGCAGGTGGCGCAATTGGCGCAGGACCTTCCACGCCACATTGATACCGGTCAGAAGCTGCTTATGCGTCTGCCTGAGATTTATCCGCAGTTGTTTACAGAAGAGCAGGTGCGGGATATCGTCAACAGCCTGCAAAAAGAGCTGGCGGGGTTGGGGCAGAGCTTGTTGTCTCTATCTCTTGCCTGGATTCCCAGTCTGATCGCCCTTGCCGTGTACCTGATTCTGGTGCCAATGATGGTGTTCTTCTTTCTCAAGGATAAAAGCCAGATTGTGAGTTGGATGGGGTCTTATCTGCCGCGTCAGCGCGAGCTGACGACGAGTGTCTGGCACGAGGTGGACCTGCAGATAGGCAACTACATTCGCGGCAAGTTTACCGAGATTCTTATCATCGGTGGTGCCAGCTACATCACCTTCGTGCTGATGGGGCTGAACTATGCCGCCCTGTTGGGTGCGTTGGTGGGCTTGTCGGTGGTGATTCCTTATGTCGGCGCTACCGTGGTCACCATCCCGGTGGCGATGATCGCCTATCTCCAGTGGGGCTGGGGTTCCGAGTTTGCCTACCTGATGCTGGCCTACGCCATCATCCAGGCGCTGGACGGCAATGTGGTGGTGCCGTTGCTATTCTCTGAGGCGGTGAACCTGCACCCGGTGGCGATCATTGTCGCGGTGCTGGTGTTCGGTGGGCTGTGGGGATTCTGGGGAGTGTTTTTCGCCATTCCGCTGGCGACCCTGGTGAAGGCCGTGCTGACCGCCTGGCCCAAGGCCGAGGAGTTCGAGCCGGCGGAGGCTTGAGCTGGCCTTTTGTGTTTTACCTCAGAGGCACGGGGTACGTGGAGAAGCAAGAATCAAAAAATATAACCGCCAAGGCCGCAAAGGAACGCGAAGATAAAAACATCGAAAACTTGGCGTTTCTTTGCGATCTTGGCGGTAAAACAGGATTTTTGAACTTGTGACACTGCAGAGCGGTGTAACGAGAAATTTTGATATTGTGGGAGCGGCTTCAGCCGCGAAGAAGGGTTGATTTATCCTTTGCGGCTAAAGCCGCACAAATTTTATAGTTTTCCCGCCCCTCTAATCGCGGGCATGGCCCGCTCCCACCTACAGCGCTTTTACTGCTGCCAACACTTCCTCCACATGCCCCGGCACCTTCACCTTGCGCCATTCCTGGCGCAGCACGCCTTTTTCGTTGATGAGGAAGGTGCTGCGCTCGATACCCATGACCTTTTTGCCGTATAGGTTTTTTTCCTTGATGACGTCGAACAGCCGGCACAGGGTCTCTTCCCTGTCCGAGAGCAGGTCGAAGGGGAACGCCTGCTTGGCCTTGAAATTCTCGTGGGCCTTGATGCCGTCACGGGAGATGCCGAGGATCACCACGCCGGCGGCACTGAATGCATCGAAATGGTCGCGGAAGTCCTGGCCTTCTTTGGTGCAGCCGGGGGTGCTGTCCTTGGGGTAAAAATACAGCACGACCTTCTTGCCGGCCAGGTCGGACAGCTTGATGGTCTTGTCACCGGTGGCCGGCAGTTCGAAGTCGGGGACTTTCTTGTTCAGTTCGACGTTACTCATTCTTTCCATATCTCCGTGTAATCAGGGCTTGCTGGGTTCCAGGGTGGCGTCCATGTTCTGTGCCTCGCAGAAGTCGAGGAATTCATCGCGCAGGGTGGCGACGTGTACGCTGGCCGGGACGTTGGCGGTGAGGCTGAGGGCGAACATCGGCGTGCCGGTGTGTGCGGCGGCATAGCGGGTGGTATTCAGCTCCTGAATATTGATGTCGCGGCTGGTGAAGAAGCTGGACAGCCGGTAGACGATGCCCGGCTGGTCGAGGGTGATGACCTCCACCGTGTAAGGCATGAGGTCGGTAGCCGGGTTGTTGTCGGTGGTACGCTTGTTGATGATGGTGAGGTCGAGGCGCTTGCCCAGTCCCGGCAGGGTATCTTCCAGCTTGGCCAGCTCGTTCCACTTGCCGCCGGCCATGAGGATCACGGCGAATTCGCCGCCGAGCACGGTCATGCGGCTGTCGATGATGTTGCAGCCGCTGTCCAGTACGGCCTCAGAGAGCTGGCCGACGATGCCCGGACGGTCTTCGCCGAGGGCGGTGATGACGAGATAGTTGTTCATGGCGTGCCTTTTGTTGCGAATACAGCGATTCTATCACCATGGTCGCCGGGGTTCAGGTGCACTGTCTTGCGTACTCCTTGCACACACCCTTGCTTGTCATGCGGCGATGCCCTCAGTACCATTGACACCCTTTTGATTTCCAGGCGTTAGTGTGGTGTTCAGGACACTACACTAGAGGCGCCCCCACGGCGGAGAATTCCCATGTTTCACGGCAGTATGGTTGCCCTTGTCACCCCCATGCGCCCCGATGGCGCGGTGGATAACGAGGCGCTGGATGCACTGGTCGAATTCCATGTAGAGAATGGCACCGATGCCATTATCGCCGTGGGCACCACCGGGGAGTCCGCCACGCTGGACGAAAAAGAGCATTGCGACGTGGTGCGTCACGTGGTGGAACGTGCCGCCAGCCGTATCCCGGTGATCGCCGGTACCGGCTCCAACTCCACCCGTGAGGCCATCGACCTGACCCGCTGCGCCATGCATGCCGGTGCCGATGCCTGTCTGCTGGTGACGCCGTATTACAACAAGCCCACCCAGGAAGGTCTGTACCAGCACTTCCGGGCCGTGGCCGAGGCGGTGTCGATTCCGCAGATTCTCTACAACGTGCCGGGCCGCACTGCCGTGGATATGTTGCCCGAGACGGTCGAGCGCCTGGCCGACATTCCCAACATTGTCGGCATCAAGGAAGCCACTGGCGACCTGGGGCGTGGGCAGGAGATCATGCAGCGCTGCGGTGAGCGGCTTGACGTCTACAGTGGCGACGACGCCACCGCCATGAAGCTGATCCTGGCCGGCGCCAGGGGCAACATTTCCGTCACCGCCAATGTTGCCCCACGCGACATGCACGCCATGTGCGCCGCCGCCTTAAAGGGTGACCGTGCCACGGCCGAACAAATCAACCAGCGTCTCATGCCGCTGCACCAGAAGCTGTTTCTGGAAGCCAACCCCATCCCCGTCAAGTGGGCCCTGTTCGAAATGGGGTTGATCGCCGACGGCATTCGTCTGCCGCTGACTCCCCTGTCCGAATCCTGCCGTGGCCCGCTGCGTGAAGCCATGCGGCAGGCGGGCGTTATCTCCTAAGCCGGAAAATCCTATGCAGGCATCCTCTTTTTCTCGCGCAGCCAAAACCCCTCTGCGTGTCTCATTCATAGTATGTGCTCTGTTTTTGTTGAGCGCATGCAGCTGGTTGTCCAACAAGCCGACGACGACCGAGGTCAATGAGTTGCCGCCGTTGGAAGTGCCGCCGGATCTGGTCAAGCCGCAGGGCAAGGCGCCGCTGCTGGTGCCGGAGGTGAAGCCGGCAAAGACCTCGGTGGATTGCGCTACCCGCGCGCCTGAGCTGGAGCGTATCGCCCAGCGCGTATTGCCACCGCAGAAGGACGTGCGCATCGTGCGCGATGGCCGTCACCGCTGGCTGATGGTCGAGGTGGAGCCGGAACAGCTGTGGCCGTTGGCGCGCAAGTTTCTCAGCCAACACGGCTATCGCATTGCCGCGGATGAACCGGGCATCGGTCTGATCGAAACGGATTGGAAGCCGATCGAGACCGGTACGGGTGGCAAATCGGCCCTGCGCGAACGCCTGCGCCTGCGCATTGAACCGGGCCAGGTGCCCGGCAGCACCGAGATATATGTGAGTGAGGCCTTGGCCGAGGGCACCGCCGATGGTGAGTGGGAACTGCGTAATCCGGACGAGGAGCGTGCCGCCGAAATGCTCTATCGGCTGGCCCGTTATCTGGGCAACGAGGACGTGGGCCAGGCCATGCCGCTGAAGGCGCTGGACAGCAAGATTGACCGGGACGAGGATGGCAATGTCCGCCTGCGGATTGACGCACCCTGGGAAGCCGTGTGGCGGCGTGCCGGTATTGCCCTCGACAATCTCGGTTACGTCATTGAAGATCGTGATCGTGCCAACCGGATCTATTCAATCTACACCGAGGTCGCATCCGGCAAAACGGAAGAAGAAGTCAAATACGGTAAGCCGGAAAGCGCCACGGTGCGTCTGGCCTATACCCTGAAGATATCCGAGGCGGATCAGGCAACCCTGATCAGTGTGCTCGATTCCGCCGGCAACCCGGATAACTCCGAACAGGCAAGGCATCTGCTGACCCAGATCCAGGGCCAGCTGCGCTGATTTCGTGGTAGCGCGGCGGTGAGATTTGCCTCTCTCGGCAGCGGTAGCCGCGGCAATGCGACGCTGGTGGAGCACGCCGGCACCTGTGTACTGCTGGACTGCGGTTTTTCCGTGCGCGAGACCGAGCGGCGCCTGGCTCGGCTGGGCAGATCCGGTGATGAGTTGAGCGCCATCGTGGTGACCCACGAGCACGGCGATCACATCAATGGTGTGGGCGCGCTGGCGCGCAAGTACGGGCTTGCGGTGTGGGCCACGGCCGGTACCCTGGCACTGGACAGACTGGGAAAGGTGGCCGAAGTGCATTGTTTCAACAGCCACCAGGCATTTGCCCTCGGCGACCTGCAGGTACAGCCCTTTCCGGTGCCGCACGATGCCCGCGAGCCGTGTCAGTTCGTGTTTGGCGATGGCGAGCGACGGCTGGGTATCCTCACTGATGTGGGTTGTGCTACTGCGCACATTGCCGAACAGCTCAGCGGTTGCGAGGCCCTGATGCTGGAGTGTAACCACGAAAAGTCACTGCTGGATAACGGCAATTACCCACCCTCGCTGAAGCGCCGGGTGGGTGGCGGTCAGGGACACCTGAGCAATGCGCAGGCCGAAGATTTGTTGCGCAGACTGGAGACGGGTCGACTGAAACAGGTGGTGGCCGCGCATCTGAGCGAAAAGCACAATACGCCAGCGCTGGCCCGCGCCGCCCTGGCCGCTGCGCTGGGCTGTGAAAGCGACTGGGTGGCCGTCGCCGATCAGGATGCTGGCCTGGATTGGCGCGAGGTTTGACGCTGACGGGTGTTTTTTCAAGGTAATTTTCGGTTTGCCACGGAGACACGGAGTACGCAGAGATTTTGTTGGCTAAGGAGCGAGCACGTTCCTGACTCAAGGGTGTGCCAACTGGCGGCAATCCAGGGTTTAAAAAATATTTATACCACAATGCTTGAATTTACATTGTGATAATCAATGGATCTCTGTGTTCTCAGTGCCTCTGTGGCTACTGTAACTTTTTTAGCGTGTAGGTTGGGGTGAGCCTGCAAAGCCCAACGGTTCGAGACCCGACAGTATTCCGCTGTTGGGCTTCGTGCCTCAGCCCAAGCTACGCTTACAGGTGGTTTTTTTTAGTCATAATTTCAAAGTAGATACGAGAGGCAACCATGGAAAAACGCGAAGAACTCTTTGCCGGCAAGGCAAAATCCGTCTATCTCACCGATGACCCGGATCAGCTGATCCTGCACTACCGCAATGATACCTCCGCCTTCGACGGTGAAAAAATCGAGAAGCTTGATCGCAAGGGTGAGGTCAACAACAAGTTCAGCGCCTTCATCATGCAGAAGCTGGAAGAGGCGGGCGTGCCCACCCATCATGTAGACGTGATTTCGTCGGAAGAATCGCTGGTGAAGAAGCTGGACATGTTCCCCATCGAGTGTGTGGTGCGCAACATCGCCGCCGGCAGCATCTGCAAGCGTCTGGGCGTGGAAGAGGGCATCAATCTCAATCCACCCACTTTTGAATTCTTTCTCAAGAATGACGAGCTGCACGACCCGATGATCAACGAGTTCCACATCCGTTCCTTCGGCTGGGCCGATGACGAGGCGATCGAGAAAATGAAGGAGTTGACCTTCAAGGTCAACGACACCCTGACCAAACTGTTTGCCGATGCCGGCCTGCTGCTGGTGGACTACAAGCTGGAGTTCGGTCGCTACAAAGGCGAGATCCTGCTCGGTGATGAATTCACCCCCGACGGCTGTCGTTTGTGGGACGTCGAGACGCGCAAAAAGCTGGACAAGGACCGCTTCCGCCAGGGACTGGGCGGTGTGGTCGAGGCCTATGAGGAAGTGGCCCGGCGCCTGGGCGTGGATCTTTCCTGATATGCTTCAGCTCCGTGGCGCCGCCGCCCTTTCTCCGTTTCGCGTCAACAAGCTGCTCGCCAGTGCCCGGCAGAAGGTCGCCCGTCTGGCGACGATGTCCACCGAGTTTGTTCATTTTGTCGATCTGGAGTGTGCCCTCAATGATAATGGCCGGCAGGTGCTGGAGCAGTTGCTGCGCTATGGTCCATCCTGCCATGCGCAGAGCCACGATACGCAGGGGCAGACCCTGCTGGTGGCGCCGCGTCTCGGTACCCTTTCCCCCTGGTCCTCCAAGGCCACGGACATTGTCCACAACTGCGGCCTTGGCGAGGTGCGCCGCATCGAGCGCGGCGTGCTTTATACCTTCCGGAGTGCCGATGGCACACCCCTGACGGACCACGAGCTGGCCAGCTTGCGCCCGCTGATCCATGACCGCATGACCGAGCGCGTGCTGGACAGCCTCGACGAGGCCGAGGGCCTGTTCCTGCAGGCCGAACCCGCGCCGCTGCGCAACATCGACGTACTTTGCGAAGGGAACGGCAAGGGCCGTGCCGCGTTGGTGCAGGCCAACCGCGAGCTGGGACTGGCCCTGGCCGAGGATGAGATCGACTATCTGCTGGAGAACTTCACCGCGCTGGGGCGCAACCCTACCGACGTCGAGCTGATGATGTTCGCGCAGGCCAATTCCGAGCACTGCCGCCACAAAATCTTCAATGCCGACTGGGTCATCGACGGTCAGGTGCAGGACAAGTCCCTGTTCGCCATGATCCGTAACACCGAGCAGCGGCACCCCGAGGGCACCTTGTCCGCCTACAAGGACAATGCCGCGGTGATGGAAGGCCACGCCGGCCAGCGTTTTCTGCCGGATGCCGGTACCGGCGAATATGCCTATCATGCCGAAGACGTGCACATTCTGATGAAGGTGGAGACGCACAATCATCCCACCGCCATCTCACCCTTTCCCGGCGCCGCCACCGGTTCCGGTGGTGAGATCCGCGACGAGGGTGCCACTGGACGCGGCTCCAAGCCCAAGGCCGGGCTGTGCGGCTTTTCGGTGTCTAACCTGAATCTGCCGGACGCACCACAGCCCTGGGAAACGGACCACGGCCGTCCCGGACGCATCGTCTCGGCGCTGGATATCATGCTTGAAGGCCCCATCGGCGCCGCCGCCTTCAACAATGAATTCGGCCGACCCAATATTTGTGGTTACTTCCGCAGCTTCGAGGAAAAGGCTGCAGGCCCGGAGGGCGAAGAGGTGCGCGGCTATCATAAGCCCATTATGCTCGCCGGCGGCCTTGGCAATATCCGCGCCGGGCATGTCGAAAAGGACATCATCCCGCCCGGCTCGCAGCTCATCGTGTTGGGCGGCCCGGCCATGCTCATCGGCCTCGGCGGCGGCGCCGCCTCCAGTATGGCCACCGGCGATAGCCATGAAGACCTCGACTATGCCTCGGTGCAGCGCGGTAACCCGGAGATGGAGCGCCGCGCGCAGGAGGTCATCGACCACTGCTGTGCGCTGGGCGAAAACAGCCCGGTCATTTCCATTCACGATGTGGGAGCGGGCGGGCTGTCCAATGCCATGCCGGAACTGGTCCACGACTGCGGCCGCGGCGCGCGCTTCGAGCTGCGTGCTATTCCCTGTGACGACCCCGGCATGTCGCCCATGGAAATCTGGTGCAACGAGTCACAGGAGCGTTACGTGCTGGCCGTGTCCGCCGAGCGTCTGGCCGAGTTCGAGGCCATCTGCGAGCGCGAGCGCTGCCCTTTCGCGGTGATTGGCGAGGCCACCGAAGAGGAGCAATTGATCCTCGGCGACGGCCTGTTTGATGGTTTGCCCAACGATGCCCCCATCGACATGCCCATGGAGGTGCTGCTCGGCAAGCCACCGAAGATGCTGCGTGACGTGCATCACAAGAGCTTCCACAAACCCGATTTCGGCACCGCCGGCATCGACCTGATGGACGCCGCCCTGCGCGTGCTGCGCCTGCCCACGGTGGCTGACAAGGGTTTCCTCATCACCATCGGCGACCGCAGCGTCACCGGCCTGGTGGCGCGCGACCAGATGGTCGGCCCATGGCAGGTGCCGGTAGCCGACGTGGCGGTGACCAATACCGACTACCGCGGCTACACCGGCGAGGCCATGGCCCTGGGCGAACGCACCCCCATCGCCCTGGTGCGCCACGCCGCCTCGGCGCGCATGGCGGTGGCCGAGGCCATCACCAACATCGCCGCTGCGCGCATCGACAAGCTCAGCAATCTCAAGCTGTCCGCCAACTGGATGGCCCCCGCCGGTCACCCCGGCGAGGACGCCGGCCTGTTCGACGCCGTGCGCGCCGTGGGCATGGAGCTGTGCCCGGCGCTGGGTATCGGCATCCCGGTGGGCAAGGACTCCATGTCCATGAAGACCGTGTGGCAGGAGGAGGGCGGCGGTAAAGAAAAGTCAGTCACTGCGCCGCTGTCTCTGGTGATTACGGCCTTCGCCCCGGTCACCGATGTGCGCGATACCCTGACTCCGCAGCTGCGCAACGACCTCGGCGACGACCTCATCCTTATTGACCTCGGCAAGGGTGCCAACCGCCTCGCCGGCTCGGCGCTGGCGCAGGTCTACAAGCAGGTCGGCCACCACCCGGCGGATCTCGACGACCCGCAGGCACTGAAGGCCTTCTTCGCCGTGATCCAGCAACTCAATGCGCGCGGGCTGATCCAGGCCTATCACGACCGCTCCGACGGCGGCCTGTTCGCCACCCTGTGTGAAATGGCCTTCGCCGGTGGCTGTGGCCTCAGCGTGCTGCTCGACGACCTCGGCGACGACCCCGTCGCCAGCCTGTTCAGCGAAGAGCTGGGCGCGGTGATCCAGGTACGCCACCGCGACGTCGACGAGGTGCTGGGCTGGCTGCGCGAGGCCGGCCTGGGGCGTCACAGCCACGTCATCGGCACCCCCAGCGACGACGACCGCATTCGCTTCCACTTCGATGGTCGCGAGGTGCTGGCCGCCGACCACGCCACCTTCCGCGAGGCCTGGTCCGAGACCACCTTCCACCTGCAGCGCCTGCGCGACAACCCCGACTGTGCCGAGCAGGAACAGGCCGCGCGTCTCGACAGGGGCGATCCCGGTCTCAACGCCCGCCTGAGCTTCGACCCGCAGGACGACGTGGCCGCGCCCTTCGTCAATAGCGGCGCGCGACCGCGCATGGCCATTCTGCGCGAGCAGGGCGTTAACGGCCAGCTGGAGATGGCGGCCGCCTTCGACCGCGCCGGTTTCGCGGCGGTGGACGTGCACATGAGCGACATCATCGCCGGGCGCGTCTCGCTGGCCGACTTCAAAGGCTTGGTGGCCTGCGGCGGTTTTTCCTACGGCGACGTGTTGGGCGCTGGCGAGGGTTGGGCCAAGTCCATCCTCTTCAACCCGCGCGCGCGCGACGGGTTCGAGGCCTTCTTCCAGCGTGCTGACAGCTTCGGCCTCGGCATCTGCAACGGCTGCCAGATGATGTCCAACCTGCACCAGCTGATCCCCGGCGCCGAGTCGTGGCCGCACTTCGAGCGCAACCTGTCCGAGCAGTTCGAGGCCCGCCTGTCGCTGGTGGAAGTGCTGGAATCGCCGTCGCTGTTCCTGCAGGGCATGGCCGGTTCACGGTTGCCCATTGCCGTTGCACACGGCGAGGGCCGTGCCAGCTTCGCCCGCAGCGGCGGCGAACAACCGGCACGCGACGCCGGATTGCTGGCGCTGCGCTATGTCGACAACCACGGCCGCGCCACAGAAAACTACCCCGCCAACCCCAACGGCTCGCCCGGCGGCATCACCGGACTGTGCAACACCGACGGTCGCTTCACCATCATGATGCCGCACCCGGAGCGCGTATTCCGCAGCGTGCAATATTCCTGGGCACCGCAAGAATGGGGAGAAGACGGCCCCTGGCTGCGCCTGTTCCGCAATGCGCGGGTGGCCGTGGGCTAGGTAGATTACCCTACCAAGCTTAAGGCATGTTTCTTGCAGCGATCTTATACATCAACCCGTAGGAGCGGCCCCTCAGGCCGCGATGACAATGTCTGGCAATCCATCGTGGCCTGAGGAATCGTCCCTGCGGCAGTCTGTTTTTGTGTCGAGCCGATAGCTGCATGCTCGCGGATAATGATCAGCCAAGGGAGGCCATGACAGGCCCATGGTCAAGTTCATCAAAAAAGTATTCAGTGCCGACAAGGGCACGCCCGCCGGCGGACAGCAGAGCTCTGTGGTGGACGAGCCGTTGGAACTGCCCAGGATCAACGAATTGATCCAGCACTACCCCATCGGCGAAAAGGTTCGCTATTACCCGGAATTCCAGAAAGACGGCGCCCTGGACACCCTCATTCTCGGTTACGGCATCAACGGCTACTTCGTCTACTCGCCGATGGAAATCCGCAGCACAGCGGGTGTGCTGCGCCTGTTCACGGGCGAGGAACACATCCTGATTACCGAGCTGGAAAGCTTCAGCCTGCTTATCCCCTTCAACCCCGACGACGACAACAAGCGCGACTATGTGCGCCGCGCCGAGCTGGGCCCGCGTGGTCCGTTCCGCCGCCACAACACCATTACCCTCACGGCCAATTCCGACGACGGTATCCTCTGTCACCTCGATACCCTGGTGCGCAAGATCATGCCAGTGAGTGGCGGCATCTACGCCGGTCATCAGGTGGTGCTACTGGATGTTATACCGAGCACCCTGGTGCTCACCGATCAGCGCCAACACTATCGTGTCAACACCCGCCTGCCCGCTACCCTCAGTCTGCGCGATGGTGGCACTTATACCTGCACTCTGTGTGACTTCGCCGAACAATCCGTACAGCTCAACCTTGAGGAAACCGCCGAGGAACTGGACGGACTGAGCGAATTCCGACGCCTCACCCTGTGCTTCGATCTCGGCAGCGAGCACCAGCCCAAGTGCTTTGAGCTGGACGGCAGCATGTACCGCAAGTCAGGTGGCCGCCTGGTGATGAAGCTGCAGGGAATCTATAAAAATGGCAAGTTGGAAAACCTGGGCCTGGTGGATATTCTCGATATCAAGGCCAGCCTGCTGAGACACCCCGCCACCCAGGCCGTTGTGCAGGAAGATACGGACAGCACATAGCCCTGACCGCCAAGTGAAAACCACCACGGTTTGAGTAGCCCACGAACCTGGGCTGGCTGTTCTATTCCGCTATCGCTCCAGTGCCGCACAACCAACCACCACCTTTGGCTGCCGCTGAGCTGGGGCGCCATGTGTTTGACTCCGTCTATCGATAGACCTAAAGTAATACCGAAGTCTTATCGATGAGATGCCAACATGAAAGCCGTAACCGTTCCCCCTTGTTCCCCAGTGTAAGTACGTTGCGTCATTGGGAGCGCGGAGACCGTGTCCCTCATGGCCCAGCATTGGTTTTACTCAATGTTGTAGATAAGGAGCCACAAGCGGTACTTAAAGCATTATGTGGGTAATACAGTGCTAACAAACTCATCCTGGGGACATTCAAACCTGTCGGCTTTTGCAAAAATGCAAAAAACCCATAACTTGATTCATGTTGACCAATTATTGCGGGCATGGTCCGCTTCTTAACCGGGGTGCAGATATACAGGGACAACAAATACCCTGCTCTTTGAGCACTCCGTCGACAGAAAAACCGAGATCAGAACATAGGTTTTTGGCTCCTCAAAAAAATCTGCGGGCCGGTAGTACAGCTTTTTGGAGGGTTACAGCACGGCAACTCAACGCTTCCACGTGATAGGGCGAACCGGAGCTGGATGTGGGTGTCCAATAGCGGACCCTTGCTCACTTTTATGTTTCTCCCGTTGTCTTCTGCGATACCCATTCCTGCGTAAAACTCACTTTCGTCGCTCGTGATGTCGCCGGTAATCTTGATGGTTCCGGCTTGATGGGCACCACTTCGACCCCGGGCTTGCCGTGTCTGGTGACGATGATGAGCTCGCGGGAGCGGGCCACTTGGTCGACCTGTATCAGATGACTGGTTTGTCGGCGGCGATGTCCTGTGCTTCCTGTGCCATGCTCTGCGCCGGGGCGTCGGAGGTTCCGCCACTTGGGCCTTGGTGTCAGGGACGGCTGAAAGTCCACGGCTTTACTGATATATTTCCCACCCTTAACGGAGACAGGCCAAACATGTTCACCGGCATCATTCAGGCAACGGGCGAGATCCGTACCCTCGAACAGCGCGAAGGCGATGCGCGGCTGGCCATTGCCGTCGGCCGGCTGGATATGGGCGATGTGGCGCTGGGTGATTCCATTGCCGTCAACGGCGTGTGTCTGACGGCGGTGAGCCTCGATGCGCACAGCTTTGTCGCCGATGTCTCCGGCGAGACCCTGGCCTGCACGACGTTAGGCGATCTGTCGTCGGGTGCGCGGGTAAACCTGGAAAAGGCCCTGACACCTACCGCGCGTCTTGGTGGGCATTGGGTGAGCGGCCACGTCGATGGTGTGGGCGAGGTGCTGCGACGTTGGTCAGATGCGCGTTCCGAGCGTTTTCGCATCCGCGCGCCAGCCGGACTGGCCAAATATATCGCCGAGAAGGGCTCTATCTGCGTTGACGGCATCAGTCTCACCGTGAATCGTGTCAAGGGTGCGGAGTTTGAATTGAACATTGTGCCGCACACGTTGCTGGAGACCACCATGGGTGACTTCAGGGCAGGCCGGCGAGTGAATCTCGAAGTGGATATCATTGCCCGCTATCTGGAGCGCCTGCTGCTGGGTGAGAGGGCCGCGCAGCCGGGCGGTGTCACCGAGACGCTGTTGGCAGAGCATGGTTTCATCAAGTCATGAATATTGTTTGCCACAGAGGCACAGAGAACACAGAGAAGATCAAACGATTGAATCTCTGTGTTCTCTGTGTTCTCTGTGCCTCTGTGGCGAAATAAATTTATAGGAATGCCCGAATCCATGCGGGTGTTGCAGGAAAGAATTATGGAATTAAACAGTATCGAAGAAATCGTCAGCGATATGCGCGAGGGCAAGATGGTCATCCTGATGGATGACGAGGACCGCGAGAACGAGGGCGATCTGATCATGGCCGCGGCCAGGGTGCGGGCGGAGGATGTCAATTTCATGGCCCGTAATGGTCGCGGCCTGATCTGCCTGACCCTGACCCAGGAGCGCTGCGAACAGCTGCGCCTGCCGCAGATGGTCAACGACAACAACGCTGCCTATTCCACGAACTTTACCGTCTCGGTGGAGGCGGCGGAGGGCGTGACCACCGGCATTTCCGCCGCCGACCGTGCGGTGACCATCCAGGCTACAGTGGCCCCGGATGCAAAGCCCGAGGACTTGGTGCAGCCGGGACACGTGTTTCCCATCATGGCCCAGCCGGGCGGGGTGCTGACGCGCGCGGGTCATACCGAGGCGGGCTGTGATCTGGCGCGTCTGGCGGGGCTGGAGCCGGCCTCGGTGATTGTCGAGATTCTCAACGAGGACGGCAGCATGGCGCGGCGACCGGATCTGGAAAAGTTCGCCACCGAGTTCGGTATCAAGATCGGCACCATCGCCGACCTGATCCGCTACCGGCTGGAAAACGAGCGCAGCGTGGAGCGGGTGGCCGAGTGCGCGATGCACAATGACATCGGCGAATTCCGCCTGGTCACCTACCGCGACCGCATCAGCGGTCAGGTGCATTTCGCCCTGGTGAAGGGGCAGATCAAGCGCGATACGCCGACCTTGGTGCGCGTGCACATGCCGCACTATCTGGCCGATGTGCTGGGCATGAAACGCTCCGATGCCAGCTGGCCGCTGGAGGATGCCATGTCCTTCATCGAGGCCAAGGGCGAGGGCGTGATCGTGCTGCTGGGGCAGAGCGAGGGCGAGCAGGAACTGATCCAGCGCGTTACGCACTATCAGGAAGAGGATGAAGGCCAGCACACCGGCAAACGCGAGTCCAATCCGGATCTGCGCACCTATGGCCTCGGCGCGCAGATCCTGCTCGACCTCGGCGTGCGCAAGATGCGTGTGCTGTCCGCGCCTAAGCGTATGCACGGCCTGTCCGGCTTTGGCCTGGAGGTGGTGGAATACATCGGCGGTGACGCCGCAGCGTCTGCATGAGAAGATTGCGCCAGAATTTGTAGGATGAAACGTTGCTGAACTGGGTGCTTCTCCGCCCAACGAACGAACAACCATACGGAACACGATCATGAGCATCAAAACCATCGAAGGCGGCCTGACCCTGCATGGCAAACGCTTCGGCCTCATCGCCGCCCGCTTCAACAGCTTCATCGTCGACAGCCTGGTCAACGGCGCCATCGATACCCTCAAGCGACACGGCGCCACCGATGGGGATCTCACCCTGGTGCGCGTGCCCGGCGCCTTCGAAATGCCCATCGTCGCCGCGCGCATGGCGGCAAGCGGAGATTACGATGTCATCATCGCCCTCGGTGCGGTGATTCGCGGCGGTACCCCGCATTTCGACTACGTGGCCGGTGCGTGTACCAAGGGCCTGGCACAAGCCTCCCTGCAACACGACGTGCCGGTGGCCTTTGGTGTACTTACCGTGGACTCCATCGAGCAGGCTATCGAGCGCGCCGGCACCAAGGCCGGTAATAAGGGCGCCGAGGCGGCCATGTCGGCCATCGAAATGGTCAATCTGCTGGAGAATCTCGGCTGATGGCCAACCCTCGTCAACTGGCTCGCCAGTGCGCGGTGCAGGCGCTTTATTCCTGGCAGCTGACCGATGGCGATCCGCTCGATATCGACGCGGCATTCCGCATTGAAAACGACATGGATGGCGTCGATGTCGATTATTTCCGTGAGTTGCTGCGTGAGATTCCCCGTCTGCGCGAAGAACTGGATGGCCATATTATTCCCCTGCTCACGCGTCCACTGGACGAGGTGGACCCGGTGGAACGCGCCATCCTGCGTCTCGGTGCCTATGAGCTGAAGCGCCGCCTCGACGTGCCTTATCGCGTGGCCATCAACGAGGGTGTGGAGCTGGCCAAGCTGTTCGGCGCCGAGCAGGGGCACCGCTTCGTCAACGGCATTCTCGATGGCATGGCGCGGCAGCTGCGCGGCACGGAGCAGGCCGCCGACAGCCGCCCGATCCCGGAACCGGCAGTACCTGCCGATGCCACCGTGGGCAAGGGCAAATATGGTCAGAAGCGCGCGCCCATTATTCGCACGGCGAGCAAGAAACGGGTTGTCAAAAAACGCACGATAGCGAAGCCTGACGAGACGCAGGGGCGCAAGTCTGTTGCCGATGAATCCGCCGCAAAGCGGGATTTTGCCAAGGAAACGACGGCAAAGAAGGCTGTTACAAAGAAGGCTGTTACAAAGAAGGCTGTTACAAAGAAGGCCGTGGCAAAAAAGGCACCGGCAAAAAAGGCACCGGCAAAAAAGGCACCGGCAAAAAAGGCACCGGCAAAAAAGACGTCCATAAAGAAGACATTTTCCGCCAAGAAAAAGGCACCGGCAAAAAAGGCACCCACAAAGAAGACGTCTTCCACCAAGCTTTCTACAAAGAAAGAGGCGCCGGTAAAGAAAAGCGGCGCCAGCCTTTACGCCGGCAAGAAAAAGTCGGCATCCTGAGCCGGATGGCTCGTTAAAACACCTATGAACGAGTTTGACCTTATCCGCCGCTACTTCGCTGGGCGCGGTGTGCGGCGCGATGACGTGCCGCTGGGCATTGGCGACGATGCCGCCCTGCTCACACCGCCGCCGGGCCAGTCGCTGGCGGTGACCGTCGATGCCCTGCACAGTGGCGTCCATTTCGACGCCGGTATTCCACCCGCCGATCTCGGCCATAAGGCCCTCGCCGTCAATCTCAGCGACCTTGCCGCGATGGGCGCCGAACCGGCCTGGGCGACCCTGGCGCTGAGTCTGCCGCAGATCGACGAGGCCTGGCTGGCGGCCTTTGCCGAGGGTTTTTTCGCCCTTGCCGGGCGCCACGGCGTGCAACTGGTGGGGGGGGATACCACCCGTGGCCCGCTTTCCGTCAGTGTGCAAGTGCAGGGTTTCGTGCCGCGGGAAAAGGCCCTGACCCGCCGTGGCGTACGGCCCGGCGACCACGTCTTCGTTACCGGCAGTCTGGGCGATGCCGGGGCCGGGTTGGCCATCGAGCAGGGGCGATTGGAATTTGCCGGCCCGCCGGCGGATTTCCTGCTGGCGCGTTTGCACCGGCCCACGCCGCGCGTCGGGGCCGGCCTGGCCCTGCGTGGTCTGGCCACCGCCGCCATCGATATTTCTGATGGTCTGGCCCAGGATCTCGGCCATATTCTCACCGCCAGCGGGGTGGGGGCGGTGCTGGAGATCGACCGCCTTCCGCTTTCCGATGAACTGCTGGCCAGCGGCATCGATCGCCCCTGGCGGCTGGCGGCTTCTGCCGGTGATGACTACGAGCTGTGCTTCACCGCGCCGGCCGATACCGATCGCGGCGTGGGCGACACCCTGGGTTGCCTGGTCACCCGCATCGGCCGTATCACCAGCGAGCCCGGCCAACACTGGCTGGATGCAGACGGACAGCCCTGCGAGTTGCCGTCGCGTGGCTGGGATCACTTTGCGCGGAGCGGGGCATGAAGCGCCGCAACACCGCACCGCCCAGCGTGTGGCGCAACCCGGTACACTTTCTCGCCTTCGGTCTTGGTTCCGGCGCCGCGCCGGTGGCCCCCGGTACCTTCGGCACCCTTGCCGCCATCCCGCTCTATCTGCTGCTGGCGCCGCTGCCCCTGTGGGGCTATCTGCTGGCGGTGGTTGCCGTGTCGTTGCTGGGCATCTGGTTGTGCGACCGCACCAGCCGCGACCTCGGTGTGCACGACCACCCCGGCATCGTCTGGGACGAATTCGCCGGTTATCTCGTCACCATGATTGCCGCGCCACCGGGCTGGCTGTGGATCGCTGTTGGCTTTGTCCTGTTCCGCATCTTTGACATCCTCAAGCCCTGGCCCATCCGCTGGATCGACCGGCAGGTGCACGGTGGCTTCGGCATCATGCTGGATGACCTGTTGGCGGGGGTGTTTGCCGCGCTGGTATTGCAGGCCGTGGTTTGGGGGTTCGGCGATTATCTGTAGGAGTGCGTGAAAGGGATTGTTTGTTGCCACAGAGGACACGGAGGTACACGGAGTAAAAAATTTTCAATCACTTGGGGTTTGATTCCCCGCTGCTCGCCTCAAGCGCCTATTATTGGTGCAGCGTTGTTGGAGCGGCTTTAGCCGCGATAGTCATGGTGGTATGCCATTCGCGACTAAAGTCGCTCCTACAATACAATACCCCGTCAGCTCGCCTACTAAAAACTTCCTGTAATGCTCAGGCTGCCCCAGGTCATATTGCGACTGCCCTTGCCGTGCCTGACCTCCGTCGTCTCGCCGTGCCAGCTGTAGCCCACCCGGATGCCGCCATCCAGCACATATTCGAGTCCAACCCAGGCGTTGGCGATGACGGGGTACAGTTGCGCGCGCGAATAGCTCACGGGACTGTCACGGAACTGCCCTTGCAGCAGGGCGTTGTAGACCCGGGCACGCACAAACAGCCCCCCCCACAGATAGAATTGGCGGCGTGATGCGCCTCGTGTGGCGTGGATGCTGCCGCGCTCGGCGTAATCCTCCAGCAGCGGGTTATCGCTCCACCAGGGGCTGCTGATACGGCCCAGGCGGCCGCTGATGCCCCAGCCCAAATCGGTCAGGTAACCGAGACTGCCTTTGAGTGTTGAGCTGAGATCGTAGTCGAGGCCGTTCGTGCCTTTGCGTGCCCAATGTCGCGTCTGCCGGCTGAGGCTGTAGCGCAGGGTGGGCTCGCCGCCAGTGGAGACCTGATAGTCCCAGCCCTTGGCCAGATCAACGCCCAGTGGGCGATGGATGGCATTCTGCACATCGGCGCTCAGGGCCAGACCGAGGGCGCCCAGGGTGAAGGTTCGGGTGATGGCCTGCCGGTCATTGGCCAACAGGGTTTGCCGGCTGCTGGAGAGAAAGAGCAGGCTGGCATAGGGGCGGTCATCATATTGCACTTTACGGCTCTGGGTGTCTGTTGGTGTAAAGACGCTCATGCCGGCCTCGGTGGCGTAGAAGGTTCGCCGTGGTGTCTCGCTGCCGATGCCCGCCGTTTGCTCGATGAAACCGATGACGGCATCGAGGCTGATCCGGGGTGGGCGGGACAAACCGGTCGCGGGAGAGGCGCTGGTGTAGCTGAACGAGATGCCGCCGGTGAAATCCTGGTCGTTGTTGTTGGGGGCGGTGAGATCGTTGTCCATCGACAGACGCCAGCCAGCGGGTATTACTGTGCCGGCCTGGGTGGGTTCCATCATGAGTCCACAGGTTAATAGCAGTAGCGGAAGGATTCGCTGCCGGGTGTCCGGCCTAGTGTCAGTGATGGTATTCATATGTCCAGATAATAACCCCTGTCTTGCTGCGGTGACATGACGGGTAATAGTAAAAAACTGTGGGTTGATTCACATTCTGTTGTGTTTGCCGGGTTGAGTGTTGTCCTGTTGCTGACGGGCTGTGGTGGGGATAGTACGGATGATCCGGGTGGTTCACGCTTGTCAAAGGCCGCACTCGGCAAGATGCTTTACGAGGACACAAACCTGTCAAAGAACGGCAATCAGTCCTGCGAGAGTTGCCATAGCCTCACCTTGCTCACTGTCGGCAGTAGCCCCGCTGCCCGCGGCTTCGCTGATCCCGACAGCACATCCACTGCGCCCGTCTCCGAGGGTTCGAAGGCGGGAGAGTTTGGCGACCGCAATGCCCCCACGGCGGCCTATGCGCAATTCTCACCCAGTTTTTACTATGACTCCAGTTCGCCTCTAAATAACCCCAACAAACCTGGTTATGTCGGAGGCCAGTTCCTCGATGGCCGTGCTGTGGATCTGGTGGAGCAGGCCAAGGGCCCGTTCCTGAATCAGAAGGAGATGAATATGGCCAACGAGGCGGCGGTGGTCGCCAAGGTGCGTGATGCGGCCTATGCGCACATGTTCAAACAGGTGTTCGGCGCCAGCAGTCTGGACAGTGGCAATGAGGCCACCGCCTATAATCAGATAGCCGAGGCCATCGCTGCCTTTGAAAGTACGGCGATGTTTGCGCCGTTTAGCTCCAAGTTCGACGCCGTGCAGGCGGGCAAGGCCAGCTTCACGGGCGCCGAGGAGAATGGCTTCCAGTTGTTCCAGGTCGATGGCAAGGGCAGGTGTGCTGAGTGTCACAAGCTGGAAAAGATCGGGGGTTCATCCGGAGTGCTATTTACCGATTTTAGCTACTCAAATATCGGCGTGCCTCCCAATCCTGCCAACCCTGTTTATGCTTATCTTCCAAACTTTGTTGATCTAGGGTTAGGTAAACGCATTAGCGGCGAGGAGGGTAAATTTAAGATACCCACCTTGCGTAACGTAGAGCTGACCGCGCCTTACATGCACAATGGTTCGCTGGCGACCCTGGAGCAGGTAGTGAATTTCTACAATGAGCGTGACCCGAAGAATTGTTCTGGGAGCGCCGTTCCCTTCGTGGATTGCTGGCCTGACCCGGAAGTTGCTGACAATCTGGACGATACCTTTAGCGGTGACCTGTTGCTGTCAGTGGAGGAAGAGGCCGACCTCGTCGCCTTCATGAAAACCCTCACCGACGGTTATTTCACACCCTGATTCCGGCAGGTATGGACTGATCGCCGGATAGGCGAGCCATTTTTGCGAAGGCAGACAGGAAAACACGACAAATGTGGGAGTGGCTTTAGCCGCGAAGAAAGCTGGATTTAATCTTCGCGGCTGAAGCCGCTCCCACAATCAGTTCGACGATGTTGTGGGCATGGCCCACTCCTACAGATCCGACCAGAACAGGCCGCCTGTTCCCCCACATTGGCCGGCGAAGCGGAGATAATCCGCATCCTCTGCGCCGTCGCCACCACTGGTGCCACCTAAAGCCCGCCACGTATTTGGCCGCTAATCACTCTGAGCGATATGGCTCGCCTGGAGTTTGTGGGAATGGCGAAAAAAACCAATCTGAGTGACGAAGAAGTGACCGCCCTGTTGATGACGTCACCGGTTACTGTGTGCGAATGGCTGCAGCAGGGCATGCTGCATGTCCATATCGATGTGGGTGGCCGTCGTCAATTCAATTTGCAGGATGTGCACCATTTTGCCCGCGAGCAGAGTATCGGCCTGAGCCGTCCTGACCGGGGAAAGCTGCGCATTCTGATCGTGGAGAGTGATCGCCGGATATCCCAGCTGCTGATGAATCTTTTCGATACGTCCTCGGGGACGCTGGAGGTCTGCGCGGTGCACGATGCCTTCGAGGCTGGACGTAAAATGCTCGCTTTCCGCCCGGATGTGGTCCTGCTGGATTTCCACCTGCCGCGCCACGACGGTTTTGAGATCTGCCGGCGCATCAAGACCGACCCGGCCTCGCATGGGGTGCGCATTATTGCCCTGACCCGTACCGATGATGTGGCGTTGAAACAGCGGATTCTGATGGCCGGTGCTGAGGCCTGTGTGCCGAAGCCGCTCAGCAGCCGGATGCTTTTCGAGACCATTGGTCTGAGCTTCGAACCTCGTGTGCAGGGCGACTGCCTGCAATAGCGATTGGGGGCCAGTAACCCAGTAATAAAACAGACCATGTAGGAGCGGCCCCTCAGGCCGCGATAACCTGAATCATCGCGGCCTGAGGGGCCGCTCCTACGGGTGGATGTGCGATGTATTTAATTGCCGTTGGGTTGATCTGTTGAATGGCCGGAATTCAGCAGGCATATAAATCGTAACGGGTGTTTTTCGACGCTATGTCACCCGAAGGCTTCGGCCCTGCCAGCGATGGTGCTCCCGTGGGTCGTTTGACCACCACACGTTTCGTTGCGGACTCCAGCGCTGCGGCCAGCAGGGTCGGGGCATCCGCGTCATCACCCACCATGGCGCGCAGGGCACGCATCTCTTTTTTTACCAGCGCACTCTTGCTGCGGTGCGGGTACATGGGGTCGAGATAGACCACGTCCGGGCGTTCCTGTGGCGGACACTGCCGCAGCCATGCAGCGGCATCCGTATTCACTAACTGCAAATGTTGGTCAATAATGAGGCGGGTCTCATGGTGCTGGCGGGCGCGCTCCAGCCCATCGGCCAACAGTGCGGCCATCACTGGCGAACGCTCCAGTAAGGTGACCCGTGCGCCGAGGCTGGCGAGTACAAAGCCATCGCGACCCAGCCCTGCGGTAGCATCCACGATGACTGGATAGGCGCCCCCCTTTAGCCCCATCGCCCGTGCCAGCGGCTGGCCGCGGCCACCGCCGAAGTGCCGGCGGTGGCCCATCTTTCCCGCAACGAAATCCACCCACAGCGGGTCGCCGCTGCCACCGCTGGTGTCCCGCAGGGCCAGCGGTTCACTGGTATTTCCGCTGTCGGCAATCCAGGTCAGCAGATAGGCGAATGCACCACAGCCTTGGTCCGACCGGCAGAGGGGCAGGCCGAGCTGCCGCGCCAGTTCGCGGCTGCATGACGTATCGTTGCGGGCGTCGATGGCGAGCTGGCTGGCGGCATGGGTGGTGACATTTTCGGATATGGGGTCCAAACTGTATCCTTGACTGAGGACATGGCGAATGCGTGCCGTTTTTTTACGACGGTTGTTACCATTCTACACAGTCTGTCCGCCTGTCCGCACCCTGAAAAAGGAATAAAACAAGGAGGTTAAACATGTCTGGGAAATTGTGGATAGCCCCACTGCTGTTGCTGATCGGTGCACAGGCGGGTTGTGCACGTGACAATGCCGATGTGCCCCCTCCGCCTGTCGATGACAGCTTTTCAGATATTGCTCTGACGCCGGTGTTCGAGACGGAACAGTTTAGCCGCCCGCTGGCATTCATTGCTGGCCCCGCCAATGCCGTCTATGTGGTGGAACAGCTGGGGCGTATTCAACGTTTGCTTGATGGCCAGCCGGCGACATTGTTTGCCGACATCAGGGCCCGTGTTAACAGCGGCCCCAATGAGGCAGGACTGCTGGGCATGGCCTTCGACCCTGATTTTGCGACAAATAGCCGGCTTTATCTGTCTTACACGCGTGATAATTTGCAATCCGTGATTTCCCGTTTCGTGAGCCACAATGACGGACTGACTCTGGACGCAGATTCTGAACATGTGCTGCTCACCCTCGACCAGCCCAAGGGTAATCACAACGGTGGGCAGATCGCCTTCGGCCCGGATGGCTATCTCTATATCGGTTTCGGCGACGGTGGTGGTTCTGGCGACCCTGATGGCAATAGCCAGAATAAAAATAACCTGCTCGGCGCCATGTTGCGCATCGATGTCAGCGGCGACAACGGCTATACCATCCCCGCCGACAATCCCTTCGCCCAGGACGGTGGCCGCGCCGAAATCTATGCCTGGGGTCTACGCAATCCCTGGCGCTGGAGCTTTGATCGCAAGACCGGTGAGCTGTGGTTGGCCGACGTGGGACAGAATAAGTGGGAGGAGATTAATCGCATCCAGCTCGGCGGCAACTACGGTTGGAATATTCGCGAGGGTGCGCACTGTTACAACACGGTCCGATGTGACAGCAGCGGTCTCATCGACCCGGTGGCCGAATACGCAACCGGTTCAGATTGCTCGGTGACCGGGGGTTACGTCTATCGCGGCAAGGCCATAGAGGGTTTGGATGGCGTGTATCTGTACGGCGATTACTGCAGTGGAAAGATCTGGGGGCTGTTCCCGGATAACAGTGGTGGCTTCGAGAATCGTCTGCTGCTGGATACTTCGTTGAGGATCTCGTCCTTTGGTGAGGGGAATGATGGTGAACTCTACGTGGTGCATCACAATGGTGGTCTTTATCGCATCGGAGAGGCGGAGTGATCGTGCGCACGGCGCACGCTACGCGAATTCCAGTTATGTAGTGTGCGCCATGCGCACGAAAATAGGCAACGGAATCAATCGTGTGCACGGCGCACGCTACCTGAAGGGGTGGTTGAGATTGCGTGCGCCATGAGCGCATTATGCCCTGTGGTTCCAATCGTGCGCACAGCGCACGCTACTTGTGGTGGTTCATGGCAACGTGTGCCACGTGGAGAGGAATTTTCAAGGATGACGGATGGCCACCTACCGCCGCGCCCGGACACCGGGGGCTAGCTATTTTTTCACGGTCTGTACCCACAAGCGCCGGGCCGTGTTGACGGAGCCGGCGTATTACCGTGCATTGAAGGAAGGCTTTCGAACGGTCAAACGGCGATACCCGTTCGATATCGATGCCTTCGTATTGCTGCCGGATCATTTGCACTGCATCTGGACCCTGCCGGAAGCCGATGCGGACTACGCCATGCGATGGAGCCTTATCAAGCGGCTGGTCAGTCAGATGACCCGAGGTCTTCACCCCGGCCCGGTCAATGTCTCCCATTTGAAGCGACGAGAATCGGGCCTGTGGCAACGGCGCTTTTGGGAGCATCAGATCAGGGACGACAGCGACTTCGAGGCACACATGGACTACATCCATTGGAACCCGGTGAAACATGGCCATGTCGGGGCGGCCGTGGATTGGCCGTATTCCAGTTTTCACCGTTATGTGGCAAGGGGTGTTTATCCCGCGGATTGGGGTGGGATCGATCCTTGCGCGGGGAAGATGCAAAGTTTTGGCGAGCCGGCATGATCAGGCTACAGGAAGCCGTAGTGTGCGCCGTGCGCACAAGGGTTATGCGGTGGGGTGAGTTGTGCGCATGGCGCACACTACGGTGTGGGGCCAATTCGGTTTTTTATCGCTCGTAGTGTGCGCCGTGCGCACAAGGATTTTGCGGTGGGGTGAGTTGTGCGCATGGCGCACACTACGGTATGGGGCCAATTCGGTTTTTTATCGCTCGTAGTGTGCGCCGTGCGCACAAGGGTTATGCGGTGGGGTGAGTTGTGCGCATGGCGCACACTACGGTGTGGGGCCAATTCGGTTTTTTATCGCTCGTAGTGTGCGCCGTGCGCACAAGGGTTATGCGGTGGGGTGGAGTTGTGCGCATGGCGCACGCTATGGTGAGGGGGGCGGGTCGAGGTCTTTCAGCCAGGCCTCGATGGGGGATAGATCCACGTCGCCGGACGTGTCCACGATGAAGGTCTTGCGCAGTTCGTCTTCACTTAGTAGTTCCTGATTTGCCATTTGCAGCTCCAGCACGGCCAGTCCGGCCTCGGAGGCGTCCCGACCTTCGGCCTGCCGCGTCTCGATGCGCTGGTGCAGGGTGTCGGTGTCGGCCTTGCAGTGAATGATGCGAAAGGGGACGGCGAGTGAATGCGCCAGTTGCCGGAAGCGCTCCCGCTCGGCGCGTTTGATGAAGGTAGCGTCCACTACCGTCACGTAGCCTGCGTGCAGAATCTGCCGGGCCAGCATCGCCAGATGTTCAAAGGTGCGATGCGTGGATTCGGCACCGTAGAGTCCCGCGCCCGGCGCGGACGCCGTGCGTGACAGCGGGTCCAGCCCTGCGAGGCGTTTGCGTTCCACGTCCGAGCGCAGGCGGATGGCACCGGTAGCCTCCAGCAGGGCCTGCGTCAGCCAGCTTTTACCGGAGCCGGACAGTCCGTGGGTAATAAGTAGTGCCGGCCGGGTGGGTTGGGTGTATTGCTCGGCCAATGATAAATAGTTGGCCAGTTCGGCTTGTGTCTTTTCCGGTCCAACCTGCTCGCTGCGTAATGCGGCCACCTTGGCCCGCACCATGGCACGGTAGCACTGGTAATAGCGTAGAACCGCCAGCCCGCCGTAATCGCCGCTGATCTCCAGCCAGGCATTGAGCAGGCGATGGGCGAGGTCGGCACGGCCGTGATCCTGCAGGTCCATGAGCAGGAATGCTATTTCGCTCATGATGTCGATCCAGCGCAGATTTTCGTTGAATTCGATGCCGTCGAAGGGCGTGACCTGTCCGTCGATCAATACAATATTACCCAGATGCAGATCGCCGTGGCATTCGCGGATGAAGCCATCTGTTTTTCGTTGGGCAAGGACGGTTTCGAGCGCAGTAAATGTCTGTTCGCTCCACTGGCGGATGTGTTGGAAGGTGTCGTGGTGTTCATTTATGGCGAGGAAGCCTGCTGCGTGTTGCTCCAACTGCTCGAAGTTTTCGCACACTGGCCGGTGTACTGCGTCGGGTTCGCCAAAGGGTGAGCCCGGCCCGGCGACGGCTATTTCCCCGTGGAAGCGTGCCAGGGTGTCGGCCGTGTCGCTGATGATCTGCGGGCTTAGCCGGCTGCTCGCGATGAGTTGGTCAAACAGACCGGAATTGTCGAACTGACGCATTTTTACCGCGTATTCCAATACTGGCCCATCGCCATTGATGTGGGGCTCTGTGGCGCTTCCAGAAATGCGAACTACCCGCAGATAGATCTGCGGGGCAAGGCGGGCATTGAGCCGGATCTCCTCTGTACAGAAGTGCTGGCGCAGGGGCAGGGTGGAGAAGTCCAGAAAGCCAAAGTTCACCGGCTTCTTGATCTTGTAGGCGTAGTCGCCGGTGAGGAGGAGCCAGGAGATGTGTGTCTCGATGAGCTGGATATCCCGGCACGGGTGGTCATAGGCGGTGGGGTCGAGCAGAGCACTGATCAGTGCCGGATGGTTTTGCGTGTTCATGTTCGGTCTTTTCCCCTTGCCTGCTTGATGTCCTGAGTATGGGCCTGGCGGGGTAAGAAATCAGCCGCCGGAATTGCGTTACAATGCGGCTTTTTCCGCTAGGAGTCTGTCGGGTTTGGGTAATCGTAGCGAGCATGATGGGAGAGTGAGTCAAAATTCATCCGATTTTGAGGCTAAGCTACCGCATCCTGCTCTCGCCCCTCGCCTACATCCCTGTAGGCGAATAGTGGTGCTATTTAACGAAAAATCGGATGAATTTTGGCCGCTCTCCCATCAGCGCAGCCGATTATTCCCAAATCCGACAGACTCCTGAGTGCACAATGGCCCGTCGCAAATCTCCCAAGCCCCGGCGCAAACCCGCCAGCCGCCGCCGGCGCCCACAGAAAAGGCGCCCGGTGCTGCGCACGCTGCTTGCCGTCGCGGTCATCGGCTTCATTGCGCTGCTGGTTTATGTGGCCTGGCTCGACGGTCAGGTGCGCCAGCAGTTCGAGGGCAAACGTTGGGCGCTGCCGGCGCAGGTCTATGCGCGGCCGCTGGAGCTGTATCCCGGACAGGCGCTGACGGTTGACCAACTGCAGGCCGAACTGCGGCGTCTCGGCTATCGTGAACGCAATCGTCCGCACCAACCCGGCACCTATGCCCGGCTCGGGCGTAGTCTGGTCATCACCACCCGTGCCTTCGATTTCTGGGATGGCCGTGAGCCCTCGCGCCCCCTGCGGGTGGAATTTTCCCGCCGGGGCCTGAGCGATATCTGGCGTGCCGACAACGGCGATGTGCTGGATCTGGTTCGCCTCGATCCGCCGCTGATCGGCCGTATCTACCCCGCCCATAAGGAAGACCGCGTGCTGGTGCGCCTCGACGAGGTGCCGCCGTTGCTCATCGACGCGCTGTTGACGGTGGAAGACCGCGATTTCTACCAGCACCACGGCGTCTCGCCGCGTGCCATTGGCCGTGCACTGCTGGCCAATTTGCACGCCGGACGCACGGTGCAGGGCGGCAGCACCCTCACCCAACAGCTGGTGAAAAACTTCTTTCTTAGCAGCGAGCGTACCCTCACGCGCAAGCTCAACGAGGCCATCATGGCCCTGCTGCTGGAATGGCGCTACGACAAAGACGAGATCCTCGAGGCCTATCTCAATGAGATCTATCTGGGACAGGACGGCCGCCGCGCCATCCACGGCTTCGGCCTCGCCAGCCAGTTCTATTTCGAGCGCCCGCTGGGGCAGCTGAAGATCGAGCAGATCGCCCTGCTGGTGGCGCTGGTGAAGGGGCCATCCTATTACGACCCGCGGCGCTATCCGGTGCGAGCGCGCGAGCGCCGTGACCTGGTGCTGAGCCTGATGGCCGAGCGGGGGATGCTTGATTCTGCGCAGGCGGCCGTTGCCCGCGAGCACTCGCTGGGGGTGACGCCGCGTGCCACCAGCGGCGTCACCCGTTTGCCGGCCTTCATGGACCTGGTGCGCCGTCAGTTGCGGCGTGATTACAGCGATGAGGATCTGCGCTCCGAGGGCCTGCGCATCTTCACCAGCCTCGATCCCGAGGTGCAGCAGGCCGCCGAGGCGGCCCTCAGCGGGCAGCTCGCGCGCCTGCCGGGCGAGGACCTGCAGGGCGGCTCGGTGACCGTGGACGTCAATTCGGGAGAGGTACTGGCGGTGGTTGGCGGGCGCGATCCGCGTTTCGCTGGCTTTAACCGCGCTCTGGATGCGCAGCGGCCCATCGGCTCGCTGGTCAAGCCGGCCATTTACCTGACGGCCCTGGCGCGCGGCGACTACACCCTCGCCACGCTACTCGACGACGGTCCATTGACCCTTGATCTGGGTGGTGGCGAGACCTGGCAGCCGCGCAATTTCGATCACCAGAGCCACGGCCAGGTGCCGTTGTTCCAGGCCCTCGCTCAATCCTACAACCAGGCCACGGCGCGCCTCGGCCTGGCATTGGGCGTACCGGCGGTGCTCGATACCCTGCAGGCGCTGGGTATCGAGCGCGAGCTGCCCGCCTGGCCTGCGCAACTGCTGGGCACCGCCAGCCTGTCGCCGTTTGAGGTGGCGCAGATGTATCACACCCTCGCCGCCGGCGGCTTCCGTACCCCGCTGCGCGCCATCCGCGCCGTGCTCACGCCGCAGGGTGGGCCACTGCAACGCTACCCGCTGGAGGTGGTGCAGGCGGCGCCGGCGCTGCCCGTGTTCCTGCTCGATGCCGCGTTGGTCAACGCGGTGCGTCACGGCACCGGCAAGTCCGCCTATCGCAGTCTGCCCGGGTCGCTCACCGTGGCCGGCAAGACCGGCACCACCGACGACTTGCGTGATAGCTGGTTCGCCGGCTTCAGCGGTGACCGCCTGGCGGTGGTGTGGCTGGGGCGTGACGACAACCAGCCCGCAGGCCTCACCGGTGCGCGCGGTGCCCTGCGTGTGTGGGCCGACACCCTGCGTCGACTTGATGTCCAGCCCTTTGAACCGCCAGCACCGCTGGGCGTCGAGTGGGTATGGGTGGATTCGCGTAGCGGGCTACGCATCGACAAGGATTGCCGTAGCGCCGTACGCCTGCCCTTTGCAGAGGGCACCGCGCCGCGTGAGCGGGCGCGCTGCCAGGATTGATTTCAGCCCTTGATAGACGGGCCGCACGAAGTGGGGAGACGAACGAACGATGAAGGTTAAGAGATATTGCGGATATGTGCTGGCTGGCGTGCTGGCGTTTTGCGCGACCGCGGTGGTGGCTGATGACGCTGTGTTGGTCGACGGTTCTGTGTCCGCTGACGGCCCTGTCCCAGCTGATGGTTCTGCATTGGCGCAATGCCTGCTGGAGCGTCTCAAGCAGGCGGCGGTGGATACCCCGGTGAGTGAACTGCGGGAATATTGCAGACAGGTGGTGGCGGAGGAAGCCTCGGTGGTGAGTGAGCGTCTGTTCGATGAGCGCCAGATCGAGAACAATCCTTTTGTTATCACCGCCCACAAACCCAACTATGTGCTGCCGGTTACCTACAACTCCCGCCCCAACGAGGCCCCCTACGCGGGTCTGGAAGGGCGGCTGCAGAATCTGGAGGTGAAATTCCAGCTGAGCCTCAAGTTTCAGGTGGCCAGCGGCGTGCTGGGCCGCGACAGCCTGCTGTTCTTCGCCTACACCAACCAGTCCTACTGGCAGGCCTACAGCAGCGA
Organism: uncultured Gammaproteobacteria bacterium; assembly: GCA_913009875.1. Classification (GTDB taxonomy): domain Bacteria; phylum Pseudomonadota; class Gammaproteobacteria; order SZUA-152; family SZUA-152; genus DRQN01. The sequence goes on along the minus strand of CAJVYS010000012.1, from coordinate 5,568 downwards.
GTTTTCCAGTCCCTTCCGCGAGACCAACCATGAGCCGGAGGTGTTCCTGTTGCTGCCGCAGCGGTGGAGTCTGTTCGGCCTGCGCAACCGTGTCATCGTCCTGGGCCTGAACCATCAGTCCAACGGCCGTCCGGGCCCCCAGTCGCGCAGCTGGAATCGCCTCTATGCCAACTTCGTCTTCGAGCGGCGCAACATGGTGCTCAGCCTGCGTCCCTGGTACCGGATTCCCGAGGAGTCAAAAACCAGCGCCACTGATCCCAGCGGTGACGACAATCCGGACATCCTGGATTACATGGGCCATGGTGAATTGCGCGGCATCTACAAGCGCGGCAGGAATACCTACAGCCTGATGCTGCGCAACAACCTGCGCAGCACGAATCGCGGCGCTGTCGAGCTGGGCTGGTCTTTTCCCATCGGTGAGCGCCTGAAGGGCTATGTGCAGTATTTCAATGGCTACGGCGAGAGCTTGATCGACTACGACGCCCGGGTGAATCGCCTGGGCGTCGGTATCGCCCTTACCGACTGGTTGTAACAGGGTTTTTCAACGGCCCTTACAGCGGCTGGATAATGGTAAAGGCGCCGCGGATATCACCGGCCTTGAAGCCCCGCGCCTTGTCGTGGGGAAAATGCTTGTCGAGGGCGGCGACGACGTCCGGGCGCAGGTTGCTGCCGTGGCAGATGAGGCAGGGCTTCTCCAGCGTGGGAATGGCCTTCATATAGCGAAACATCCTGTTGCCGTCCATCTCCACCACTTCGTAGTACTCCAGCTTGTTGACATCTTCGCCCTTGGCCTTGCGTGCCTCAAACTGTTCCATCACGGCACGTTCCCAGGCATCGGGGGCGTTATCGGGATCACGCAGCTTGAGGCTGGTGCGGCTGATCTTCCAGCTATAGGACTTGGACTTGGTCATGGCGATCAGTGGCGCGATGGAACTGCAGGCCTCCACTGCCTCCGCCGGCCCCTTTTTCTGCAGGACATTCTGCAGGTTTCCCTTCAGGGCACGGGCGAACGACTGTACCGCCTCACGGCTGTCCTGGAGCCGCTGGGCGAAATGGTCATCGGCAGACAGGGCGGTGGAGAAGGGAAGGGTGCAGATCAGTGCGACGCGTAGCAGCGTTTTCATGGTGGTTTCCTTGCTCAATGGGTATTTGCGGGGGGACACGGGACACTAGCGAAGCAGCAGTGTGCTGACTGTAACTTTGTCACCCCAGGTGTTTTTATTGTTGATGTTACGGTTTTGATTCCCGATATTATTTGCTGTGGCAGGTCAGGCAAAGGGCGCCGGTGGCCGACAGGGGGAACTTCGTCCGATGAGGGACCGTACTTTAGAGGATAATGCGCGTATGTCTACATCTTGCAGTGAAACCGTTTTCGTGAGTTGGAGAAACTTGTGGCTTGTGGAGAGTTTATCAAGTTAAGTATCGGTTTGAGCTATATTTTCTCCATTATCCCTCCCGCTTCCTGAATGTATAGATAATAATAAGACATGCCAAGACACCTTTTCTTTCCTCTGCGACATATTATTCCTATCGTGTTCGCCCTCTTTGTCACTGCCTGTGCCGGGCCGCAGACGGGTGAGGAAGACGCATCGGCGGTGACCGGCCGGGCGGCGACCTCGCTGCTGGCCCGGGCCGATACCCACGTTCAGGCCGGGCAATGGGAACAGGCGGCGGCGCTGCTGGAGCGTGCTTTGCGCATTGAACCGCGCAATGCCTGGCTGTGGCACCACTTGGCCACGGTGCGCTTTCGCCAGGGGCGCTATGCGCAGGCGGTGAGTCTGGCCAACAAATCCAACAGTCTGGCGCCAGGGGATACGGTGTTGCGGGAGAAGAACCGGCGTCTCGTCGAACAGGCGCGTCAGGCTGCGGCACGGAGTTGATGCCCTTGTCGGTCCGAAACGTCGGCCGAGTGATTTTTCAATGACTTGCGGTCATAATGGCGCGACATTTGGTTAGAAAAGATGGGCAGAACACGACAGCCATGGCGGTATACGACGTAGACAAGCTGATGCTGGAGGCGCGCAAGCTGGCGGCGGATTACCGGCGCGCCACCGGCAAGGCACTGGGCATCAGCACCGAGATCGCGGTGCACGACGTGATCCGCCTGCTGAAGCTGATCCCCGCCGAGCCGGGTGCCGGTGGTTACGACGCCATTGGCACCGGGCCGCGCGAAGGCCGCCGCATCCAGATCAAGGGCCGCACCATTTTCAACGATAAGAAGAGCGGTCAACGCATCGGCCAGATCAAGGTGGATCAGGACTGGGACAGCGTGATGCTGATCATCATGGACGAGAATTACGAACCGCAGCAGATCATCGAGGCCGCCCGTGAGGCCATCACCGAGGCCATGGCGGATACCTCGGCCAGCCGTGCAAAACGTGGCGCCATGTCCGTGGCACGCTTCCGTGCCATCGGCCGCCTGGTGTGGTCGCAGGAACGCGGCCTGATCGACGACGAAACGGCGGCCTGAGCGCCGCCCGCGCGGCACATTCCCCATGTTCAGCATTTCCGAACTGCTCGGGGCCGCCGGCCCCCTTGCCCATCACATCCCCGGTTTCGCCCCGCGCCGCCAACAGCAGGAAATGGCCGAGGCGGTGGCGTCGACGCTGGACAATAACGGCCTGCTCATCGCCGAGGCCGGCACCGGCACCGGCAAGACCTTCGCCTATCTGGTGCCGGCGCTGCTGTGCGGGCAGAAGGTGCTCATCTCCACCGGCACCAAGAATCTGCAGGATCAGCTCTTCCACCGCGACCTGCCCACGGTGCGCAAGGCGTTGGGCGTCGCCACCTCCATTGCCCTGCTCAAGGGGCGCGCCAATTACCTCTGCCCGCATCGCCTGCAGGTGACCGAGGCCGGCGGACGCCTGCCGCCCGCGCAGCAGGATCAGCTGGCGCGCGTACGCAGCTGGGCCGGGCGCACCGAGAGTGGCGATATCGCCGAGCTGGACGGCATCCCCGAAGACGCCCCCATCTGGCCGCGCGTCACCTCCACCACCGACAACTGCCTGGGTGGCGAATGCCCGGCCTTCGCCGACTGCTTCGTGGTCAAGGCGCGCAAGGCGGCGCAGGCGGCTGAGGTGCTGGTGGTCAACCATCATCTGTTCTTCGCCGACATGGCCCTGCGTGATGAGGGCTTTGGCGAGGTGCTGCCGGGCGTCAACGCCTTCATCTTCGATGAGGCCCACCAGCTGCCGGCCGTGGCGAGCAACTTTTTCGGCGTCAATCTCGGTAGTCGTCAATTGCTGGATCTGAGCCGCGATGCCCTGCTGGAGATCCACGCCGAGGCCCCGGACCCGCGCGAGGCCAAGGACATCGCCGCGACACTGGAAAAGGCCGTGCGCGATTTTCGTCTGTCACTGGGGCGTTTCGCCCGCCGGGCGCCCTGGCAGGGTGGTGGTTCGGCCATGGACGTTTTGCGTCAGGCTCTGGGAGAACTGGAGGCCTATCTGGAGTCCGTGGCCGAGTGTGGCAAGGGTCTGGAGCGCTGCTGGCGACGCAGTCAGGAATTACAGGCGCAGCTGTTGCGCTTTGTCGACGGCATTGAGTCGGTCGCCGTTGAATCCACCGCAGAAGCGGGCGAAGCGGAGGCCGCACAGAAGTCGGCCATCCTCTGGTTCGAAACCACCCCGCGCGGTTTCATGCTGCACGAGACACCGCTGGACATCGGCGATACCTTCCGCAGTTATGTCGAGCGACAGAAGAGCGCGTGGGTTTTCACCTCCGCGACCCTTGCGGTCGGCAGCAGTTTCGCTCACTTCGCCCACGGCCTCGGCCTCGACGAAAGCTGCGGCCGGCAGTGGGACAGCCCCTTCGACTATCCCCATCAGACCCTCATGTATCTGCCGCCGCAGATGCCCGAGCCCAACAGTCCGGGTTACACCGAGGCGGTGGTGCAGGCGGCGTTGCCGGTGCTGGCTGCCAGTCGCGGGCGGGCCTTTTTTCTGATGACCAGCCATCGCGCGCTGAAGGCGGCGGCCGAGCTGCTGCGTGACTACATCGCCTACCCCTTGCTGGTGCAGGGTGACGCGCCGCGTGGCGAATTGCTGGATCGTTTCCGCGAGGCGGGCAACGCGGTGCTGGTGGGCACCAGCAGTTTCTGGGAGGGCGTGGACGTGCGCGGCGAGGCGCTGTCCTGCGTGATTATCGACAAGCTACCCTTCGCCGCCCCCGACGATCCGGTGCTCGCCGCGCGTCTCGCCGCCATGCGCGAGCAGGGCATGAACCCGTTCATGCAACACCAGCTGCCGCAAGCGGTCATAACCCTGAAGCAGGGCGTGGGACGGCTGATTCGCGACGTCAGTGACCGTGGTGTGCTGATGCTTTGTGACCCGCGCCTGCAAACCAAGCCCTATGGCCGCGTGTTCCGTGCCAGCCTGCCGCCGATGCCGGTGACACGCGAGGTGGCGGATGTGCAGGCCTTTTTTGTTGACTGATTTTTTTGCGCTACAGAGGCACGGAGTGCACAGAGAAAACATAAAAATTTGTGGGAGAAAACATACAACTTGTGGGAGCGGCTTTAGCCGCGAATGACTTGCTGCCATAGTCATCGCGGCTAAAGCCGCTCCCACAGGTTGGCCAGGTGTTCTCCATGCACTCCGTGCCTCTGTGGCGCTCAGCGCCACGCTGCTCGCGGTAGAATGATCCATCCCTTTGCGTGACACCGCAGAGCGGTGTAACGAGAAAAAATACTCTGTGTCCTTTGTGCCTCCGTGGCAAATGACCGATTGCACAGGAGCTGAAATGATCATACTCGCACTGGAAACCGCCACCGAGGCCTGTTCCGCAGCGCTGAACATCGATGGTGAGATCTGCGAGCGCTTCGAGATCGCCCCGCGCGGGCATTCAGCATTGATTCTGCCCATGCTGGAGTCTTTACTGGCAGAGGCCGATATCTCTCTGCAGCAGGTGGATGCACTGGCCTTCGGCCGCGGCCCCGGCGCCTTCACCGGTGTCCGTATCGGCGTGGGCGTGGCGCAGGGTGTGGCCTTTGGCGCGGATCTTCCGGTGTTGCCCATCTCGACCCTGGCGGCACTGGCGCAGGCTACCGATGCCGCGCGGGTGCTGGCGGCCATCGACGCGCGCATGGACGAGGTTTACTGGGGCCGGTACCGGCGCGGCGAAAGCGGCCTGGTGCGTCTGCAGGGTGAGGAGTGCGTGGTCGCCCCCGCTGCGACACCCGCCGTGAGCGGCGAGGACTGGCTGGGCGCCGGCAGCGGCTGGGGTGTGTACGGCGATAGCTTGTGCGCGCGCCATGCCGGGCAGGTATCGGTGCAGGCGCCGAAGGCCCTGCCGCGTGCGGCGGCGGTATCACAGCTGGGTGCCGCTGCCTTCGCTGCTGGCGAGGCGGTCAGCGCCGAGCAGGCCCTGCCGGTGTATCTGCGCGACAAGGTGACGTGGAAGAGATCGGAAGAGCGTCGTGTAGGGAAAGAGTGTAGATCTCGGTGGTCGCCGTATCATTAAAAAAAAAAAGATAAGGAGAAGCACAGACGAGACCAAAAAGTCAAAAGAGTCAACGAGGAGACATCAACGCATACTGTGCAGAGCAGATACTGTGAACAGTGGATGACA
>CAJVYS010000011.1 GCA_913009875.1 uncultured Gammaproteobacteria bacterium | reverse complement strand
ATGTGCTTATACTAGTTCAACGCACTGCACTGCTACTCATCCGCTCTTCCGATCTTTTTTTCTCCTTTTTTTTTTTTTTCAAGCAGAAGACGGCATACGAGATATATCAGTGTGACTGGAGTTCAGACGTGTGCTCTTCCGATCTCACGCCGGGCAAAAATTTTCACCACAGAGGACACAGAGGTGCACGGAGAAAAACCAATAACAAACTTATTCGCTCGGTGACCTCCATGGCGAATACCCAGCCAATCACATTTTGTTGGGTGGGCACCGCCCACCGTTGCATAGTCCAGATTCGCCGGCGGGCAGTGCCCGCCCTACGGGGTGGTTTGTTTTAACCGCAAAGGTCGCGAAGGGACGCAAAGATAAAAAATGCTTTATTTGTCATTCCGGCGCAAGCCGGAATCCAGCAACACAGCACAACGCCGCTGCACGAATAAATTATGGTTTTGGTGATTCGTTGCTCGATTCACTTTGCATCCCTTCGCGCCCTTTGCGGTAAAAAAACAAGCAATCATCCTCTCACGATGCCAGCCACACCAGACTGGCCATGCGCCCGGTGTTGCCATCGCTGCGCCAGGAATAGAACATGCCGGCCTCGCTGACGGTGCAGCGGTCGCCGCCGTATACGGCGGTCACGCCAACGCGTGCCAGTCTCTGGCGGGCGAGCCGGTAGATGTCGGCCAGCCAGCGGTCGTCGCCGGTTGTTTCGAAGGCGGCTGAGCTGTCGGCATCGTTGTCGACAAAGGCCGCGCGCACATCCTCACCCACCTCAAAGGCCTGCGGGCCGATGGCAGGACCGAGCCAGGCCATGATCTCGTCCGGAGCAACGGCCATCTGCGCCACCGTCGCCTCCAGTACACCGGCTGCCAATCCCCGCCAACCGGCGTGGGCGGCGGCAACGCGGCTGCCAGTACGGTTGCAGAACAGCACCGGCAGGCAGTCGGCGGTAAGCACGGCGCACACACGGTTGGGTTCGGCACTGACGCTGGCATCGGCCTCGGGTGATTCCACCTGCGGGCCGTCGAACATAACAATGCGGGTACCGTGCACCTGTTTCAGCCAGAGTGGTTCCGCCGGCAAGGCCAGTTCCTCCAGCAGCAGCTCACGGTTGGCCAGCACCGCCGCCGGATGATCGCCGACGTGATCGGCCAGATTGAAGCTGTCGAAGGGTGCGCGGCTGACACCGCCAATGCGAGAGGTGGTGGCCGCCTGTACATTTTTCGGCGCCGGCCAGTCCACGGGAATCAGTCCGAGCATGGTGTCAAACCGATTCGCTGTCTTCACGGCAGGCATCCACCAGCGCCGCCATGTCGACCGGCAACGGAACCTGCCAGCTCACGGACTCGCCGCTGATGGGATGTTCGAAGCCCAGTCGCTCGGCATGCAGGGCCTGACGCTTGAAAACACGCAAGGCGGCATCCAGCCCCGGCGTGGCACCGGCGGGGATGCGCAGGCGGCCGCCGTAGACCGGGTCGCCCACCAGTGGATATTTCAGATAGGCCATGTGCACACGGATCTGGTGGGTGCGACCGGTCTCCAGCTTCACGCGCAGCAGGGTATGGGCGCGAAAACGCTCCTCGACCCGGTAATGGGTGATGGCCTCACGTCCACCGGGCACCACGGCCTGACGCAGACGGTGGGTGGGGTGCCGGCCGATGGGCGCCTCCACGGTGCCGCCGGCGGTCATCAGACCCACGGCGAGGGCCAGGTATTCACGCTCGAAGTCGCGCGCCTGTAGCTGTTCCACCAGCGATTTCCGTGCCATCAGGGTACGTGCCACCACCAGCAGGCCGCTGGTGTCCTTGTCGAGGCGGTGCACCACGCCGGCGCGCGGCACCTGTTCCAGCGCGGGGTCGTAGTGCAGCAGAGCATTACTCAGAGTGCCGTCCATGTTACCGGCACCGGGGTGCACCACCAGCCCGGCGGGCTTGTTGATGACCAGCACGGCCTCGTCTTCAAAGACGATATCCAGCGGAATATCCTGCGCGCGCCAGGTGGTTTCAACCTCCTGCTCCGCCTCCAGTACCACCTCCTCGCCGCCGTGCACGGCGTCACGGGGACGCAGGTGCCTGCCATCCACCTGCACGTGACCCTCCTTGATCCAGCGCGTCAGGCGGGCGCGGGAATAATCGGGGAACAGTGCCGCCAGGGCCTGATCCAGGCGCAGGCCGGCCAGCTTCTCGGGGATGATTTCGGTCAATCTGTGGGACTCGGTCATGGATTGTCTCTAACTGAACATGACGGCGGTGTTCTCTACCCCGCCGGGCCGCTATAATAACCCGCTTTACGGCAATTGCCCCTTTCTGTCCCTTTCCGAGACCACGGCCCTGAATACCTCCATCGACACACCGTACCGCCTGCTGCCCGCCCTGCTGCTGGCCGCGCTATTTCTCGGCGGCTGCGCCTCCACGCTGGATGACAGCAGCAAGTGGTCTGCCGAACTGCTCTACAGCGAGGCCAAGGCCGCGCTGCAGGCCGGTGACTACGAGTCGGCCATCAAGCACTTCGAGACCCTGGAGGCCAAGTATCCCTTCGGTAAATACGCCGAACAGGCGCAGCTGGACACCGCCTACGCCTATTACAAATTCGAGGAACCGGATTCGGCCATCGCCGCCGCCGACCGTTTCATCAAGCTGCATCCACGTCATCCCAACGTGGATTACGCTTATTACCTGCGCGGCCTGGCCAGCGCCAGCAAGAAAGACAACCCGCTGGATTTTGCCGTCACCATCGACCCCAGCCTGCTCGACCCCAGCTCGGCACGGCAGTCTTTCAACTACTTCAACCAGTTGGTGCAACGTTTCCCGGACAGCCGCTATGTGGAAGATGCCGTGCGTCATATGAAGATACTGCGTGAACATCTGGCCGAGCACGAAATCCACGTGGCACGCTACTATCTCAAGCGGCATGCCTATGTGGCGGCCGCCAAACGCGTCACCTTTGTGTTGGAAACCTATCCCCGCTCACCGACGATTCCCACCGCGCTGGATATTCTCATCACCGCTTACGAAGGACTGGGTCTGCAGGATCTGGCCACAGACGTGCGGCGGGTAAAAGAACTCAACTTCCCCACCCCGCTGGAAACCGCCGACGCCGATTTCGATACCGGCCCTCCATAGCCAAGGATTTCCGCCCCGCGGTGCCACGAGCCAGAAAAGGCGCCTTTGTCGATGTGGGAAATTAACGCAAAGAACGCAAAGGCGCAGAGAGCGCAAAGTTTTTGATTTGATCTTCCTTTGCGGCCTCTGCGTCTTTGCGACCTTTGCGTTTCATGTCGTAGCCGGGGAAAACCACCGAGGACCGGCCCTGCTCCAGGTCGAAAAAAGGGCGCCCGGCCTATTGCCGGGCGCCCTTTTTTGTCAACCGAGCCGGCGGTCCAAAAGGCTCAGAGCGCTTCGTTGTCCTGCTCACCAGTGCGGATGCGCACCGCACGCTCCACCGAGGAGACGAAGATCTTGCCGTCGCCGATCTTACCGGTGCGAGCCGCGGTGGTAATGGCCTCGATAGAGGCATCGACACGATCCACCGAAACCACGATTTCCAGCTTCACCTTGGGCAGGAAGTCCACTACATATTCAGCACCGCGGTACAGTTCAGTATGCCCCTTCTGACGGCCAAAGCCCTTGACCTCGGTCACGGTCATGCCGGTGATGCCAATCTCTGACAGGGCCTCGCGTACATCGTCCAGCTTGAAGGGCTTGATCACTGCTTCAATCTTTTTCATCACTCACTCCTGTCTTCGTTGTTCGTCGGCGCAGCGGGCTTAACGCCGGTCATAACCCGAGGTTATGGGATAACGCCGGTCGCGTCCAAAGGCGCGGCGGGTAATGCGCACCCCCGGTGCCGCCTGACGGCGCTTGTATTCGTTGCGGTTCACCAGCCGGATCACCCGATCCACGGTGGCCGTATCATACCCCGCCGCGACAATTTCTTCCGCACAACGATCCTGCTCCACATACATTTCCAAAATCGCATCCAACACATCGTAGGGCGGCAGGCTGTCACTGTCCTTCTGATCCGGGGCCAGCTCCGCCGACGGTGGGCGCTCAATGACGCGCCGCGGAATCACCGGCGACAGAGTATTACGGTATTCACTGAGGCGATAGACCAGGGTCTTGGGCACGTCTTTGAGTACGTCAAAACCGCCGGCCATATCGCCATAGAGGGTGGAATAACCCACCGATATCTCGCTCTTGTTGCCTGTACTCAATACCACCTTGTGCTTCTTGTTGGAGATCGCCATCAGCAGCACGGCACGACAGCGGGCCTGGATGTTCTCTTCCGTGGTATCGGGGCTTGTACCGGCAAACTCGTCCTTGAGAATGTCGAGAAAGGTCTTGAAGGCCGGCTCGATGGGCAACACATGATACTCCACGCCCAGCGTCTCAGCCTCGGCATGGGCATCGGTCAGGCTGATGTCCATGGTGTAGCGCGAGGGCATCATCACCGCCTCCACGCGCCCGGCACCGATGGCGTCCACCGCCACCGCCAGGGTGAGGGCCGAATCAATGCCACCGGAGAGGCCGATGATGGCGCCGGGGAAGCCATTCTTTTCGATGTAATCGCGCACCCCCAGAACGAGAGCCTTGTAGGCGCTCTCTTCCTGGCAACTCGGGGTACTGACCGTGCCCTGTACCACGCTCACACGGCCATCATCATTGACCGTGAAATCGGCGGGATACAGCCCCTCTTCGAAGGCCGGGGCGCGTTGCGCCAGACTGCCATCAGCATTCATCACCAACGAGGCACCGTCGAACACCAGCTCGTCTTGCCCGCCCACCAGATTGACATAGAGCACCGGCAGGCCGGTCTCGGTGATACGTGCGCGCAGCGCTTCGATACGCTCGTCACGCTTGCCGAGGTGAAACGGTGAAGCGTTGAGATTGACCAGCAGGCGCGCCCCCGCCGCCTTCGCCGCGTGCGCCGCGTGCGGATACCAGATGTCCTCGCAGAGTGTGATGCCTATCGGCACCCCGGCAATCTCCACCACGCAGGGCTCGTTACCGGCGGCAAAATAGCGTTTCTCATCAAACACACTGTAATTGGGCAGCTCGAACTTGTCGTAGGTGGCGACGACTGCACCATCACGCAACAGGCTGGCAGCATTATAGAGACCAACCTCCGTCTGCCGTGGATAGCCGAGGATCACGTCGATGCCATGCACCTGCTCGGCGACGTGGGCCAGCGCGGCGGCAATACGACGATTGAAACCGGGGCGCAGCAGCAGGTCTTCCGGCGGATAACCACTTAAGGTTAGCTCGGGGAAGACAATGGCCTGTGCATGGAGTTCATCGCGGGCCTTTTCAGCCGTGGCAATGATCTTTTCGGCATTGCCGTCGATATCACCCACCAGCAGGTCGATCTGGGCCATGACGATGCGAAGGGAACGGGACATGGTTTTCTTGCCTGAGAAAATACGGGTTTGATTCGCCACAGAGGACACAGAGTTTTTATGGGTAGGAGCGGTCCCTCAGGCCGCGATAACACTGCCGAAAAACCCATCGCGGCCTGAGGGAGCCGCTCCTACAAATAGAGCACTTCAGTCCCTCTGTGCCCTCTGTGTCTCTGTGGCAAATAACGAAATCAGCCGTCCAGCGCCTCCAGCATGCGCGCCCCCAGCTCGGCCGGGGAATGGGCTACGGTAACACCGGCCGTCTCCAGTGCGGCGAACTTGTCAGCGGCGGTGCCCTTGCCACCGGCAATGATGGCGCCGGCGTGGCCCATGCGTTTGCCGGCCGGGGCAGTGACACCGGCGATATAGCCCACCACGGGCTTGCTGACCCGAGACTGGATGTACTCCGCCGCCTCTTCCTCGGCGGTGCCGCCGATCTCGCCCACCAAAATAATGCCCTCGGTCTGTGGATCCTGCTCGAACAATGCCAGACAGTCGATGAAGTTCATACCCTGGATGGGGTCGCCACCGATGCCAACGCAGGTGCTCTGCCCCAGACCGTTGATCGTGGTCTGATAGACCGCCTCGTAGGTCAGGGTGCCGGAGCGGGAGACAATGCCGATCCTGCCAGGCTGGTGGATAGCACCGGGCATAATACCGATCTTGCAGGCGCCGGGGGTGATGATGCCGGGGCAGTTGGGGCCGATAAGGCACGATTCGCTGCGCGCGAGTACCGCCTTTACCTTCACCATATCCTGCACCGGGATGCCCTCGGTGATGCAGACGATGACGGCGATGCCGGCATCCTCGGCCTCGAGAATGGCATCGGCGGCGAAGGCGGCGGGAACGAAGATCAGGCTGGCATCGGCGCCGGTCTCGTCCACCGCGTCGCGCACGGTGTTGAACACGGGACGCTCGAGGTGGGTCTGCCCACCCTTGCCGGGGGTGACTCCGCCGGCCAGCCGGGTGCCGTAGGCGATGGCCTGTTCGGCATGGAAGGTGCCCTGCCTGCCGGTGAAACCCTGGACGATGACGCGGGTGTCTTTATTGACGAGAATGGCCATCAGCCCTGTCCTCCTGCGGCAGCCACCACCTTGGCGGCAGCGTCAGCCAAGCCGTCGGCGGGGGTCACCGCCAGCCCGCTGTGGGCGAGGATCTCGCGGCCCTGCTCGGCGTTGGTGCCTTCGAGACGCACGACCACGGGAATCTCCAGCCCCACCTCTTTGATCGCCGCGACGATGCCGTCGGCGATCAGGTCACAGCGCACGATGCCGCCGAAGATGTTGACCAGGATCGCCTCCACCTTATGGTCGGCAACGATCAACTTGAGGGCCTCGGCCACGCGCTCGGCGGTGGTGCCACCACCCACGTCGAGGAAGTTGGCCGGATCACCGCCGTGCAGCTTGATGATGTCCATGGTGGCCATGGCCAGACCGGCACCGTTGACCATGCAGCCGATATTGCCATTGAGGGTGACGTAATTGAGGTCGAACTGTTGAGCCTTGTGCTCGCTGGGATCTTCCTGCGTCGGGTCGCGCAATTCTTCCAGCGCCTTCTGCCGGAACAGGGCGTTGTCGTCGATATTGACCTTGGCATCCAGGGCCAGCAGGCGGTCGTCGCCAGTGACCACCAGCGGATTGATCTCCACCAGGCTGAGGTCCTTTTCCGTGAACAAGCGATAGAGGCCGAGCATGGCCCGGGTCAACTCACGAATCTGCGCGCCCTCGAGGCCAAGACCGAAGGCCAGCTGACGGCACTGGTAGCCCTGCAGGCCGGCGACGGGATCGACCGTCACGGTGAGAATCTTCTCCGGGGTCTCGGCGGCCACCGCCTCGATATCCATGCCACCCTCGCTGGAGGCCATGAACACGATGCGGTTACGGGCGCGGTCGATGAGCGCGCCGAGATAGAGTTCGCGGGCGATGTCGCACGTCGCCTCGATCAACAGCCTGTTCACCGGCAGGCCCTTGGGGCCGGTCTGGTGGGTGACCAGGCGCATGCCCAGCATGGCCTTGACGGCGGCTTCCAGCTCATCCTCGCTATTCACCAGCTTGACGCCGCCGCCCTTGCCGCGGCCACCGGCGTGCACCTGCGCCTTGACCACCCAGCGCGAGCCGCCGAGGGCCTGCGCCGCCTCGTGGGCCTCGCCCAGGCTGGCAACCATCCGGCCGTCCGGCACCTGCAGACCGTATTCCGCAAACAGATGCTTGGCCTGAAATTCGTGAAGATTCATGACTGTTCCTCAGACGATCCCGCGTTGTCAGTCGCCGGCATCGTTGCCAATAACGCGCGTAAGTCTGACATACTAAGACGAGCAATGACAAAAACACACGCCGCTAAACAGCACTCGGCTTCCGGCGTTGGGTGGGCGCTTGCCTGCCATGCCTTGCGGCCCATCAATACCTCCACGAAGTTCACAAAGAACACGAAGAATTTTTCCACGACCGAGGCCAGGAAATCTATGGGGCGCAGGAGCGGGCCATGCCCGCGAAAAACAACAAAAACAACCTGTGGGAGCGGCTTCAGCCGCGAAGAAGGCGGGTTTCATGCGCGGCTGAAGCCGCTTCCACAATGTCCAGATCTTCTATCTCTGTTCTCTGTGGTGAAATGCAGGACTATCGCGGGCCTGGCCCGCGCCTACACACACGGCCCTGCATGTCAGCGCCGCCGTGCGCAAGCGGGTGCATATCTGTTTGGGTGTCCTGAAACACCCAACTTCGTTTCAGGCACGGCCCCACTCAGAACCGATGGGAATACATCACCTGCCAGTTGATCTGGCTATGGCTGACCGTCACGCCCTGACCATTGGTGGCGGAGACCTCGGGGGCATAGGTCATGGAGGCGTTCACGCTGGAGACCTTGTTGATCTCAAAACCGCCACCGAAGGTGAAATTGTTCTCGATGGTCGCCGGGAACAGGGGGTTAAGGTATTTGTCCGGCACCGGATTGCTCGAGCCGTTGTAGCCCACTCGAAGCACCAGTTGCTCGGTGGTCTGGAAGCTGGCGCCAAGGGCAATGACCGTCTGGTCCTTCCAGTTCTGGTACATGGTGGCATCCAGGGTCTGGCCGGCGAAGCCTGCCGCCAGGGGGTTGTCCTGCGTCGCATCCGCCACGAAGCTCATTTCAAAGTTCTTCATCACGCTTTCCCAGCCGATGCGTTTGATGTCGACGGCGATCATGATCTTGTCCGTGGCCTGGAAGGCGGCGCCGATGCCGTAGGTCTCCGGCCACTGGAAGTCCTTGACCCTGATCTTGCCCGATACGGGGATGCTGACGGCACTGTAGGTACCGACGGGGGCGCCGCCCCCGAGGATGCCATCATCCATATTGACGTTCATGCTGACCGAGGCGTTGCTGGTGGTCATGTCGCCCAGGCTGGTCTTGGAGTGATAGGTGGCGCCCACCGTCCAGCGGCTGCCAACCGTGTAGGTGAAACCCAGCTTGCCGGCAAAACCGCTGCCGAAGGCCTCGCCGAGGAAAGGGCTGTTGTTGGAGAAATCGAAGCGTGCCCAGTTGACGGGCCCCGTGGAGTCCAGTGCCGTTCCAACCATGCCCATCATACTGTCGACCATGGAGCCACTGGCCGCGCCGTATTCCTGGGTGCCACCGTAGCCAGGATCCAACATGTCCCCAAACTGCGCCCCGGTCAGGGCCATCTTCAAATCCATGCTAGCCCAAACGTAGTCAAGACTGCCGGCAATATTGAAATTGTCATTGACGCTATAGCTCAGCGGGACCAGGAAGCGCCCCACCCCCACCTCGGAGCGGACCGTCTTGTTGGAGCCCGCCGTCAGAAAAGAGTTAGAACCATACTCCGTACCCATACCGCCCTGAGCAAAGACGCCCACACCATAGGCCAATGCACCGCTCTTCTTCACCCAGCCCACTGCCGGCATGTAAAAGGCGGTGGCGGATGAGTCCGCGTCGGGCATGCCATCCATTGAGCTTGAAATGTCGGGCCCTAGAGAACCTACTGCGACATCCAGCCGGCTGCCTTCTTCCATCATGCCCAGGGTAGCCGGATTATTCATTACCGCTGCAGTGCCATTGTCGTAAGCAAATGCCGCCCCACCCATGCCGCCGGCAATGGGACCATAGGCCTCCAGATTCATCCCGTTCGTGGCCCAGGCCGAAAATGGCACCGATAAAGCGGTGACCACCACCATTGAAATAATACTTTTCTTAGTGAAATCCATGCATCCTCCCACCCTCGTATGTCGCGACAAAAATGCTTCTTTTCTCTTTTCGAGGCTGACACAGTCTGTCTATGAAAATCAGTAATTGTCAATATTATAATCAACAGATTTATTAAATTGGCCTATAAAAAAATAAAGGTTAGGATCCGCTAATTTACTTATATCCCATGCACGCCAAGCATAGAACCCGATTGATTGTGTACTAAATACAGGCAACAGAAGACCGTTGGATTCAAGACTGATTCACTGCGGAATTACCCATTTGTCTGGCTTAATTCGATTATCTTTGTTATAGACGCCCTCTATTCACCTCATTTTTTAGAAAAACCGGGTCTAAATGGGTCCCCCCACGACGACCGCTTAAGTACCATGGCACCCTTGGGTGAACAATCACACTATGGAGGAGCGCAGCATGAGAACACCTATCCGCTTAACGCTGGCAGCCACGGCACTGACCGCCTTTGGGCTGGGGGCATCAGTCAGCCACGCCGGCGGTTTTGCACTTATTGAGCAGGGTGTCAAAGGACTGGGCAACGCCTACGCAGGCGCTGCGGCAAGCGCCGAAGACGCCAGCACGATCTTTTTCAATCCAGCCGGCATGACCCTGCTCGATGGCAACCAGGTTCTTGTCGGACTGCACATCATTCAGCCTTCCACCAAATTTACTGATAATGGCTCCAGTGCTGGCGGGAGCGATGGTGGAGATGCCGCTGATCTGGCCGTGATACCCAATCTCTTTTTGGTCGCCGACATTAACGACGAGGTGAAACTCGGCCTCGGCATCAGCGTGCCCTTCGGTTTGGGCACCAACTATGACAAAGACTGGAAAGGCCGCTACCAAGCGGTCGAGACGGCTGTAGAAGTCATCAACATCAACCCCTCCCTGGCCTTCAAGGTCAATCCGCAATGGTCCGTCGGGCTGGGCGCAAACATCCAGTATTTCAAAGCCAAGCTGACCAATGCGGTGGATTTCAGCTCGGCCTGTCTGGGAGCTCAAGCTCAAGGAATACTCCCCGCAGGTACCTGTCTCGCCACGGGGCTTGTCACACCCCAGACACCGGCTACCGACGGCTTCGCCGATGTCACGGGTACCAGTTGGGGCTTTGGTTATAACCTCGGCGTGCTGTTCGCCCCCACAGAGGCCACCCGCGTCGGACTGGCTTACCGCTCCCAGGTCAAGCACTCCCTGGACGGTAAGGCCGACTTCACCCTACCGGCAGCAGCTCAGCCAGTCTTTGGGCCAGCCTTCGCTGACACCGATATTAGCGGAGACATCGACCTGCCAAGCACACTGTCCCTGAGCCTGTTCCATCAGCTCACCAACAGCTGGACACTACTGGCAGACATCACCCGCACCGGCTGGAGCAGCTACGACAAACTGGTAATAGAGTTCGAGAACCCCGCCAAGGATCCATCGGAGGAAGTCAACAACTGGAAAGACGTCAATCGCTACTCGCTCGGCGTCAATTTTACCCCCAGCCAAACCTGGATCTACCGCGCCGGTATCGCCTATGACAAGTCACCCGTTCCCAGTGCCGAACTGCGCTCTGCACGCAGCCCGGGCAGTGACCGTACCTGGCTGGCGCTGGGTCTTGGCTACCAGGTGGCAAAGAACCTCACCCTTGATTTTGGCTACGCCCACCTGTTCGCAAAGGACGCCGAGATCAATCGTATAGGAGCGACAGGGGATCGTCTAAAAGGCTCATACGAAAGCGACGTGGATATATTCAGCGGTCAGGTCGTCTGGGTGTTCTAAGCTCACACCGGGTATAACCGCCCGCAATCCAGCGCAAGAAAAAGGGGTAGTTCCGTGGAACTACCCCTTTATTCAAAGGCCCTGAAATAACACATGATTCGTCCCGATCAAAGGTGAAAACCAGCGCCTTTTAAGCGCCTGGATTTATCCGTATTGCTTGTTGTATGGGTTGTTGAAGGGTGGCGTTTGAAGGCAGGTTGTTTCGGTCGTCTATTATAGCTTGGTAGGGTGGGCGAGCTTTCTGTGCCCACGAGAAATGTGAATCAACCGCGTGGGCACACAAAACGTGCCCACCCTACCTATGGCCAAGCTGACCGCAACCTTCAAACAAACAACGTAATATCAGACTCACCTGCAAACTCGAAGAATGTCGCGGCACCCCCGTATTCGATACCGTCGATAAAATCGCTGGTATTGAAATCAAACAGGTCCACCGTCATCTGACAGGCAACCAGCCTGACCTCGGCCTCAATGCACAGCTCACGCAGTTCTTCAAGACTGGCGACGCCCTTGGACTTCATCTTCTGTTTCATCATCATGGTCATCATGGACTGCATGCCCGGCAATGCCTGCAGCAATACCGGCATGGGCATAGGCATGGGCATGCCCGGGTTGCCCAGTGACGTGACCTTCAGATCCATGTTTTTACGCAACAGTTGCAGGCCATAGAAGGTGCAGAATATCTCCACCTCATAACCCAGTGCGGCTGCCGTGGAAGCCAGTATGAAGGGCGGATAGGCCCAGTCCAGACTGCCCTTGGTCGCAATAATCGCCAACTTTTTTTCAGACATAATCCCCCCTCCGGATCAGGCCAAGGCCGTCCCGTTAGTTCTTTTTCATCAGAAAATGAAACTTGCCGCCTTCTTCGCGGGACTCCACCAGCTCATTTCCCGTCTGCTTGGCAAAGGCTTCAAAATCCTTTACGGAGCCGGGATCGGTGGCGATGATATGCAGAACCTGACCTGCGCTCAGGGCTGCCAGTGCCTTTTTGGCGCGCAGAATCGGCAGCGGGCAATTGAGGCCGGATGCGTCCAGCTCTTGATCAAAATCAGCCATTTTAAACTCCTTCTGTAGTTGTTACGCCAGGTGTCTGTCATATTCTGGACTGACCTGCTGGGGCAGCCTTCCCTCGCGATGATCGCCTAAATCCGACAGACTCCCAACGGCGGTTGTGGAACCTTTATTAGAATTCAATTGTCAACTTATATTCCAAAGTCGGGGAAAATGCAACCCGAATTCGCCTGTCTTGTGGTGAACAAAATCACAGGCTGGCAATCTCAGATAGGTATCGGATCATTCACAAAAAACCTGCAACATATTCAGGCGGCACCCGCAAAGGAGGTCACAGATATTGTTGATCAGCTGATATTCATATCTATTCTTTTGATAAGGAATGCTCGCCATTAAACAAAATTCACTCTACACTCGACTTTCCCAAACGCGGGTATCCCGCTCACGTCAGCCGATGCAACTTCGATCCATCCTTCTGTTTCTTCTTGCCTTTATCGCAGGCTTCATTTCCCCTTTCCATGACGTCAGGGCCGGCGAGGCAACGCCCCTGAACCTGCCGGATATCGGCGACGCCGGTGGTAATCTGATCACCCCGGAACAGGAGCGACTGATCGGCCGGGAATTCATGCGTAGCGTACGCCGCTCACTGGATATCCTCGACGATCCCGCCGTCACCGCTTATCTGCAAAATCTTGGCGAACGCCTGATTTCGCAGGTCGACGGCCATGAGCAGAAGGTCACCTTTTTTCTCATCAACGATCCGTCGATCAATGCCTTTGCCGGACCGGGAGGCTATATCGGTGTACACGCCGGGTTGATCCTCTCCGCCCGCACCGAGGGTGAACTGGTGTCGGTTCTGGCCCATGAGCTGTCACACGTGGTACAGCGACATCTGGTACGCTCATTTGAGGCCGGCCAGCGAGTGGAAATCGCCACCATCGCCGCCATGATCGCCGCCATCCTTATCGGCAGCCAGAATCCGCAAGCCGGTCAGGCCGTGCTGACTGGCGCCATGGCCGGCTCTGCCCAGCAGCAGCTCAGCTACTCGCGCATGCATGAGCAGGAGGCAGACCGGGTGGGTATCACCATGATGGCCCGGGCAGGCTTTGACCCTCGCCAGATGGTCAGTTTCTTTGAGACCCTGCAGTCCGCCAACCGCTACGCCGGTCTGCGCGCGTTGGAACTGCTGCAGACCCACCCGCTCACCCTTTCCCGTATCGCCGATGCGCGCAATCGCGCAGAGCAAATAACCACCGGCAGCAAAGGTGACGACCTGACCTTTCAACTCATCAAGGCGCGCGTGAAGGTTCTCAGTGGCGACAGCATTTATCTGCAACGGCAGAAAACAGCGGACGAAATACCACAAGCCGCCATCCAGTACCGGCAGGCATTAAGCTGGCTGTCAGAGAAGCAATACGATAAGGCAAGAAATGCCATACGGCAGCTGTTGAAAAATGATACCCAGCGCGTGCTGTATCACCTGACCGCCGCCGAAATCGAGTTGGCTGCAGATAAACCTCAGGCCGCTCACAAGGTGCTTGCCTCCGCCCTTATTCTGTTCCCCAACAACCTGCCATTGACAGAAATGCTGGCGGAAACCCTGCTCAAGGAAGGCAATGCCACCGAGGCGAGCGCACTGCTGGAACAGCAGCTTCGCTACCGGCCTGAGCGCAGACTGTATGCCCTCCATTTCCAGGCCGCCAAAACGGCTCGCCGCTACGCCGATGCCTACCAGTCACTGGCCGAATTACATTACATCGATGGCAATACGGTGCAAGCCATCACCTACCTGAAGCAGGCTATTGAGCAAGGCACCAAAAGCCAGTATGAACAATTAGCCATGCAGGCCAGGCTTGCAGCCTGGAAGAAGGAAGTTCAGACTGCCCAGGCTGACGGCAGCGAGAAGCATTAGTACCAGGCACTGCGGAAAGCAGCCATTTATATCCCCCACACCTTCCCTGCATTTTTTCAGCCGACCTGTTGTGCTGTCCGTCAATTCTGGTATAAGAGTCCTTGGTGTTCAGGATTCTCTCAACGGACTGACACGATGTGAGCGTTTCCTGCAAAGGAATAAAATCGGCTTACAGTCGTCATATAAGAATTAAATACCCAGCGAAAAATAACTTATATTTCTAATAATAGAAGGAGGAAGCAGCAATGCGGAAATCCGCGAATTGCACACTAACAGCGGTCGGTACCCTGGCCTTGATGCTCGGCAGTTTCGCCATTGCCCCCCAGGCTGCCCTTGCCGAAGGGGCCTCGGTAGTGGAGGAGGGAAAGGCCATTGCCTTCAACCGCAAAAAAGGCAACTGTCTGGCATGTCACAAAATGAAGGACGGCACACTGGAAGGCAACATCGGCCCTGCCCTGGTGAATATGGCTGACCGCTATCCCGACAAGAAAGATCTACGTGACCAGATCTGGGACGCCACCAAGGTCAACCCTTACACCATCATGCCCCCCTACGGTAAACACAAAATTCTGACCGAAGAAGAACTCGATAAGGTTGTAGAATTTATCTACACACGTTAATCGACGGGTCACTTAAAAGGTTAAAGCTAGAAGGAGATCACCCTATTATGAAACGCAGAAGCTTCCTGAAGGGCACCGTTGCCAGCAGCATGCTGGGGGTTGCCGCCGGCGCAGGTTTACTGACCCCGCAAAGCGTACTGGCCGCATGGCCTAAAGCCGCCTTCGAGGCAAAGAGTGTCGACGGCGGCATGGAGGCGGCCCTCGGCTCCTCCGACGTCATCGAAAGTGGCGATATCAAGATCAAGGCACCCGATATCGCAGAAAATGGCGCGGTTGTCCCCATCACCATTTCCACCGGCATGTCCGGCGTGGAATCCATCGCCATCTTCATTGAGAAGAACCCCATACCCCTGGCTAGCAGTTATGACCTGGGCCCCACAACACAAGGCTTCATTTCCTGTCGAGTCAAAATGGGCAAGACCTCTGACCTCATTGCCGTCGTCAAATCCGGCGGCAAACTGTACAGCGCCAAGAAGATGATTAAAGTCACTATCGGCGGCTGCGGCGGTTAAGCCACATCCAAAACACCTGACAAGTTAACCGTTTGAGGAAAAAAGAATGGCCAAGAAGAAAATTCGCATCCGCGCCAAAGTGAAGGGCGACGTAACTGAAATCAAGGCGCTGATGAGCCACCCGATGGAAACCGGTCTGCGCAAAAACAAAAAAACGGGCGAAAAGATTCCCGCACACTTCATCCAGGATGTCATCTGCGAGCATAAGGGCACCCAGGTGCTGGTTGCTCACTGGGGGGTTGCCATTTCCAAGAACCCCTACCTGGCATTCAAATTTACCGGTGCTGCCAAAGGCGACACAATCAAAGTTAGCTGGAGCGATAACAAAGGTGAAAGCGCATCCGCTGAAGCCAAGATCGGATAACGCATACTGCCAACAACAATTAGGCTAACGAAACACTGCCTGCAGGCAGGCACTATCGATATGGATGGAGGAACACTAATGAAGAAACTGCTTTTGATTACAGCGGCTGTTGGCGTCCTGGGCGCTGCCCCGCTGGTCAGCCAGGCAAGCCCGGAGGATGACCTTAAGGCATTTCAGGGATACTTCCTGGAACGTTTCCCCAATGTACCACTGGAAGAATTTGCCAATGGCGTCTATGCCATCGACAAGGCTTCACGAGAACAGTGGGAAGCGATCGAGGAATTCCCACCCTACGAAATCGCCGTTGAGGAAGGTGAGGAAATGTTCAACACCCCCTTCAAGAATGGCAAGACCTACGCCAGCTGTTTCCGCAATGGCGGCATCGGTGTCAAGAGCGACTACCCCTATTACGACACCGAGAAAGGTCGCGTGGAAACCCTGGCGTCAGCAATCAATGAATGTCGCACCAAGAATGGCGAAAAAACCCTCAAGTACAAGAAAGGGGAGCTCGCCTCACTGGTTGCCTACATGGCCTACACGACCCGGGGCCAGACCGTCGACATCAAGATTCCGTTTGACCAGCGTGCTCGTGACGCCTATGAAGATGGCAAGCGTTTCTTCTACGCTCGTCGTGGTCAGCTGAACATGTCCTGCGCACATTGCCACGTCGACAATGCCGGCAATAAGATCCGTGCCGACCTGCTATCCCCAGCACTGGGCCATCTCACTCACTTCCCGGTTTACCGTTCGAAGTGGGGTAGCCTTGGCACCGTCCACCGCCGTTTTTCGGGCTGCAACAAGCAGGTGCGCGCATTACCCTTCAAGGCACAAAGCCCTGAGTACCGTAATCTTGAGTACTTCATGACTTACATGAGTAACGGGCTTCCCTGGAATGGCCCCGGTGCCCGTAAGTAAGGTGTTTACGTAGTACCGTAGTTGAAATGGAAGAGGCCCGGTGAGATTTCTCCCCGGGCCTTTTTCTTACTGGTGGCATATTCCGCGATGAAAGCCTGCCAAAACCATCCGTAGGAGGAACGCATCACATGAACATCTCCCGTCGTGAATTTCTGCAAATGCTGGCCGTGGCCAGCGCTGCCGGCGTCACACTGCCTGGCCAGGCAGCCAGCAAGGGGAATATTGCCCCTAACCAGATGTATGAACTTCCCGCCTTTGGCAATGTTTCATTTCTGCACTTCACGGATTGCCACGCCCAGTTGATGCCCATCTGGTTCCGCGAACCCAATATCAACATCGGCGTCGGCAACATGAAGGGGAATCCCCCCCACCTGGTAGGCAAGAATTTCCTCAAGCATTATGGCATCGCACCCAATACGCCGGAGGCCTATGCTTTCACCTATCTGAATTTCGTTGAGGCCTCCAGACAGTACGGCAAGGTCGGTGGCTTCGCGCATCTGGCAACGCTGGTCAAACACCTGCGCGCCCAGCGTCCAGGCTCCCTGCTGCTCGACGGTGGTGATACCTGGCAGGGTTCCGCCACGGCCCTGTGGACCAATGGCCAGGACATGGTCGATGCCACCAAGCTGCTCGGTGTCGATGTCATGACCGGCCACTGGGAATTCACCTATGGTGCGGAGCGCGTCAATGAGATCATCGAAAATGATCTCGAAGGGCATATGGACTTTGTGGCCCAGAATGTCATCGACAACCAGTGGGAAGAAGGGGTCTTCAAGCCCTATGTGATCAAGGAGATGAACGGCATCCCGACGGCCATCATTGGCCAGGCCTTCCCCTACACGCCCATCGCCAATCCGCGCTGGATGATCCCCGAATGGAGCTTCGGCATCCGTGAGGACAAGATGCAGGACACCGTCGACGCTGCGCGGGAAGCCGGCGCGCAGGTCGTTGTCGTTCTCTCTCACAACGGCATGGACGTCGACCTGAAGATGGCCAGCCGTGTACGCGGTATCGACGCCATCCTGGGTGGCCACACCCACGACGCCGTGCCCGAGCCTGTCAAGGTCAAAAATGCTGGCGGCACTACGCTGGTGATCAACTCCGGCTCCAATGGCAAGTTCCTCAGCGTACTCGACTTCGACGTAAAGAACGGCAAGGTGCGCGACTTCCGCTACCGCCTGCTGCCCATCTTCTCCAACTTCATTGAGCCCGATGTCGAGATGAGCGAGTTCATCAGCGACGTGCGCAAGCCGTATATCAAGAGACTCAACGAGCAACTGGGCGTAGCGGACGAAGTGCTCTATCGCCGCGGCAACTTCAACGGCACCTTCGACCAGCTGATTCTCGATGCCATGCTCGACGTGCAGGAAGCCGACATTGCCTTCTCCCCCGGCTTCCGCTGGGGTGTGAGCGTGATGCCGGGCGAACCGATCACCTTTGAGCATGTGATGACGCAAACCGCCATCACTTACCCCACCGCCACGCTGAACGAAGTCAGTGGTGAACAGATCAAGGTGATCCTCGAAGACGTGGCGGACAACCTGTTCAACGAAGACCCCTACTATCAACAGGGCGGCGACATGGTGCGCGTGGGCGGGCTGAAATACAGCATCGACCCATTGGCAAAGATCGGTAAACGCATCACCGATATGGAGCTGAATGGCAAGCCGCTGGACGCCAGGAAGAACTATCGTCTGGCCGGCTGGGCCAGCATGGAGAAACGCGAAGGCACCCCTATCTGGGACGTGGTGGCCGAGTACATCCGCGCCCAGGATACGGTGCGCATCAAGGAACTCAACATTCCCAAGATCAAGGGACTGGGCGATAACCCGGGACTGGCCGAGGTCTGATTTTGCTCAGCCTCGGATACGAAAAAGCCCTGGCGGATGCCCGGGGCTTTTTTATTCACCACAGAGGCACGGAGGCACAGAGAAATACATTCACTTCACTTGTGACACCGCTCCGTGCTGTCACACATCCTGTGGCGCTCAGCGCCACACCAGCCGCAAATGGACGATCAGTCTTTCTGCGTTACACCACAGAGCGACGTAACAAGGATCTCACAAGTTTGAAAACTCTGTGTTCTCCATGCCTCTGTGGTGAGTTCGAGCTAATAAATTCGCCGCATCAACCAGAATCCGGTACCCAACGCCAGGGCCAGCGGCAGTACCGCCGTCAGCGCCGGGTAAATACCCGCTACCAGCCCGAGGTAACCAAACATCTGGTTCAATAAATGGAATCCGATACCCACCAGGGTGCCCACCAGAATCCGATGGCCGATGCTGACCGAGCGCAGCGGGCCGAACACGAACGGGATCGCCAGAAACACCATCACCCCGGTCACCAGCGGCGCGACGATCTTGCCCCACAGAGCCTGTTCGTAGACCGCCGCGTCGAGGCCGTTTTCGCGCAGATAGCTGACATAGTCGTACAACCCCTTGATGGACAGGGTGTTGGGCTTGACCGTCACTACGCTGAGCAGGTCCGGGCTCAGGCGCGTGTGCCAGGGCTCGGTCTTTATGCGCTGGGCGCTGACGCCGTCGAAGCTCACCTCGCTGCTGGTGATGTTTTCCAGCATCCAGCGGCCGTCCTGATAAACCGCCGACTCGGCATACAGCATGCGCGTCAGTTGCTGCCCATCGTCGAAGGTATATATGGTCACACCGCCCAGGCGCTTGCCCGGCAGGAAGTTACGCACGTTGACGAAGCTGCCGCCGTCGCGGGCCCAGAAGCCGCTGCGGCCGCCGAGATCCAGCTTGTCGGACTTGGCCACCGAGCGCAGCGTCTGCGCCCGCTCCTCCGCCACCGGCGCAATGCCTTCACCAATCACCAGCGAGACGATAACAATCAGCAGCCCCACCTTCATCACCGACCAGACAATACGCCCCAGCGACACCCCGGCGGCGCGCATCACCGTCAGTTCGCTGTTGCTGGCCAGCACGCCGAGACCGATGGTACAGCCGATCAGCGCCGCCACCGGGAACAGCTGATAGGCCAGCTTGGGCACCGTGAGCAGCACGTACTGAATCGCCTGCCAGGTGCCGTAATTGCCCTTGCCGATGTCCCCCACCTCATCCATAAAGGCGAAGAAGGTGAACAGGGTCAGCAGCACCGTGAGCGCGATGAAGGTGCTCCAGAGCACGCTACGGCCGATGTAGCGGTCGAGGATCTGCATCTAGTTCACCCGCGCCAACCGCACCCGCCCGCGCAGGCGGTCGAGCAACCAGCGTGCGCCGATCTGGCGCACCGTCAGCCAGCCCAGCAGCGCCAGCAGCACCGCGTGCACCCACCACAGCCCCAGCTCCGGCGGCACCACCCCGCGCACGATCCAGTTCTTCGCCACGCCCAGGGTGTTGTAATAGATGATGAACAGCAGGATGGCCACGAACAGCTTGCCGAAGCGGCCCTGACGCGGCGAGGTGCGGCTCAGCAGCACCCCAAGCCACGCCAACAGCAGAGTGGCGACGGGCATGGCCAGACGCCACTGCAGCTCGGCGATCTCGTTCAGGCGCGTCGAGCCCCACAGGCGCTCCGTGGGCAGCGCCCACAGGCGGCGCGCCATCTTTTTCACCTCGCCCTCGTCCAGGCGTACCGCATGCTTGTCAAAACGATAAATGCGGAAATCCACCTCACCGGGCTGCCCCTCGTAGCGATAACCGTCCACCAGAGCCAAGTACAGCACCCCCGTATCGGGGTCTCGGTAGCGATAACCACTGTGTGCGGAAAACAGCGTCAACCGGCCCTGGCGGCGATCAGACACAAACACATCCCGCAGTTCGCTGCGATCCTCCGACAGCGACTCCACATAGAACACCCGGTCCGCACCGCCCACCTCGCTGAAGCGCCCCGCCGTCACCGCCGCAAAAGCATTGGTCGCCGCAGTCTTCTCCTGCAGCTTGGTGGACGCCTCGTGCGCCCAGGGTGTGGTCCACAGCGACAACACGCTGACCAGCCCCGCCAGCAGCAGGCCGATGCCCAGCACCGTGCGCAGCACCCGCCCCATGCCCACCCCGCCGGCCGCCAGCGCGGTCATTTCGTTATCCTTGTACAGACGCCCGAAGGCCAGCAACACCGCCAGGTACAGCGCAAAGGGGAACATCATGCTCAGCGCGGTCACGGTACGCAGCATCAGCATGTCGAGCACGATGGCGGCGGAAATCTTGCCCGCCAGGGCATCGGACAAATAGACGGCAAAGAAACGGCCGAGGAAGATCAGCAGCAGCACCAGCAACACGGCCAGCATGGTCTGCACGACCTCTTTTGCCAGATAGCGATCAATAATCAAGAAATTCAGCCTGGGATCATTAGCGGGTGATGAGCCCCTGGGTGACACACTTTGTGGCCAACGCAAAAGTTCGAGTAAACTACTGCAGCGGAAGCTAACCGTATAACCTAGATCCTGCAAGTGGTCGTGCTTGCAGGATCTAGACCCCATAAATAAAACCGCCGACCAACCGGCTCACCATCGACCCGCAGGAAGACTATGGAATTCAGCATCAAGAGTGGCTCCCCCGAAAAACAACGCTCCGCCTGTGTGGTGGTCGGCGTCTTCGAACCGCGCCGCCTCAGCCCCGCCGCCGAAGCCCTGGACAAGGCCAGCGACGGTTTCCTCTCCACCGTGCTGCGCCGCGGCGACATGGAAGGCAAGCTCGGCAAGACCCTGTTGATCCACAACCCGCAGGGCGCCATGGCCGACCGCGTGCTGTTGGTCGGCTGCGGCCGTGAACGCGACATCAGCGACCAGCAATACCGTGAAATCATTGGCAGCGCCGTGACCCGTCTCGACGAAACCGGCACCATGGAGGCCACCTGCTACCTCACCGAGATCAACGTCAAGGGCCGCGACCTGCACTGGAAGGTCCGCCAGACGGTGGAATGCAGCCGCGAAATCCTCTATCGCGCCGATACCCTGAAAACCAAAAAGGACGATATCCGCCGCCCGTTGCGCAAGCTGATCCTCACCGTGCCACGCCGCAGCGACCTGGGCAATGGTGAACTGGCGATGCGCGAAGGCGAGGCCATCGCCGAGGGTGTATCGCTGGCCAAGGACCTGGGCAACCTGCCCGGCAACATCTGCACCCCGGCCTACCTGGCCAAACAGGCCGTCAGCCAGGGCAAGAAATACAACAAACTGAAGGTGGAGATCTTGCAGCAGGCGCAGCTGGAAAAACTCGGCATGGGCTCCTTTCTGTCGGTCGCCAAGGGCTCGCGCGAGGCACCGCATCTCATCATCGCCGAATACAAGGGCGGCACCAGTAAACAGAAGCCGGTGGTACTGGTGGGCAAGGGTATCACCTTCGACGCCGGTGGCATCTCCATCAAGCCCTCGGCGGCCATGGACGAGATGAAATACGATATGTGCGGCGCCGCCACCGTGCTCGGCGCCCTCACCGCCTGCTGCGAACTTGAGCTACCCATCAACCTTGTGGCGGTCATTCCCACCTGCGAAAATCTGCCCGACGGCGCCGCCAACAAGCCCGGCGACATCGTCACCAGCATGTCCGGAAAGACCATTGAAGTGCTCAATACCGACGCCGAAGGCCGCCTCATCCTCTGCGATGCCCTGACCTACATCGAACGCTTCTCACCCGATGCCGTAATCGACGTCGCCACCCTCACCGGTGCCTGCGTGATTGCACTCGGCCGCCATGCCAGCGGCGTGCTGGGCAATCACCCCCCGCTGGTGCACGACCTGCTGAACGCCGGCAAGAGCAGTGGCGACCGCGCCTGGGAACTGCCGTTGTGGGATGAATATCAGGATCAGCTGAAGAGCAACTTCGCCGACATCCCCAACATCGGCGGCCGCGAGGGCGGCACCATTACCGCCGCCTGCTTCCTCTCACGTTTTACCAAAAAATACCACTGGGCACACATGGATATCGCCGGCACCGCGTGGATTTCCGGCGAAAAGAAGGGTGCCACCGGCCGCCCCGTGCCACTGCTGACCCAGTACCTCATCGACCGTTGCGAAAGCAAGGACAAGACCAGGGGCAAGAGCGCAAAAAGCAAAAAGTAAGCGTCCATGACCAAGGTTGATTTTTACATCCTCTCCGCCGGCTCACGCGAGCACACCGCCTGCAAGCTGGCGGAGAAGGCCTGGAGCCTGGGCCACCGCATCTACATCCACACCGCCAGCCCCGCCCAGGCCCGGCACATGGATGAGCTGCTGTGGGTGTTCCGCGAGGGCAGCTTTCTGCCCCATGAGCAATATCAGGCAGGCCGGGACTGCGACTCGCCGATCCTCGTCGGCAGCGACGAGGCGCCGGATACCGACAGCGACGTGCTCATCAACCTGGCCAACGACGTGCCGCTGTTCTTCAGCCGTTTCCTGCGCGTGGCCGAGGTCATCGGCGCCGACAACGGCGCCAGACGCAGCGGCCGCGAGCGCTTCCGCTTCTACCGTGATCGCGGCTACCCACTCGACAATCATGAATTGAAGGGATAATGTAAGCCGCTGGCCGTAACACCCCCCGCCGCACCGCGGGAAACATCACCCATTAGAGACCAACGAAGAGAATACCTATGAAACCGATTATGCTCGCCGTCACCCTTTGCCTGTCCGCCCTGATCGCCACCGGCGCCATGGCCGCCGCCACCAAGACCGTTGAAGCCGTCAACAAAGAGTTTGCCAGCCTGAAGGGGCAGAAAGTCACCGTCAGCGGCAAGGTTGTAAAGGTGAACAACGGCATCATGCGCCGCAATTTCGTCCACATTCAGGACGGCACCGGCGGCCAAAACAGCAACAATCTGATCATCACCAGCAAGCAGACCGCCAAGGTCGGCGACCAGGTCATCATCACCGGCACCGTGGTGCTGGATACCGACTTCGGCATGGGCTACATGTACCCCCTGCTGGTGGAACAGGCCACCATCCAGGTTCGCTAAGCAAACACCTGAAACATAAAAGGCCGGCCGGGTTTTCCCGGCCGGCCTTTTTTCTGTGTGGCGTTATTGACGTTGGGCAGATTAGTGGGCTGCGTGCCTCAGCCCACCCGATCGGACTGACAGCGTTTGCGGCTGTAACCCACCAGGCCAAGAAGGCCGATACCCATCATCAGAATGGTGGAAGGCTCGGGGACGGAAACCGTGCTGTTCAATTCAATTCTCAGGGTATCCCAGTAGATGTCTGCATCCATAACGCCATTCATCTCACCGCTGTATTGTTGATCCAGCCCAGCGAGCAATACGTTAACATCAAAATTTGTGATGGATCCCGTATTCCCAAAATCATAGCTGACTGAGCCACCGGAATACGGATTGACAGACCACGTCAATGCCCCAGCAGTACCACTAAAAGGCGGCAGCGCAGGAATCAGGTAAGAACCCGTGGTGAAACTGGCGGCTGGCAGATCAAAATCCGAGACATTGTCGCCATCAAAATCCATCCAGAACCCGTCCAGATTGAAGCTTATCGTGTATTCCCCCGGTGTAAAAAGGCTAAGATTTTCATCGATACTCCCGGAAATACCCGTAAAGCTGAATGTGGCGGGGTTGTTTACATTTAAATCCAAACCATAATTAACTTCGCCAATACCCGCTACATTTGTTGCCTCATAGTAAATCGACGTCGCCATCGCAGATCCGCCAAAACATAAAAGTACAGCGCAAGTTGTGGTTGCTATGAGCTTTTTCATTCGTCTACCCTATTTAGCCTATTAAACCGCCGCGTTTATTGCTTAACGGCATACGCAATAACCTTAAGCAAATAGGGTGCCACCCGCGTTAACTACTTGTAATCTAATATAATCCCCTATTTTTTACCCACCAACACCCCGGTCATTGTAAAAAATACCGACAGTCCCATAAAATCGCTGCAACGATTCAGCTCGCTACAGGGTTATTGAAGAACTTACAGGGTGTGCCTATCCATATTGTGCGCACGGCGCACACTACACCTGCCCGTAGCGTGCGCCATGCGCACGATGACCTCTGGACAGGGAAACCGCTCAATAACGGGAAGACATGGGATCCTGGCGCACTCACTCATACCCTTCCTCCCGGCTTTCATTTTATCAATGCATTCTCTGTGTTCTCCGTGGTAAATAGTTAAAAATCGCTATCCATTCATGTTACACAGCGAGCGGGTTGAGCTGAGCGATAGCGACGCCCACCATTCAATGCTAATGGATCGGTGGGGCTCGTACCTCAACCGGGGTACTTACTGATACATGCACAATTGTCGACCCGCATTAATCTCGGAAGGCACAATCCCCCACTGCTCACCAGCCAAAAGTAGGTTCTTTAAGAAAAGCGCCCACTTTTGGTTGGTTCCGTAAAAACAAATGTGTGGGAGCGGCTTTCGCCGCGATAGCTGTGCAGCAAGTCATTCGCGGCTGAAGCCGCTCCCACAGCATACAGCCCCGCCTGCTTGTGCGGAGCGATATATACTATGGCTGCTGATTCGGATTGACCGCAGTTCTGACAAAATCTTCAACTTTCTTTTTCTCGATATCCTCAATGGCATGAATTTTTATGTGCCGCCTTTTTTTACCTTTACCCTCCAATATTTTATCCGGATCTGACAATTTGGCGCCGAAACTGAACTCGATGGAGATATGTTTCGCATAAACGAAAATACCGCCTATCAACGTATTGGAAATTGTAAACACCAACCCACCATATTTGATATCCTCGGCCAAGCCCGAACTGGCATCGTGAAATATTGTTCTTATCGACATAAGAATCTCAAACATTTCCGGTGATTGAAATTGAATGTCGTTTAAAAAACCATCAACTTTGTCGCTTTTAGAAAAACTCATCACGGTTCCTCACATGGCAATAGTTCTTAGATGGATCGTTGGGGTTCGTGCCTCACCCCAACCTACGACCCAAAACCTTGCAAGTTTTATTTTCAGTTTTTGTTCTGAATAGTTACTAATTTTATTTCTCTGAGCGATGGAAGGAATGACTACCAGGCCATAATGGTTTTCCCACCTTAGCATCGCGACCCAAGGGTCCGCTCCTACAACACAATACCCTATCAGCTTGCTGCGGGGCGGCATATTTGCTGGTGGATCATGGGAATTTTTACCTTACCCCAACAAACTGAACAATAAAAAGCCGACAGGCGGCAAGACCTGTCGACTTTTTATTGTCACATATACCTGAATCCGAGGATTCAGGTTATAGCTTCAATAGACTGTCCAGCCGCTCCAGGTCATTGACCACCTTCCAGCTGCCACCACCCTGCTGCACACGCTGCTCCCAGGCATCCAGCCGGTGCAGGTAGTCACGCGGATCGATGTTATCCGAACGCAGCTTGGTGACGTTCAGCGCGATCACCTTGATGTCCACCAGCGGAATCAGAAAATCCCGCACATGGCCCTTTTCCAGATCCTCCTCCAGATCGGAAAATATCAGCGTGTAGCGTTCATCGGCACCAGTCTCGGTGAGATATTCGCCGGCCTGCAGAATGCCACCACTGATATCCGTATGGGCGCTGCCCTTGGCCGTTTCGATGAAGGCATCCATCTTGCGTTTGAAGGCCCGCTTCTGTTCATTCACCGTGCTCGGCCGGCTGTCGAAGGTGACCTTGGCGACAATGTCCTTTTCACTGAAGCTGCCGCTATCGATACGCGCCACGGCGATGGAGTCACCGCTGTTCAGGCTCATCAGCAGATAGTTGATAATCTTTTGTGCCTTGGCAAGTTCCTCGGTATAGGTTCCCGAGGTATCCAACAGCATGTAGACGGCCTTGGATTTCGGCCGGTGTTCCTGTTCATTACAACCCGCCAGCAAAAGGGCAAACATCACTATCGATATCACGATTAACTTTTTCATCATAGACTCCTTTTATTTTGTTGAGCGTTTGGTGGCCAACGCTTCCACCGGCACTTCATCTTCATAATCTTCATTCAATGAGGGCTCTCGCTTTTTACCCAGACCGGTGACCATCTGTTCGATGCGCAGCGGCAGCATGATGACGAGGTCATAGAGACTCGCCAGCACCTTGCCTATCTGGTAACTGAGATTACCCAGCAGCCGCAGAACGAAGGCGATACTACGCAACAGTCCGGTCATCACTATGCCCATGACGGTACGCGACGAGTGGATGAAGGACTCCAGAGGAATGGCGACGAAGGCCAGCGTAAAGGGCAGAATGAAGCCCATCACCATCTGCCCGATGGAGGGAATCCAGCGGAACTGCGCCTCGACCACGCCCGACCCGGCCAGTGACTGGGCGATCGCCTCACGATCCATCGCCAGCAGGTCGCGCATGTAGGCCAGCGATGCCTCGATGGAGGCCAGGATGAACAGGATACTGAAAGTGATCACGATCATGCGTTTGCGCATCGCATCATCCATGCTGCCGATGACGGGAAACAACCGCGTGATGCGCAGCGACTCCAGCAGAAACAAACCCATGGCAACTTCCACCATGATGATCACCATGGCCGCCACATCGGCGGTGCGCACCGGGCCGAGCTGGCTGGTACCGCCCACCATCTCTGACATGGGCAGGGCGATCAACTGAAAGTTGATGACGCCGCCAAGGATCGCGATCACCAGCACCAGTCCGGAAATGAAGAACTGGGTCAGCGACGATGAAGTCAACATGCGCGCCGCATGGTCCTCACCACGTCGAATCTCTTCGTAATGCTGCATGTGCGCATCGATGGACTGGGTACGCTCATCCAGCCCCGCCACGGCGCCCTGCGCCTGACCCACCGACTGCTGCAGCTTACGCCATTCGGGCTGCATGTCCTTGAGCAGGCCATGACGTTCCCGGCTGCTGTCCTGATAGGCCTTGAGGGTCTCCTTGTGCGCATCTTCCAGCGTCTCGGCGATATTTTCGAGGATGCGCGCCACGGTGCTGTCACCGCCTTTGGCGACTTTCGAAATGGTGTCCACGGCATCCAGCCAGGCCGGCGGCAACGGCGGCACATCGCTGGCGTTCTGATAATCCGCCTCAATCCTGTCGATGGTCTCCTTAATCTCGCGATGGATGGCCGGGTACTCCGCCAGATCCCGCGCGACCACCGCATTCACACGATGAAACTCCCGCTCGATGGCACGCTCGGCGTTATCCCGGCCGTTGGAAAGAATCACCTCCTTGTTACGGGCGCTCAGGCGTTCCTCCATCTTCCGCAGCGAACGCGCCGCCAGCCGCAGGGCACTGTGCAGCGTCCCACTCACCGAGCGAATCAATTGATGCGCCGGCGTTCTCGCCAGGTACATGACAAACACCAGCACCGCCAGCCAGATGGCGGATGACACACCGGGGCTGTCCGACCAGACCATTAACAAATCCATGGCATTCATAACTGTTTCCTCATTCAATTATCGATTTAAGGAACCTCTGACCAATCTCCCTTTTGTCATTCCGGCACAGGCCGGAATCCAGTACCTTGAATTCCTGGATCCCGGCCTACGCCGGGATGACGGATCAATCAGAGACTCTTTCAGTCTTGCCCGCGAACCTCGCGTGGCCTTGTCGATAGTTGTAACAAGGGGCCGTAAAAAACTTGTGAAAACCATCGCTCACCGGCAGATATTTTTCACGGCGATGGACACATCACACATTTTTGCGGTGATTTGGTTACTATTGAGGGAGAAATGAGAACGGCCGAAGGGCGTGCAGATGGCAAAGATTTTCTGGGTCGAGGACCAGTCTCACTGGATAGACCGCTTCCGGGCGGCGCTGGAGTCCAGTGATTTCGATGGGCAGAACAACTTACTGACTGTATTCAAGTTTTCCGAGGCGGCGCGCCAGCACATTGCCCTCTGCCGCAAGGATGATGCGCCGGACATCGCCATCCTCGATGCACACATGAATGGCCACGACCAGGCGGGCTTTTGTGTCTCCAGCGCGCTGCAGAAGAAATGGCCGGGCCTGCCCATCGTTTTCCTCTCCGAGCACAGCGGCACCGGGCTTGAGCGCGATGCGCTGGAGCAGTACCACGCCCGGGACTTCGTCTCCAAGCACCAACACAATGCCGAAGAGGTTCTATGCTGGCGCATCAAGGCTGCACTGCGCCAAACCGCCCTGCAAGGCAGTGATAAGCGGGAGTTGCCCGACAACATCCTCACCTCCGGCGCACTGCAGCTGGATCTCGACACCTGGCAGGTTTACTGGCGCGGCAACAAACTCATGAATCCCGACAACCCGCGCCGCCCCCTGGCGCCCACGCCGCGCAAGATGCTACGTTGTCTGGTAGAACGGTCACCCCGGCCGGTCAGCACCGCACAGATGGGCGAATACCTGGATGCCAACCCTGACACCTATGCACACGCCACCTACCGGCAACACATCAAGACCCTGCGGCGCGCCTTCGATGCCGCCGAAGGTGGCAGTGGGCGTTTTCTGGACATGTGCAAACAGGGCAAAGGCATTGTGACCTTTGGCGGCAGTAGCGCCTATCAATGGATAGCGGATAACGGTGAGTAGTTATCCTCACAGACCAACTATAAAACAGCAGACAAAAGGCAAGCCATGAATAAAATGGCCAAACTCAACTACCCCTGGCTAAGCGCCATCACCGGCATACTGACGGCCGCCTATCTGTACACGTCCAGCAGCAGCGAAATGAGCAGCTTCTACCCGCTGCCGGCCGAGCTGGTCGAATCTCCCTACCGATTTCTATCACTGTTTGTTTTTGCCGCTGCCATATTTTTCGACAGTTATCGGTTCCACCAGCGACGGCAATCCTTCGACCTGCAGGTGCAGCGATACGAGCAGCAAATCAAGGAGCTACTGCAGGGCAAAAACAAGCTGCAACACAAGGTGCGAAAATACTCGGATCACGCCGACAAACTCAAACTCTTCATCAGCGACCGCCTGCTGGAACACATCGAATACGATGAAAAGTTTCTGCACTTCCGTAACATCGCCGCCGAAGTCCGCCACAACGGCGTCATCTGTTATGACAAGGTGGTCAGTTCACTGAGGCAGGCCATGCAGACCGCTGACCACACGGATGCCAAGCAATACCGCGAAGCCCTCGACAGCATGGCCTATCTGTGGGTCCTGCTCGACCTCTCCACCACCGACAACATCGCCATGTACATCGCCAACAAGCTGTACGAATACGAGGAACAGTATTACCAGCAACTGCTGGCCGGCGATGGCGAGGCCTCCCCCTACTCACCCACCTTCCCCGCCCGCCAGGCGATACGCAAGGCCGTGCACGGTTTCATCGACAACGACCTGGCACAGCCGAACAGCAACGGCGACGACAACGCCTGGCGTTACCAAGACGATCGCTTCCACATCGAGCTGCGCGCCGACGGCGAGCTGCTGGGCGATGAAAACTACCTGGTGCTGCTGACGGAAAATCTGATCAACAACGCCCTCTTTTACAGCGGCAAAAAACGCCAGAAAAACCCCCACGCGCGGGTCGCCATCCGCCTCGCCGACGACGGCGACCGCATACGCCTGTCCATCTACAACCGCGGCCCGGAAATCCCCGACGAGATGCGCGACAAGATCTTCCAGCTGGGCTATTCCACCAAGCGGGCGCGCGAAATCTCCGGCAACAACCGGGAAAACACCGGCAAGGGACTGGGACTGTATTTCGTCAACGAAATCGCCAAGGGTTATGAGAGCACGATCCACGTCGAAAATATCCGCAATCGTGAAGACGCCTACGTCATCCGCATCGAACTCGACAACGGCGAAAAGCTCACCGAGATCATCCACACGCAGCTGGATGAAAACCGCCTGCCACGCTGCCGGATGGCAGAAGACGGCGTCGGGAGCGAGAAGACCCTGGCCAGCATGGAATACCGCTTCAAAGAGACTATCACCAGCATCGAGATAACCTCGCAGGCCACGCAGAAAACCTGGTCCGTCGAACCGCCCGACAACGGCGGCGCCACCCTCTTCCTCGACCCGCAAAACCCCGACCACCCGCGCTGGTGCCTGGAAATCACCCCGCTCAAGACCCGGCAGAAACTGCTCTTCAAACCCCTGGACATCGGCGGCGTGCAATTCACCGTGAGCATCCCCAGCGCCAAATCCCGCCTCGACCCTGATTATCACGACATGGATGACGATGAGCTGGACGACACGGAACAGTTGGACCAGCATCTTGGGGATGTCAGTCAGTATGTGGATTCACCACTGTCCCGCTAACAAAACCTCACAACCGTGTCAGTGGCCAACCCGTGGGAGCAAGCGACGCGTTGGACACCCTTGGGGACATGCATTTGAACAACCGTTCTTCGTCATTCCGGGCTTGACCCGGAATCCAATGGTTTCAATGACTTCCTGGATACCGGGTCAGGCCCGGCATAACGGTGTGTTGCTAGTACGTAGGTTGGGGTGAACATTTTTTGTGAACCCCAAAGCTTCCGCCTCATGCTCACGCTCCTTGCCTGCGTCCGTGTAGGCAACATGCCAGAACAACCTTTCGCTGCCAGAGGCATATTCAAGTCACCACAAATAAATTTATTTTAATTATCAAGGCCAATGAGGCATTCACGTTACAATTATGTTGGGGTTTGTTTCTCACCCCAACCTACCTCGCCGAGGAATATCAAGAAGGTTATGATGACAAACAGAACCTTGACTGAGCTAAAAAATATAGGCGCCAAGATAGCAGCCCGATTAAACGAGGCGGGTATTTTTTCTGAGGAGGAATTGCGATTTTATGGTGCAGTTGAAGCACATAAAATGATTAAAAAAAACCATCCCAATGAGACTTTGCCTGTCTGTTACTATTTGTATTCATTTGAAGGGGCGTTATGCAACAGACATTGGAATGACATTGAAGAACAAAGGAAACAAGAACTTAAAAAGGCTATTGAAGCAAGGTAGCCTGGATGGAGCGCTGCGTAATCCGGGAGGTGTTGAGTCTTCCCTCTTCCCATCTCCGGTTTCATCCACACTACTCGCTTATCTAAGACAAACGATAACAAAGCCTCATTCAGCGAGTCTCTGGGCGGTCAGCCCGCAAGGCGCGGTAGCGCCGGCAGGGTGGTTCCCTGTCAAGCCACCGCAACGCCGCGGATGGCCGCCCAGAGGCTCGCCCGCAGGGAGCGTCCCACACGCCCCGGCTCGGCGTTACGGCTCTTGAAAAGGGCCAGCCATTCCCTGCGAGCCGCGCCTTGATCCGGGGCGTGTGGGGCGCTCTGAATGAGGCTTTGTTATCGTTTGTCTTAGCAACTTTTTGGAGTGAGTCGCAGGAAAACCTCGCAGCACACCCGGCTCACAGAGAATTTCCTGAACCTGCCCCGGTGAGCTGATCCAGTATCTGTTGAGCCGCCCGTCTACCCGACTCAATAGCCCCATCCACTGTGGCAAAGTACCCCTCCACGGTTGCCTCTCCGGCCAGATAGAGGCGGTCGGCAACCGGTGCCTGGAGCTGGGTACGGGCCCCTTCCGAGCCAATGGCATCAAAAGAATAGAGCCCGCCGATGAACGGATTGGCCGACCAGTTTTCCAGCTGACTGGATACCAGCAGCGGCGCGATATCCAAGGCAAAAGCCGTGCGCAAGGTATCCATCACTCTGGCCAACGCGGCCTGCTCGTCCAGCGCCTCAGCGGCTGCGGCCACATAAAATACCATCATCACCGCCTGGGCAGGATCGGGAATCCAGAAGTGAAACAGGCCATCGGTGTTAATCAACTGCCGCAGTCTTTTTTTCCAGAACACTTTGCTGAATTGCAGCCGCAGCTTGAGCCCCTGGCCCATACCCAGGCGGGCTATCGCCTGTTGATGCCCGGCGGGCAAAGGGGGATCAAACTGGATTCGTTCCTGTTGTAAAACCGCCAGCGGTACCGTGATGATGACCTTGTCCGCCACAAAGCGCGGACCATTTTGGCATTGCACTTTCACCGCTGCGCCTTGATAGTCGATGGCGGTCACCGGATGGCCGGTAAGCACCCTGGCAGTTTGCGGCGCATAGATCTCCGCCAGCAGGGTGGCCAGCGGTCGTTTCAATGTCTGTTGGATGGTGTCCCGGCCCAGGCGAATATTGGCCTGTTGCAAGCTCTGCCGTAGCGCCAGCACCCCCACCTGTTCGACGGCACAACCCAGGGAACTACCCAGGGTACTGCGCACAAGGCCCGCCACTGGTGGCGTGAAATCAAGAGCGGAAATCAGCTGGCCCAGGCTTTGCCGCGGATCGTCAGCGCGGTAGAAGCGGGGTGTCATCTGCTTGAACGGGCGCAGATTAGACAGCGCATGCTGGCAGAAAAACCGCCAGACGGGCGTGTAGCGGCCTGCCAGCAGCAGTGCCGCCTTGCCACTGCAAGCCAACAGCCCCCGCTGCCTGGCCTCCCGATAGAGCGTAAGACCCTTGGTGTGAACAAAGCATGCGCCGCTGTCCAATGCCGGCCCACCCTCGCTGGCAAAGGTCTTTACCCGGCCACCCACTCCCTCCTGGGCCTCCAGGTGAATACACGCCAGGTCGGGATGTTCTGCCAGTGCCTTGGCGGCACTAAGCCCCGCCGCCCCGGCACCGATGATAATGACCTGCACGGCCTCCATGTCCAATCGCCCTCTGCCCCGTTTAACGTGGAAGATTATGCCCCAGAAAACCCGGCCGCCAACACGATAGCAAGGCAGCCTGGATGGAATACGGTGTCAATCGGGCGGCATTGAGCCGCCCCACCCCGGATTTCATCCGGGTTACTCGCTACCGGGTTGCCAGCATCCGCCGCCTGTACGCCACCATCAGAATAAACAGTAAGCACACAACTGCTGTCGTCACGGGAAATAATACGGTCGTCAATGAATAATGTTCCAGCGCCGCAATGGCGATGACATTGCGCACCACAAAAATCAGGTAAAACAGCAACTGTTCCTCATGCGGGTGGACATAGGCCTTCCTGATGGTCGGCCCGAACCCGAGCACATCCACCGCTGTCAATATCACCACCGCCCACAAGGGATCAGCGGTCACATACCAAAACGGCAGGGCCGTCATGGCCATACCAAGAAACAGCCAATCCACCCGGGTGATCGTGGCATCCGACTTCTTGAGATAGGCCAGGACGGCAACACAGAGGGTGATGACGCCTGAAATACCTATCGGCCATGCGCCGACTCCACCCCGGTCAGCAAGCTGGGCGAGGAAGACCACAAACGTAGTCGACCCCCAAATCACCCAGGAAAAGACGTGCGGCCGCGTATTTCCCCGCAGGATGGAGCGTATGTACGGCAGAAAGGCGACCAATGTCAAAACAATGGCAACGGCGCTGAGAAGTTCTTTGCTCACGATGACTCACAGGCAAATTCACCGCCCACTGACGCCGGCGGCTTCGGTTGATCACTCATCTGGTCTCCTACCGAGTAAAAAAAGGATACCTTGGTGGGCAGTGTCCACCCTACTGCATGAACTGTATGTCAGGGGCACCTCTCACCCCAAGCACACAATAGGCTGCGCTTGCCTTCGGCGCCAAGGTATAATGCGCGCCCTTATCCTTCTGCAATCCTTTACACCTTCGGCGAGCCGCACCCATGGAAAAGACCTACGACCCCCACAGCATCGAACAGCGCTGGTATGAAACCTGGGAAAAGAAGGGCTACTTCGCCCCCAGCGGCAAGGGTGATCCCTACTGCATCATGATCCCGCCGCCCAACGTCACCGGTAACCTGCACATGGGTCACGGCTTCAACAACACGGTGATGGATACCCTCACCCGCTATCACCGCATGAAGGGCGACAACACCCTGTGGCAGCCGGGCACGGACCACGCCGGCATCGCCACGCAGATGCTAGTGGAGCGTCAGCTGGAGGCCGAGGGCAAGACCCGCCATGATCTGGGGCGCGAGAAGTTCATCGAGCGCATCTGGGAATGGAAGGAAGAATCCGGCGGCAACATCACCCGCCAGCTGCGCCGCATGGGCTCGTCGCTGGACTGGTCGCGCGAGCGCTTCACCATGGACGAGGGCATGTCCAAGGCGGTGCAGGAGGTGTTCGTGCGCCTGCACGAGGAGGGCCTGATCTATCGCGGCAAGCGGCTGGTGAACTGGGACCCGGTTCTGCATACCGCGGTCTCCGACCTGGAGGTGGTGTCCGAGGAAGAGAACGGCTACCTGTGGCACATGCGCTATCCGCTTGCGGATGGCAGCGGCCACCTGATCGTCGCCACCACCCGCCCGGAGACCCTGCTCGGCGACTGCGCCGTGGCGGTGCACCCGGACGACGAGCGCTACAAGCACCTCATCGGCCAGAAGGTGAAGCTGCCCTTCACCGAGCGCCTGATCCCCATCATCGCCGACGATTACGTGGACCCGGAATTCGGCAGCGGCTGCGTGAAGATCACTCCGGCGCATGATTTCAACGACTACCAGGTGTGGCAGCGCCACCGCGATGAGACGGCCATCGCCGATTTGCCCAATGGCGGTCTGATCAACATCTTCACCATCGACGCCGCCATCATCGGCGCAGACGACGAATTCGGCGACCTGATCCCCGCCGACTTCCACGGCCTCGACCGCTTCGAGGCCCGCAAGCTGATCATCGAGCTGCTGGGCGAGCACGACCTGCTGGAAAAGACCGACGACCACAAGCTGATGGTGCCGCGCGGCGACCGCTCCGGCGCCGTCATCGAGCCCCTGCTCACCGACCAGTGGTACGTGCGCGTGGCCCCGCTGGCGGAGCCGGCCATCAAGGCGGTGGAAGACGGTGACATCCGCTTCATCCCCGACAACTGGAAGAACACCTATTTCGAGTGGATGCGCAACATCGAGGACTGGTGCATCTCGCGGCAGATCTGGTGGGGCCACCGCATCCCCGCCTGGTACGACGAACAGGGCGGCATCTACGTGGGTCGCTCCGAGGCCGAGGTGCGCAAGAAGCACAAACTCGCCGACGACATTATCCTGCGCCAGGACGAAGACGTGCTGGACACCTGGTTCAGCTCCGCCCTGTGGCCCTTCTCCACCCTCGGCTGGCCCGAGAAGACCCCGGAGCTGAAGACCTTCTACCCCACCAGCGTGCTGGTCACCGGCTTCGACATCATCTTCTTCTGGGTCGCGCGGATGATCATGATGGGCCTGAAATTCATGAAGGACGTACCCTTCCGCGACATCTACATCCACGGCCTGGTGCGCGATTCGCACGGACAGAAGATGTCCAAGTCCAAGGGCAACGTGCTCGACCCCATCGACCTCATCGACGGCATCGAGTTGGAAGCGCTGGTGGAAAAACGCACCCGCGGCCTGATGCAGCCGAAGATGGCGAAAAAGATCGAAAAGCAGACCCGCAAGGAATTCCCCGACGGCATCCCCGCCTACGGCACCGACGCCCTGCGCTTCACCTTCGCCAGCCTGGCCACCACCGGGCGCGATATCGTGCTGGCACCCGGACGCATTGAGAGTTCACGCAACTTCTGCAACAAGCTGTGGAACGCCAGCCGCTATGTGCTGATGAATACTGAAGAGCAGGATTGCGGCGAAAGCGGCGGCGCACTGGACCTGTCCGCCGCCGACCGCTGGATCCTCACCCGCCTGCAACAGACCACGCGCACGGTGC
Source organism: uncultured Gammaproteobacteria bacterium (assembly GCA_913009875.1). GTDB lineage: Bacteria > Pseudomonadota > Gammaproteobacteria > SZUA-152 > SZUA-152 > DRQN01. Next base: position 8,909 of record CAJVYS010000011.1, on the reverse strand, counting down.
GCGAGGCCATCGACGGCTACCGCTTCGACCACGCCGCGCAGGCCATCTACGAGTTCACCTGGAACGAGTACTGCGACTGGTATCTGGAGCTGTGCAAGCCGGTGCTCAACAGCGAGGCGAGTTCCGAGGCCCAGCGCCGCGGCACCCGCCACACCCTGGTGCAGGTACTCGAGGCCATCCTGCGTCTGGCCCATCCGGTGATGCCCTACATTACGGAAGAGATCTGGCAGCGCATGGCGCCGCTGGCCGGCGTCGCCGGTGACACCATCATGCGCCAGCCCTATCCCGAGTACGATGAAGGCCTGGTCCACCCACAGTCGGTGGACGAAATGCGCTGGGTGATGGACTCCATCAGCGGCGTACGCCAGATCCGTTCCGGCATGGACATCGCGCCCAATAAACAACTACCACTTCTGCTACAAGACGCCTCAGACCGCGACAGAGAACTAACCGCGACTTACTCGATGGTCATTAAAACCTTAGCACGCATCGAGTCCATCACTTTCCTACATGAGAGCGATGACGCACCCGAGTCCGCCACCGCCCTGGTCGGCGAAATGAAGGTGCTGGTGCCCATGGCCGGGCTGATCGACAAGGAGGCCGAGATCGCCCGCCTGTCGAAGGAAATCGAGAAAAAGGAAAGAGACGTCGAACGTGGCGACACCAAACTGGCCAATCCGCAGTTCGTCGAACGCGCGCCGGAGGCAGTGGTGGAAAAGGAACGGGCCAGGATCAAAGAGATGCGCACCATACTGGAAAGCCTGCGATCCCAGCTGGAGCGTATCCGGCGAATGTAGCCCCCCAACCCTGCAGGGTTAAATACACAATAACCTGATACCTCTACATGTTTTCCCTAGAGGCGAATAGCTGCCAAATGTGTCAACCTTCTGCCCCCCTTCGAATCGGCAGACTCTCCTAAACCTTTCAGAGGGTTATGCCGACAAATACGGGAAGAACACTGCGGGCGTCGTGCCTTTTTGCACTGACGCCCATCCACAGGAAACACGCCGTGCCCAAACCCTTGCGCATATCGCCTATTGCCCTGGATCCAACCAATCGCAAGGTACTCAAGGTTGCCGTTGACCTTATCAACGATGATGGCATTGTCAGCCTGCTGCTGCCCGACAACAGCCCCCACGGCCACCTTTTGGTCATCGATGCCGACAACGACATCGGCCAGCAGGTGCTGGAAGAATCGCGCGACGGACAGGTAAAACTCGTGCTCAGCGAGAAGCGCCGGGAAGGAAAAAACCTCATCTGGCAGGAACCCCCGGTGCGAGTCACCGACATGCAGGAACTACTGACTCGCATCTGCCTGCGCATGAAGGCCACCTTTGCCACCCAGGAGGCCATAAGCGAGCCATCGGACAATAGCAAATCCGCCGCAGCACCGACGAGTACAGAAAACGGCGAAACCGAAGGCACACAACCCACCGAAGCCGCGACAGCAACTCCCCCAGCGAGCACCGCCACCACCGAAGACAGCCAAGAGCCGGCAACACCGAGTAAAAGCCTGTTCCACATCCTGCTGAGTGCACGACAACAGAAGGCCTGCTACCAGATCAGATTCGACAACACCTGGCTGCTGATTGGCGGGCACAACGGCACAGTGGCAAGCAAAGACGAACCCGATGCCAAGATCATCATGACGGCCCCCTTCAAGAAGCTGTACATCGAACAAATCGATATCGTCGCCTTCGCCAAAAATGCCCAGGAGATGGACATCTCTACCCTGGACAGCCTGCTCTGGCAGGCCGGCGTCGACTATTCCGATGGCCGGCTACTGGAGGGGCACAACATGACCCAACCGGTACGGCTCAAGGCCTGGCCCAACTTCACCCGCAATGGCTTTCGCCAGTCACATTTCAAACTGGCCGCCATCATGGCACGCCAACCCATCAGCCTGAAAGAGTTGCGCAAGGAAGCCGGCGTCGCCCGGGATGAAGTCGTCAGTTTTTACAACGCAGCCTATGCCGTCGGACTCATCGACCGAACCGCCACAACCTCAGACTCAGGCCTGCAAAACGGCAAGCCCCGCACACGGCGTAAGGGTCTGCTCAGCATGCTGGCCCGCAAGCTGGGCTTTCGTTAACCGTTTTCAACCGCAACCGATTTCGTCAAGGACGTTCCCAATCCATGTTTCAGGCCACAGACAAAATCATCTTCACCGGCCCCGTCGGCGCCGGCAAGACCAGCGCCATCGGCGCCATCAGTGACGAACCACCGGTACGCACCGACGTCGCCACCACCGGCAGCGAGCGCAACATCAAGAACACCACGACCGTCGCCATGGATTACAGCTATATTCAGTTGGAAGACGGCAAGCGTATCCACCTCTACGGCACGCCGGGACAGGAACGCTTCGACTTCATGTGGCAGATCCTGACCCAGGGCGGGCTGGGCCTGGTGCTGCTGGTGAACAACGACCACCCGAACCCCGTGGCGCAGATGGAATATTATCTGGACGCCTTTGGTGACTTCATCCGCGACACCGGCGTGGTGATCGGCGTGACGCGTATGGGCGTACAGGACAATGCCAGCATCACGGATTACCAGACCCGGCTGTTTGAACGCGAGCAGATCTTCCCCGTCTTCGAAGTGGATGGACGCTCTTCCGATGATGTGCGAATCCTGGTCAACGCCCTGCTGGCCGTATTGGAGAACTGAGACATGACTTTCATCAGCGACATGGTCGACAAGGTCAGTGAAGGAGGCAGCCAGCACGAGGACACCGTTTCCAGCGAAGTCCGCCATACGCTCAGTGCAACTCTTTGCGAAATGCTGGATGATTGCGGCGACATGCTCGGCGCCATGGTCAGCGCCAACGACGGCCGCGCCCTGGCGGAGCGCCTGCAGAGCGGTCTGGACAAACACCGTTTCGCCGCCATGAGCAGCGCCCTGTTGGCCCTCAGCGACAACGTCATCCGCGAGACCCACGGCGGCAGTATCAAGAATGTGCTGATCCAGAGCGATAACGGCAATGTCTTCATCCTGCACGCCGGCAACGGCCTGCTGTTAACGGTATTTTCCCAGCCCGATGCCAATCTCGGCATGTCGCTGGCGCATGCCAGCAAGGGTGCCGCGGATATTGCCGCATTGAATTTGCACACGGATGCCTAACTACGATTGGCAAAAATAACACGCAACACCCTTACCCGTGGACAGCAACTGCGCTAAAGTTTCACACAGAACAACCCGAAAGGTAGGCAAGCTGTTCGACACACTTGCGAAAACACTCGATTAAGGAGAAAAAAATGGCTGGTATCAATGACGTTTGCCGAGATATCGTCGACAACGTAGAAGACGCACTGGGCGCCGCTGTCGTGGACCTGAGCACCGGCCTGATGCTCGGCGCCTATCACAACGTCCCCTACTTCACCTCCAGCTATCTGGATGCCGTGTCGGCGGCGGCAGTGGACATGTTTCGCGGCAAGGGTATCACCAATGTGGAAAAGCGTCTCGCCCAGACACGGGGTGAAGAAGTACGCAACAGCATGCTGGAAATCCAGATGACCACGCCCAAGACCTTTCACTTCATGGTAGTGGTGCCGGGCAAGCCCAATGCACTGGCGATCCTGATCACCGGCCGCCGCGCCAACCTGGGCATGGGCTGGGCCGGACTGCGCAGTGCGCTGCCGAAGATCGAGCCCATGTGTCCCTGAGCCGATTCCCTGCTGCTCAACGAATACTGCAGACTACACTGTAGGAGCGGCCCCTCAGGCCGCGATGTCTTTATTGTGGAATAGACATCGCGGCCTGAGGGGCCGCTCCTACGGTTTTTTCACAATAGCAAATTCTCTGTCCTCGCTTGATTGGCGCACCCCGTTCACTGCCCGCGCCGCAGACGATCCGCCATTTCCGACGGAAACTGGTGCTTGGCCATGTCGGCCAGGGTCTGCTCAATATCATAGGGCAGACGATGGTATTCCAGCTCCCGGGTGGCCAGATCAATGATGGCCAGTTCCACGCCCACGTCACCGCCACGCGGCTGGCCGATGGAGCCAGGGCTGATCAACACATGCGCCGCCTCCGCCAGCTGCTGACGCATACTGTTGTCACCGGCATCGCCATCACCATCACGCCGCCAGGTTTTCTGAATATGCGAGTGGCCGTGAAAACACAGCGGCACCTGCCGCTCGCTCAGCTCATCAAGATTCTCGATATAACTCATCTGATAGACATAACCATTAAAGAAGGTCTTGTCCAAGGGCGAGCCATGCACCGCCAGCCACTGATCACCCTGCTGGTAAACCGGTAATTGCGCCAGCCACTGACGCTCATCGTCGCTGAGCTGGCCAATGGTCCAGTCCAGTGACCACGAGGCCAGCGAGGTGATGCCGCCACGTATCTCTCCACAGGCCACCGCGTGGTCATGGTTACCGCGCACCATGCTCCAGCCCTGCAACGCCCGCACCATCTCCACACATTGCTGCGGGTGCGGCCCGTAGCCCACCACATCACCCAGCATGATGCCGTGATCGATCTCCCGCCCCGCCAGATACTCCAAGGCACATTCCAGGGCCGGCGCATTGCCGTGAATATCGCCAATCAGCGCCATCACACTGCCGCTGCTCTTTGGCTCCGGCGCATGATAAGTGAATGTCTGCTTGCCATACAGGGCCTGAATCAGCGCCTGCGCCACGGCCTCCCGCTGCGGCGGGATAAACACCCCACGCAGGCCCTCGGCGACCACGGTAATCACATGCGTATCGGAAAAATGCTGGCGCAGGCTCTGCGACAGCATCTTGCCCAAGGCCGTGGCCAACGCTTTATCCAACCATTCCAGTGCACGCACCCAGGTGCCCAGTGCATCACTCAGCATGGTGAGACTGCTGCCGGGATAAAAATCATCATCCAGATAGAACAGATGATCATCGGCATCCACACCAAAGTTCGATAGGCACAGATCAAGGCTCAACTCGTCCTTCACCAGCACCGCCAGATAGTCATCCAGCATCTGCGCCATGAAACTGATCTGCGATGACGGGGAATAGCGCTCACTCATTTCGTCATATTTATTCAGCGCCAGCAGGCGTGGCGTGATATTGCCGATCACCACCGTGTCACCACTACTGGCGGGTGACCACAAAAACCAGGTCTTGTGCGGATGATGCACGCCCAGCAGGCGCTCCCGTTTGACGGCCTGCTCGACAAAGCGCCGCGCCGATGCCGACGGCAGCTGATATTCGGTGCGCAATTTGAGCATGTCGCTACCGGTGTCGATGAGGGCCGTCACCGGCCGACCGGTCAATGCCTCACCGGGCCCCGCCATCACCTGCTGTCGATGGCAGGCGGCAAGAATCGACTCACTGTCGTAAGGCGAATCGGCCGGAGGGGAAATCAACTCAACGTGAGACACAGTGCAAAAACCTTTTGTTAGGGCTGAGGGCTAAAAACATAGGACTAAGTCCTAAGTCCTATCCCTTGAGCCTGGGATTATCCTGGATTAATCAGTTGGGCAGCCCGCCCAGTGGTTCTGAGTGTTCGACTGATTAATTTAGGATTATACCTGCACCCTGAAACGATACTGCACAAAAACCTCGGCCTCGCGCACCACCGAAGCCATCACCACCTCAAAGGCCTGACCCTTCACCCGCACATGCAGCGAGTCCTGGCTGGCCCGCCGCGGTAGCAGTAACGAGGCGGGACGTCCCTCTGCATTGTTCTTGGGGAAATAGAAACCCAGCTCCGGCGCCTGATCCAGATCCTGCGTCGTGCAGCCAAACAGGATGGGCTGCGCCGCACCCTCGATGATCTCCACACCCAGTTTGCTCCGTCCCTCACTGATCTCACCCTGCCAGCGCACGATACCGATAGACAGGTTTTGCCGACCCATCTCCGGCAGGAAACCCACCACGCCCAGCAGTGAGCCGACCATCGGCGTCTCATCGGCGGCACTCACACGCCCCAGCAGCAGGCAACCGGTATCACTCTGATCCAGCATCTGCCAGTCACCCAGTTGATAGCGCACCTCGTCTTCACTATCCAGGCTCAGCACCTCGATACCGCCGTGCACTTCGGTATTACAGGCCTGCGACAAATGCCCGGGATCGGAGAGAAAATATTCCAATGCCTTCAGGCCCAGCGCCACCTTGACGAAGCGCCGCGCCGCGGAGCGCGGCCCTTTGCGCCCCCAGTGGGAACCCAGCAGGCCCGTCAGCATCCTCGCGGGCCGAACATCCTGGCTCTGCATGGCGCCATCTTCCACCCTGTGCTGCGCCAGCCACGCCTCGACGGCATCACGGACCGGCAGAATATCCAGCATTCGGGGCTTCATCCAGTCACGCTCCGCCGCCTTCCCCGCAGTGAGTGCCTGCGGTGGCTTATCCGCCATCAGATCAATAATAAAACACCCGGGGCGCGTCTCATCCAGCACCTCCCGGCTGATATCGCAAAGTGAGGAATACTCTTCCAGCAACAGAAACAGCTCCATCAACTCAGCGCCCGTCAGTTGCCGGGTATCCATCACGGCCATCAACAGCGACTGGGTATAAACGCGCTCAACGGTCGGCACCACCGACTCGTACCGCGCCACCTTCACCCGCTTCTGCAGGGCATCGTGCTTTTCACAAAAGGCGTACAGCTGATGTAATTCCACCCAGGCAGGCTCCGGCGTCGGCCGATCCACCCGTCGTGCATACAGCACGGCCAACCCAATCAGCTCCATGGCGCGATAAATCGCCTGCAGCAGAAAACCATCCCGCGCCGGGTCATCACTCTCATCGAAGCCATTGCGTACCAGAATCTTATAGCCGTTGGCCAGCTCCAGATAGAGCCCCATGATATCGTCGGCAAGCTGCTGCCGCTCGCACGCCGGCAGTGGCAGCACCTTGAGGCGCTGCTCATCATAGATCAGGAATACCTCTTCCAATCCCTGCCGATAGACCTCCAGCAGCTTGAGACGCTCGGCATCGGACAGGGACAGTTCATTCAGAGGAGAAATCGCCGCATGCAGACGCCGCACCGTCTCCACCGCATCCATGATGGGCAGTTCGGCCAGCCATTGTTTCAGGCGGCCGGCATTGCGCTCTACCGCCGGGTTATCGGCCGCGTGCTGCGGCGGTGTTGTTAACAGGAGGAAGTCCACATCCCTATCCGATGACGACTGAAGTTTCCCCAGACCCGAATCAAGGCCTGGCTACCACCTACTAGCATCGGCCTGACGGGACTGAACTTGACGCTGGACAGGCCTTTAGCGCCACTGCCGCTTTCATTTTCCGCTTCAGCGATTATGGTTAGGGGGGATACAAATGGCCGGAATGGAAATGCACAACGACCCACTGATTTACACCCTTTTCCTGATCTTCAGCGGCGCAGCCCTGGTGGCGACGCTGGCCCTGTATGCCCGCCAGGCACTGCTGGTGGCCTATATCCTGCTCGGCGTGCTGCTCGGACCGTCCGTGAGCGGGCTGGTCGATGACCCGCTGCTGATCAAGGATATCGGCAGCGTGGGCATCATGTTCCTGCTCTTTCTGCTGGGGCTGAACATGCCACCGGCCAAGCTGCTGCCACTGCTGAAGGAGGCCACCTGGGTGACCGGCTGCAGTTCACTGGCATTCGCCGCATCGGGCTTTGTGCTGGCCTGGCTGCTGGGGTTCGCCCTGCTGGAAAGTGTGCTGATCGGTGTCGCCGTGACCTTTTCCAGCACCATCATCGGCCTCAAGCTGCTGCCGGACACGGTGCTGCACCACCGCCGCACGGGTGAAATCATCATCAGCATCCTGTTGGTGCAGGACGTCATCGCCATCATTGTGCTGCTGCTGTTACAGGTCACCGACAGCGGCGACCTGCCCTTCGGGAACCTGCTGCTGCTTGCCGCCAGCCTGCCGACCATCTTCGGCCTGTCCTATGCGCTGGCACGTTTCGTGCTAATGCCGCTCATTGCCCGCTTCGACCAGATTCAGGAATATATCTTTCTGATGGCCATCGGCTGGTGTCTGGGGATCTCGGAGCTGGCCGCCAGCCTCGGCCTGTCGCACGAAATCGGCGCCTTCATCGCCGGCGTGGCGCTGGCTACCCATCCGATTTCACTGTTCATCAGCGAACGCCTGAAACCCCTGCGTGACTTCTTCCTGATCCTGTTCTTCTTTTCCATCGGCGCCGGTTTCGATATCGGCATGCTGGGGGAAATTGTCGTTCCCGCCCTGCTCCTGTCGGCGCTGATTCTGCTCGGCAAGCCGCTGCTGTTCCGTTTTCTGCTGCGGCACAGCGGGGAAAGCTCTGGACGGGCTTCGGAGGTCGGCGTACGCCTGGGGCAGATCAGCGAATTTTCGCTACTGATCGCGGTTCTGGCATTGCAGCAGTCAGTGATTGGTGAGCAGGCATCCTACCTGATTCAGCTCAGCACCCTGATCACCTTCATGGTGTCGTCGTATGTGATCGTGCGGCGCTACCCGACGCCCATCGCAGTCTCGGACCGACTGCGGCGCAACTGACCGGCCCTCACGGTTTCAACAGATCCCCCAGCGTCTGCCCGCCCAGACCCTGCTCCACGCTGTCGTCGAGGCGCTGCATCACGCCGAGCGTCACCGGCGGGATGTCCGGCACCAGGTCGCCGCCGGCCACGGCGTCAATGATCGCCTTCAGCGGGATACGCTGCGGGTCGCGCCCCGGCAGCAGGCGCGGCGGATCGTCGCCGCTGTTCAGCAGCAGCCCGTACTGCATCAACTGATCGACGATATCCACCATCTGCTCCGGCGGCAATTGCAGTGCCGCGGCAATGGTCTGCTGCGTGCACAGCGGCGTCTCCCCCAGATGGGCCAACCCCACACGACGCATGATCTCCAGCGCCAGGGCCTCGCGCGAGCGCGGCCCCAAGATCGGAAGAGCGTCGTGTAGGGAAAGAGTGTAGATCTCGGTGGTCGCCGTATCATTAAAAAAAAAAAACAAAACAACAAGCAAGCGCATAC
>CAJVYS010000010.1 GCA_913009875.1 uncultured Gammaproteobacteria bacterium | reverse complement strand
TCTATGTTTTGTTTTTTTTTTTAATGGTACGGCGACCACCGAGATCTACACTCTTTCCCTCCACGACGCTCTTCCGATCTACTGTGGGAGTGATACCAGTAGGTGCCGGCCTGCTCCACCTTGAAGCGATAGGTAAAGGTCTCGCCGGGTGCGATGCCGTTGAAACTGACACCGGGCACCCCGTCCATCTGATAGGGCAGAATGATGCCGTGCCAGTGAATGGAGGTCGACACGCTGAGGCGATTGGTGACACGGATGGTCACCGTGTCTCCCTCGCGCCAGCGCAGAATGGGCGACGGCAGGGAGCCGTTGACTGTCGTCGCCATGCGCGGGTTGCCGGTAAAGTTGACCGGGGTTTCGGCGATGGTGAGGTCAAACTCCGTGCCACTGAGTACCGGCGCCATGCCGGTCTGCGTGGCGGCCGTCTGCCCGGCCCAGACCGGCCTGCCCCACGATGACACCCCCATCAGTACACCGCCTGCGGCAAGCCCCTGCAGGAACCGACGTCGTGAAGAATCAGGCAATGCCAAAGCATTGGGTGGAATTTTTCTCATACAACTGTTTCCTTTTGTCTAGTGGTCCAATAATTTTATTTTTGACGTAAAAATAATCTCTCGCCAATAAATACAAACAGAATCCCTACCACTGCCGCGTAGATAACCATCATATCGGTGGATGCTTTCACCATTAAAAATGCACCAAGCACGATGACATCAAAAGCAATTGCCGTCATCAGAATAACTGCGTTGGCCTTTATTTCCTTACGGAGGTGGCGCAAAACACCCCAATGCACCGCAATATCCATCAATAAATAGAAAATGGCACCCAGCGATGCGATACGGCTCAAGTCGAAAAACAGGGTCAGAAGAATTGCGATTACAATGGTGTAAACCAGCGTATGATTCTGGATATTACCCGGCATGCCGAAATGACGATGTGGAACCAGCTTCATGTCGGTCAACATTGCCAGCATGCGTGACACCGCAAATATACTCGCGATAACGCCTGAGGCCGTGGCGACAATCGCTAATGCAACGGTGAACCATAAACCGTAATCACCAAGCGCCGGGCGCGCTGCCTCTGCAAGGGCAAAATCTTTTGCTGCGATGATTTCAGGCAAACTGAGGTTGCCCGCTACAGCCAGTGCGACCAGGAGATAAATAACCACACAAATCGCAATCGAAATTATTATCGCACGCCCCACATTACGATGTGGATCAACAATTTCGGAGCCACTATTTGTGATCGTGGTAAATCCCTTATAAGCCAGAATAGCCAGGGCCATCGCCGCTATGAACCCTGTTACAGATGTATCTGCCACACCGACCGGGCTACTTTCCAACGAAAAATCGGCAATCCACAAACCACCAACGGCAAATATGACAATACCGCCAATTTTGATAAAGGCCATCAGCAGGGAAAAAAGGCCAATCGCACGATTACCAGAGACATTGAGTAGAAAGGCAAAAATGAGCAGCCCAACTGCCAACGCAGATACTATCCAGCTGCCGGAATCAACATCGAACAATTGTATGCTATAAGTGCCAAAGGTTTTTGCAACCAGGCTCTGATTGATGACCATCGAAAAATACATGAGTAGTGCGCCGGCAGCCGTCATCACCCCCTTTCCATAGGCTTTTTTCAGAAACATGGCAATGCCTCCCGCAGAAGGATAGGCATTGGATAATTTCACATAGGAATATGCACTAAATGCGGTAACCACTGCCGCTGCAAGAAAAGCGAGAGGGAATAGTGAGCCAGCAAGTTCAGCAATCTGTCCTGTCAGAGCAAGGATGCCCGCACCGATCATGACTCCGGTGCCCATCGATACAGCACCCACCAATGTCAGGCTGTTTTCTTTGTACTGTGATGATTTGTTGTGCTGCGAATGATCTTTCATATACGGCCTCTTCTCAACGGGTACCCCGCAACCTCAGGGTTTTCAATCCTCAAAAATCTACTATCCATCATCCACACACAGCCATACGATACCTGACCATCTAAATGCTCCTCATCCGGCATCCTGGTCAGCAGCTGCCAATTTTCGCCAGGTAAAGTGCTCATACACCCCCGACCAGTACATGCCAAAACCAATGGCAAACAGCAGCTCTTCAATGGGCATAAACCAAACGGTGATACCTGACAGCACCTCCATATTCCAAACCCGGTCGATATAACCTGGCGCACTCCATTCCAGCCCCGCCAGGAAGATAGCGTAATAAGCCAAAAAGAGCAGACCGCCAATCCATGTTTTTCGCTTCAGATCCGGTCGGCAAAGCATCGTTGCCATCGCACCCGCAAACATGGCAATGATGGAAGGGTAAATTGGATTCCAGGGAAAGAAGTAAAGCGCTATAAAAACAACAAACGGTGCTGACAGCGCCTTGTAATGATGCCGATGCAAAGAGTGATGGCGTACACTGGCCCCTACCGTTTGGGGGATTTTTTTGCTCAGAAGGTTATAAAATACAGAACCAATTCCACCAATGCCAAAGCAGAAGATCAGGCTTTCGATATCAAACCCGGTATTTTCAGCCAAATCAAACAGACTCGGCGGCATCCAGTATTCCGGCACAAACAAAGGTTCGCTTAGGCCAAACGGCGTAGTGAACAGGCTTGCCCACAACATCGCTTTTCGTTGTGCAGGAAACCACCAATAAACCACTCCCCAGGGAATTAAAAACGCACTCGACCAGAGTAACCAAATATATTGATCAGAATCCATCTTTGTCCCCTTCGTGTGAGCACTCAGCAGGTGGATAAAGCTCATCCATTGACCGTGACAGACCATCACCGCCCACAATCCGTACATGGCGACGCCGCAGGGCGCGTGGTTCCGCTGTACCGCAGGAGTGGGCTATCATCTCCACCTCGTGCACAATGCTCCGGCAATAGCTGGCCACCCGGACCGATTTAACCTGCGGATCAAGGCCGGCCTGAAGCCGAGGGTTGTGGGTGGTGACCCCCGTCGGACAGATATTTCTGTTGCACTTGAGTGCCTGAATACAGCCCAGCGCAAACATAAAACCACGTGAAGCATTGATATAGTCCGCCCCGGCGCACAGAGCCCAGGCAACATTGGCGGGGGTAATCAGTTTTCCCGAGGCAATCAGACGCACCCGATGCTTGAGCCGGTATTTGACCAGGATATCGGCCACCATGGGCAGCGCTTCTCGCAGTGGCAGTCCGACATTGTCCATCAATGCCATGGGCGCGGCACCGCTGCCCCCATCCCCGCCATCCACGGTTATAAAATCAGGTGCGCTTTCCAACCCTCGCACAACAATCTCTTCGCACAGTCGATCCAGCCACTCACGGTTCCCTATCACCGTCTTAATGCCCACTGGCTTACCGGTAACGGTTCTAACATGGGCGATAACATCGAGTAACGTTTCCACGGAGTCTATCTCTGGATGACGGTTGGGTGAGATGGAGTCCTCGCCCATTTTGATGCCGCGTACCTCGGCCACTTCACGGGTGACTTTGGCACCGGGAAGAATTCCACCCTTGCCTGGCTTGGCGCCCTGGCTGAGCTTGATCTCAAATAATTTAACTTCTGGTCGTGAAGCGATACTGTGCAGTTTCTCGTCACTCAGAACTCCGTCCTGATTGCGTACACCGTACTTGGCAGTGCCGATCTGAAAAACCAAGTCACAGCCTCCTTCCAGATGATAGGGAGAGAGGCCGCCCTCGCCGGTATTCAACCAACATCCCGCCAACTTTGCACCGTGGGAAAGAGCCTGTACCGCAGGCACGGAGAGTGCGCCAAAACTCATCCCCGATATATTGAAGATTGAAGGCGCCAGGTATGGCTGACGGCAATATGGGCCGATCTCCAACGGTACTGCCTCAACGGTGTCCTCCGTCAGGGTGGGAAAAGGACAGCTCAGAAAAATCGGCGTCCCCTCAACATTCAGATTTTTTGTTGAACCGAAGGCAACGGTACTTTCCTCACCCCTGGCGGCACGTTCAACCCACTCCCGTTCGGCCCGGTTGAAAGGCATTTCTTCGCGATCCATGGCAAAAAAATATTGCCGAAAAAATTCCCCAAGCCGGCCGAACAGATAGCGAAAGTGACCCAGTACCGGATAATTACGCCGAATGGCATTGCGGGTCTGGGTGACATCGACAATGAACAAAACAACCACCACAAGTACCGCAATGCCAACGGCAAAAACAAAAATGGTGGCCATGAACTCCAGACCGTGCAGCACCCAGTCGGAAAGCATAACCCTGCTCTCTCTTTCGTCCAGCAGGTGCTGAATCCCTTTTTCCATCTCATCCATCTAGCGAATATCCACCTTACGCTGTTCGCGGCGCACGTAGGCGATAATATGCCCGACCTGTTGTGGTGAAACATCGGCAATCGGCGGCATATCACCAAAGTGCCAATGGTGCTGTTTGACACCGTCTTTTACCGCCCAGTGAAACGTCAGATCCGCATGGTGGCCAGGGCGGTAAACCTGATGCACCAAAGGTGGCCCCAGGTCGGTGCCGGTTCCTTTCCCACCGTGGCAACGTGCACAGTGAGCATGAAACAGGGCGTCACCGCGCTGCGGATCGGCGACAAAATCAGAGCCTGGCAGATGTTGCCGTTGCTGAACCTGTTCCGAGTCCGGCATATCACAACCCAGCAACATCACGCTGCCAGCTAGCAGAAACACAAAAAAAACAGTTTTAATCATGTTCTATAACCTCCTAAGGATCGCAATGTCGCCATGGGGTAAACAGGGTGCGCAATTTGTGGGGCATGCTGCCCGTGATGGGCAGGTATGGCTCCAGCAGCGTTTCAACCTGCTGCTTGGCAGCCATCTGCACCTCTGCCCCGCCCTTGCTGAGCGGCCAGGTAATTTCAGGTAGATCGGGCTCTATCACCACTACAGGAGCACCACAACCACAACGACAGTGGCGGAAGGCAAGCGCTTCATCGCTCAGATACCAGGGGCGCTTGCGATAGAGCAACAGGTAGAGAATTTCCACCAATGACCACGGTTGCTGCAACGCATGGGCCAGTCCTTCCGGGCCTTCACGGCAAACCGATGTGTGGTGAACGATCAACGCATCAAGTTTATGCCGGCAACAGATCGCCTCGGTAGAAGCCAGCTCAATGGTTGCACCGTCGCTGAAGAGTTCACCATCGATCTCCACTGGCCGGTACAGCACCGGCATGGCAGCACTGGCCATGATACGTGGAGCCAGCTCGCCCGACGAAAAGAGAGTTTTGCTGCCCTGAGTCAGGTTGGTGGCAAGAGAGTAAAAAGGAATGGGGCAGGTCTCGAAGGTCTGCGCGCTGAGGTTGTTACGGACAAACTCAATGGCCGCTTTAGTCTCCGAAATGCCGGTATAACCACGCCCCTTGCGCACCGCCATCTGCCAGATGAAACGTGACCATGAATCGGGGGTCCAGTACTCGCGTGTTTCTACCTTGGCAATACGCTCCGCCCATTGGTGCAGGTCGGTACCACTGGCATAAACCCCGCCCACCAAGGCACCTGCACTGCAACCGGCAATTGCGCCGATCTCGACACCCAGCTGTTCCAATGCAAGTAAAAACCCGGTATGAGCGAACACCCCGCGCCCGCCACCGGAACTCAACACCACACCAACCTTCATTGCTTTACTCATGGACTAACCCGCCAGTGAAGGGCCGTGACAAAACAGGAGGGGTGTTTGTATTCAGCTACTGCTTTTGCGTTGCGCGGATCAAGTTCCATTACACAGACGGGATCATGGATCATAGCCATTTACCTTTTTACGGTTGTTTTTTTGCACGCTGTTGCTGTCATCATCCCCCAAAACCAATTGACCCTATAACTATCAATTTTTATATCATCGAACCCTGATGAAAGCAGCATCTGATAACACTCTCTTTTTTTATATGTTTTGAAATGCGCCTCATTAAAAACGCGAAGGAACAGGTCACATATTTGACAGGTGATATAATCATCACACCAATCGGTGATCACCACCCTTCCTGTTGGTTTCAAGACACGCACACCTTCTTTGAGGGCAACAATCGGTTCGCGAATATAGTGGAACATGCTGCAAAAAACGATAACATCAAACGTCTCGGCTTCAAATGGAAGTCTTTCCGCCCAGCTTTGCTCTATATGAACCTTTTTCGACAATCGCTTGCCAGCGATATCGAGCATCTCCCGGGTAGGGTCAACACCTGCCAAAATATTATCGGGATACCTTCTTTCTATCGCCGACAGTAATGCGCCTGTTCCACAGCCAATATCAAGCAAGCGCTCTCCCGAATGGAGGTCAACTCTTTTTAGTGTTTCCTGAAGCGTTGCCTCAACATAAAAACTCCACTTATCATCATATTCCTGTGCCAAGTGGGCGTACTCTTTTTGCACGGGATTTTCATGGTCGTTTTTCAAATCAGCACCTCGTTTCGCCATGTCATGCCTTAACATCATTATCAATCCTTAGGAACGTGTACGTTCCTAAGCTCTCTCCCGGGAACAACCACAGGCAACCCTGGAAATCGCATCACTGACGTGTGACATGTGCCATCGCTTCACGTGCATCAAGTTCACGCGTGCCATTTCCGGTACGCAAAAAATATCTGGATGTATTTCCATCCTTCAAATAAACAGGCCCAATGACAGACTCGACGATGACTCGACAGACATCCTTTCCCTCTATTTCGTAAAACACACAATGGATAAAAGAGCACATATCCGCACCTATCCGGCTTGTTACAATATCCGTGATACAGAGTTCGAAGCCATCCCTGTCCTTGCTTTTAAGCGTTTTATAATCATGCTCCAGACCGACAACCTCACCATCATCGGCCACACCAATCAGCAGGCTGCCACCTCGATGATTCATAAAGCCAACCAGCGTTTTTGCAATAACCGCTTCGAGTGCTTTATTGATTTTTCCCTGACGAAAATCCCAGCGTACTGATGACTTGAATTCCAGATGCTCACCCTCGCCACCTTTTATCAGGGCCGGCAGATCCTCGGCCAGCTCCTTTTCCAGATAGTGCACCGTCCGCTGCTGTCTGACGAGCGCCAGATGGTAGATGGCAAATGCCAAACCGATACTGCCGCCGATGAGAGCAAAGATCAGGCTCATCGGCACCATCTCGAGAACAAAGGTCGATTCAAATCGGCTGAGAAGAAAACTCCACAAACTTTCACCCTCAACACCAAGCTCATGCCCGAATTCAAACCAATAAACAATTTTGCTCACCGGGTGCAACAAGAGTATACCGATCAAGGCTCCAACCAATGTATGGAGTATGATTACTCGTCGTTTTCTGGAAAACAGCTTCACTCTTTTTCACCCTGCGGATTATTCATACTAATGAGTACGCTGACCAAGCGACATGGCCACTCGCCTATGTCACCTGATCAATGTGCTTATTAGTAAATGCAATACGAGCCAATCAACCCTCGCCACTGACCTCGGTTTTGGTTCGAATCCGATAGAGCTTTTCCACCGGCAGTATTGCCACAATGCCGTCCCCTTCCATGTCAAGACTGGCCGCATCCATAATTGCCTTGGCAATAGCTTCGGCATCGTCCGCCTCGGTAAAAAGTTCGATGCGTGCATGATTCGTCAGCCAGTCCTTGGCATAAAAATCGGCGTATTCACCATAGCCTTTTACTTTGGAAACACTGAGACCCTTGACCCCCAGATCCTGTAATTTGTGTTCTACTTTTTCCAATAATTCAATACGAAATATTGCGGTTACTTTTCGATAGTTCATAATTAATTCCCTCAGGTTACTCGTTTGCCAAATCGTTTTCTTCCGACTCTCTTTTGCGCTGATGAATGCTCTCTTTGGCCTGTAACACCCAGCCATAAATCACCGGCAGTACCACCAGCGATAACAAGGTGGTTGTCACCATGCCACCCACCATCGGTGCGGCAATCCGTTGCATCACTTCAGAGCCGGTTCCACCGCCAAACATGATGGGCAGCAGACCGGCAATCACCGCAACTGCCGTCATGACGATGGGGCGTACCCGTTCAGAGGTACCTACTCGCACGCCCTCCATAATCTCAGCTGCGGTTAGCGTGGCAAAGCGATCTCGCTCAGCCGCACCTTTCTCCTGACGCCGCCGCGCCACCTCCTGATCGATAAAGGTGAGTACCAACACACCGATCTCCGCAGCCACCCCCGCAAGTGCGATAAAACCGACAGCCACCGCCACCGACATGTTGAACCCGTACCAGTAGATCAGCCAGATGCCGCCCACCAGAGCGAAGGGAACCGACAGCAACACCACCAGTGGCGCGCTGATGTTGCCGAAATTGAAGTAGAGCAGCAGGAAGATGAGCAGCAAGGTGGCGGGCACTACCACCTGAAGTCGTTTGGCCGCGCGTTCCATATACTCAAACTGGCCGGACCAGACGACGGTGTAACCCGGGGGAATCTCCACCTGGTCAGCCAGCACCTCTTTGGCCAGGGCCACATAACCGCCGATATCGGAACCCTTGATATCGATATAGAGCCAGGCGTTGGGGGTGGCATTTTCACTCTTGATCACAGGAGCGCCGCGCCGCTCGACAATCTCCGCCACCTGCGCCAGCGGAATCTGTGCACCCGAAGGGGTGGGAATCAGCATGCGCGCCAGGCTCTCTGGCGAATCACGCAGCTCACGCGGATAACGCAGGTTGACCGGGTAACGCTCCAGCCCCTCCACGGTATAGGTGACGTTCATGCCCCCCACCGCCGAGGTGATGGCGTCCTGCACGGCGCCCACCGTCAGGCCGTAGCGGGCCGCCTTTTTGCGGTCGATGTCGAAATCGATAAAATAACCACCGACGGCACGATCACCAAAGGCAGACAGGGTGTCGGGGATGGTCTTCATGGCTTTCTCGATCTCCTCAGAGAGACGGGCCAGCACTTGAAGATCAGGGCCGATCACCTTGATGCCGATGGGCGTTTTGATACCGGTGGAGAGCATGTCGATACGTGTTTTGATCGGCATGGTCCAGGCGTTGGCCAAACCGGGAAAACGAATCGCCTTGTCCATTTCCGACATCAGGGTCTGCATCTTTTTATCGGGATCAGGCCACTCCTCACGCGGTTTAAGACGGACGATGGTCTCCATCATCGACAGTGATGCCGGGTCGGTGGCGCTCTCGGAACGACCCACCTTGCCAAACACCGTCTCCGCCTCGGGGAAGGTTTTAAGTATTTTGTCGGTCTGCTGCAATAGCTCCTTCGCCTTGGTAATAGAGATGCCGGGGAAGGTGGTGGGCATGTAGAGCACATCCCCTTCGTCCAGCGGCGGCATAAACTCGCTGCCCAGTTGCGACAGCGGATACCAGGTCACCGCCAGCAGTACCAGCGCACCAATCAGCGTTACTTTGCGCCACCCCATCGCCAGTTTCAGTGCCGGCGTATGGAGAAAATGGAGCAGCCGATTGACCGGATTTTTCGCCTCGGGCATGATTTTCCCGCGAATAAACCAGCCCATCAGCAACGGCACCAATGTCACCGCCAGCAAAGCGGCGGCAGCCATCGAGTAGGTACTGGTAAAAGCCAGCGGTGTGAAGAGGCGGCCCTCCTGCCCTTGCAGGCTAAAGATCGCCAGATAGGAGGCGGTGATAATCAGCAGCGAGAAGAACAGCGCCGGTCCCACCTCTTTGGCGGCAGCGGTGGTGGCGGCCCAGCGTTCGGTGGTGGTGAGCGCCGCCCCCTTGCGATTACCCGCCCGCTCCAGATGTTTGTGGGCATTTTCGATCATCACAATCGCCCCATCCACCATTGCACCAATGGTAATGGCGATGCCGCCTAAAGACATGATGTTGGCGTTGAGTCCCTGCCAACGCATCGCTAAAAAGGCCAGTAAAATCCCGACCGGCAAGGCAACAATCGCCACCAGTGCCGAGCGGGCGTGTAGTAAAAAAATAATGCAGACGATGCTGACGACAAAAAATTCCTCGATCAGCTTCTCACTCAGGTTATCCACCGCCCGTTCGATCAGCGCGCCTCGGTCGTAGGTGGTCACAATCTCCACCCCTTCAGGCAGCCCCTTGCTCAACTCCGCCAGTTTTGCCCGCACCCCTTCGATAGTGGCCAGGGCATTTTCACCAAAACGCATAATGACGATACCGCCCACCACTTCGCCCTCACCGTCCAACTCCGCCAGTCCGCGCCGCAACTCGGGCCCGATATGGACATGGGCCACATCTGCGAGGCGGATCGGCGTGCCGTTCGCATCCGCACCCACGGGAATGTCGTTGAGATCCTCGACGCTGCGAATATAGCCGCGGCCACGCACCATGTACTCGGTCTCCGACATCTCGATCAGCTTGCCGCCAACGTCGTTGTTGGAGGTTTTAATGGCGTGTTTCACCTTCGATAGCGGAATGTTGTAGGACGCCAACGCATTGGGGTCCACTTCCACCTGATATTGCTTGACAAAGCCGCCCAGCGCCGCCACTTCGGCTACGCCCGGTACGGTCTGCAGTGGATAGCGCAGATACCAGTCCTGAATCGAGCGCAGTTGCGAGAGGTCGTGGCGGCCGGTTCTATCCACCAACGCATACTCGTAGATCCAACCCACACCCGTGGCATCGGGACCTAGTGCTGGGTTGGTACCTTCGGGCAGCCTGTTCCCCACATAGTTGAGCGCCTCCAGCACCCGCGAGCGCGCCCAGTACATATCAGTACCATCTTCGAAGATGATGTAGACAAAGGAGAGACCAAAAAATGAGTAGCCCCGTACAACACTCGCCTTGGGCACCGACAGCATGGCAGTGGTGAGCGGATAGGTGACCTGATCCTCCACCACCTGAGGGGCCTGTCCCGGGTACTCGGTGAAGACAATCACTTGCACATCGGAGAGGTCGGGAATGGCATCCAGCGGCGTAGTTTTTACTGCCCATAGACCGGCCACCACTATTAAAAAGGTGGCGATCATCACCAGGAATTTTTTGCGGATCGAGAGCTCGATAATGCGTTCGATCATGGTTGCGCGCTCTCAGGGTTCATATTCATCTCACCCATATCCATGGGCGCTCCCGGCGCATCGGGCAGAGGCATGTCCATCTTCATTTCAGCATCATCGGTAGCAGCACCTGGCGCGCCACGCATCATCTTTGCTGTCGCCTCACGCAATGAAGACTCCGAATCAATAAGGAACTGAGCGGAGACCACCACCTCTTCACCCGCTTCAACGCCTTCAAGAATCTGAGTCTTACCTTCGCTGGTGATGCCCACCACCACTTCACGCGGCTCAAATTTGCCCGGCTCGCGCACGACAAACACCTGCTTGCGAGTACCGGAACGCACAATCGCCTGGGCAGGCACCAGTACCGCCGGCTCACTGCGTGCACTCTTCAAGACGACATTGGCGAACATCTCCGGCCGCAGCGCACCATCGCTGTTATCAAATTCCAGCCGCACCTTGGCGGTACGTGTCTTGCGGTCGAGATAGGGATAGATGTAGCTAATGTGACCGTGAAACTCGCGCCCCGGCACACCTTCCACGGTGATCTGTGCGGAATCACCCTCCTTAATCCACGGCAGTTCAAATTCAAACACCTCGGCATAGACCCATACCTTGGTGAGATCCGCAATCTGATAAAGCTGGGTCTTCGGCGTCACATACTGCCCCGCCTGCACACCCAGTTTGATCACCACCCCATTAAAAGGTGAGTGAATATGCGTGGCCCGATTGATCTCGCCACTCTGCTCCAGGGCTTTAATCTGGTGTTGTGGCAAATCGAGTAGTTGCAAACGCAGGCGCGCCGATTTCACCAAACTTTCAGCACCCCGGCGAATATCTTCCAAGGAGCTGTTACCCAGCGTCTTGCGGTTTTTGAGCGCCAGCAGATACTCTTCCTGACTGGCGACAATCTGTGGTGAATAGATGCTCAACAGCACATCGCCTTTTTTCACCTGGGCGCCGGTTTTATCCACCATCAATGTTTCAACCCAGCCGTCGATCTTGGGATAGATACGCGCCAACAGGGTCTCATCAAAATCAACACGCCCCACCGCCCGCACGCTGCGCGATAGCGGCCCCTCGGTCGCACGCTCGGTACGCACGCCGATATTTTGCACCGTGACGGCATCAATTTTGACCGTACCGGCAGGGGCGTCGCTATCCCCCTCGTCGTCGGCATAAACGGCGATGTAATCCATACCCATACTGTCTTTGGCCGGTATCGGCGAGGTCACGGTGGGATTCATGGCATTGCGATAGAAAAGCGGCTTGCGCTCTGCGACGGCCTGGCTCTCTCCCGTACCACTCGGCGGTGGCTCGCTACCCCCAAAAAGCAGATAACCGCCAGCCAGCCCCACCACCAGCGCCGCACCAACCGCCATCAAATTCAATTTGTTACTCATAGATAGCCTCCTCACCCACCGCCGCAGCCAGCCGGGCAATTGCCTGACGAGCCCTGCTGAAGGCATTCCAGTATTGAGTTTCGTAATTGTAGAGCGTGATCTGAGCACGCATTACGTTGAGAAAATCGACTTTATTGACTTGATAACCGGCCAACATGGAAGCAACAGTTTGCTGGGCTTGGGGAATGATGCCTGTCTTGAAGAGATCGACCTTTTCTCGACCACGCTGATAGTCAGATAAAGCCCGACCAATGGTGGCCTCGACCCGATTGTGGTCATCCGCCAGGGCATAACGCTGGCCCATGCGTTCGGCATTGCGTTGATCCACGGCCCGATCCTGCCGGGTAGCGGTATAGATGGGCAGACTCATGCCAAACATCAGCGAGACCAAATCATCACGTGAGGAGCCGTTGGGGTTATCGCCCAAACGCAGACCGTATGCCGCGCCAACGCTAAAGTCGGGGTAATAGTTTTTCTCCGCCAGTTCGACCCGCAGCCGCGCCGCTTCCAGCCGTTGTTCACGTGCAGCCAGCAGAGGACGAGCCTCGGCAGCCAGTACCATCAGCTGCGCCTCATCACGTAACGTTGGAAAATCCTCCGCCACTTCATTGGGCAGCACTAACAACGCTGTCGTGGGACGATCAAGCAGGGTGCTGAGACGAATCGATTCATTACGCCGCTGCCCCTCAAGATCGACCTGATGGTCGAACAATTTGGAAAGCTCCAGCTGCGCCAACAGCACGTCCTGCTGCAAGCCCTTGCCAACACTGTATTTGCTCTCAGCCACTTCGATAAACTGGCGCATCAGCATTTGGTTGTTTTCAACAACCTCCAGCGCCCGGTCGAGGAAAAAGAGGTTCCACCAGACCATTTTTACATCCCGAATCAATTTCAGGCGCAATTCCTCCACGCCAAAGCCGGCGGCTGTGGCCATTGCCTCCGCAGCTTCTTGACGCAATCCGAGCTTGCCGGGAAAGGGCAACATCTGACTGAAACCGACTTGGGTTTGGGTCATCCCCTCCTGAGAGAAAGAAAAACTATCAATCGGCAGATTGATTAATTTGAAAGATAACTGAGGGTCGGGCAGTGTACCCAACTGATCCGGCAATGCCGCCAAGGCCTCGGCTCGGGCACTGATCGCCGCCAGACCCGGGTTCGCCGTCACCACCTCGGCCACCGCAGCTGCTATCGACAAGGGCTTCTCTCCATTGAGCGCAGAGGCATGGAGCGGAGCACTGGAAAATAACAACATGACGGCGGCAAATTGCCACTTTTGCAAACCCTTAATCATGCACACAACACTCCCCCCGGCACCAGATACAGTGACAGTCAATATGGTCGCAAGTAAGATCCTTACGCCGACTCTGGTAACGCCGCTTGGCCCAAGGACGCAGTAGTTGTTTTATCAACGATGGCTGATATTGCCGCCGCAGTAATTCGCGTAGATTCGGTTTGGCGACCTGCCGTAAAAACCAGCGATAACCGCTGTTGCCCACCAGGCTATAGAGCGCACGATTGACGACGGAGGTCTCCATCTGAGGTTTCAACTCCCGCTGCCAGAGCCTGTCGTAGTTTTCACCATTCAACAGACTCTGTGCCGCCAGCACACCGGACGAGATCGCCAGGCGCATGCCGAATCCCCACAGCGTATCCTGAAAGCCGGCCTGCTCTCCCACCAGAGGATGCGGGCCGCTGCAGGCACTTTGCGGGATACGAAAATTGCCGCTGCCACCATGGGGCTGAGGGTTTTTCATCTCCAGACCAACGAGTCGCTGAAACGCCTCCACTGTTCGCTGCACATAAAGTTTCTCCTGTTTAAACCCGGAAAACATACAGCTCTTGACCGTGCCCCTGCCGTTCATCACCAGCAGATAGGCGTAACCCTGAGGGGCCAACTCATTGTCACAAATAGCCCAGTAACCATCGGCCATATCAGTTTCAAAATGGTAGCCCACGGCAATGGCATCGGCAGCGCGTGGGCCCGCCGCGAGAATACCCTCCCCCGCCATGTGGCGCAGACGGCTGTTGAAGTGCACCTCTACACCGAGGGATTGAGCCTGTCTGAGCAGGGCACTGTCGAGGGTGTCAGGGCCGGGGCCACGTTCAATCAGATAAAAAAGCGGTTCGTCACTTTTGATCTCATAAGGTTTACCTGCAGCATTGAAAACGGTGCCGTCGCGGCAGGGTCTGGCATTAAAATCCGTCGTCAATCCCATGGATTTAAACACCGACAACACATTTTCCCTAGTGGTCCAGTTTTCCAGCCCCTGAAAATCGCCGCCAAAGCGATGGCCTACCTCTTTGTATGTTTCGTGCACAATCACCTTGCGCCCCGCGTGAGCCAGGGTGATTGCCGCCGCCAAACCAGCCGGACCCGCACCGGCGATTTCCACGGGGACTTCGGGGTGCATATTATTTTTTGTCATTCAATGTATCCCTGCTTGTTCGTCTCATGTCACAGCCACCCTGTAGCCTGGGTTGAGGTACGAAACCCGGGGTAGCGCCAGCATTTCCCGGGTTTCGTACCTCAACCCAGGCTACTCGGCTTACAACTCCCCCCGAATCAGTGTCGGTGTTTATCGTTACTATCGCCTGACTTGCCATGCCCGCCATGCAGAAAGTGCATACCGACACAGGCCAGCAACAGCACTATCAATAACCAGTAGTCCGCTAACCACGCCATAATTTATCCCTCATTCAACCCTCGGTGGGTAATCCCGACGCGCCGGTCCGACATACAGCTGCCGGGGCCGACCGATGCGCTGCTGCGGTTCGGCGATCATCTCCATCCACTGCGCAACCCAGCCGGCCGTGCGGGCGATGGCAAACATCACCGTGAACATATTGGTGGGAATACCCAGTGCCTTGTAGATAAGACCCGAGTAGAAATCGACGTTGGGATAAAGCTTGCGTTCGACAAAGTAGTCATCCTTGAGCGCCGCCTCTTCAAGCGCCAACGCCAGCTCGAACAGAGGATCATCAGGGTCACCCAGTTTCGCCAATACCTCGTGACAGGCCGTCCGTATCACCCGTGCCCGCGGGTCATAGTTTTTATACACGCGATGACCGAAACCCATCAAACGAAAAGGATCGTTTTTATCCTTGGCTTTGGCGAGATAGGCAGGCACGTTTTTCACATCGCCAATCTCCTCCAGCATATTCAATGCGGCCTCATTGGCGCCCCCATGGGCCGGCCCCCATAACGCCGCGATGCCGGAAGCAATGCAGGCAAAAGGATTGGCACCGGAACTGCCCGCCAGACGCACGGTGGAGGTACTGGCATTTTGCTCATGATCGGCATGCAACATAAAAATAAGATCCAGAGCCTGTTCCGCCACCGGGTCGATCGGGTACTCCTCGCTGGGCACGGAAAACATCATATGCAGCAGATTGCCGGCGTAACTGAGATCATTTTTGGGGTAGACCAGTGGTTCGCCAACGGAGTGTTTGTAACAGGCCGCCGCGATGGTGGGCATCTTGGCGATCATGCGATGGGCGGCGACCTCACGGTGGCGGGGGTCATGGATATCGGTGGAGTCGTGATAAAAGGCCGACAAAGAACCCACCACCCCGACCATGATCGCCATGGGGTGCGCATCGTGATAGAAGCCATCGTAAAAGCGCTTCAGGCTTTCGTTGATGATCGTGTGATGGGCAATCATGGCCGTGAAATCATTACGCTGCTGCGCAGACGGCAGTTCACCGTACATCAGCAGATAGGCGACTTCGAGAAAGGTGCTGCGCTCCGCCAGCTGTTCGATGGGGTAGCCGCGATAGAGCAATACCCCCTCTTCGCCATCGATAAAGGTCACCGCGCTGCGGCAGCTGGCGGTGGCCAGAAAACCGGGATCAAAGGTGAAGTAACCCAGTTCACGGTAGAGGTTGCCGATGGGGATGACGGGTGGGCCTTCCGTCCCCGTCAGCACGGGCAGTTCCAGCGTCTTGCCGCTGGCGGGGTCTGTCAGGGTGAGAGTGGTTTTTTGTTGCATGTTGAATTCTCCTACTGGCTAAGGAACGTGCACGAAATAACTTCCCGATCTTGCATCTCCTCTTCAGCCCGTCTTCGCCCATCCTTCAATCACAAAAGCTCAAAATAGAACAATTATTCCTGCGCTTTTGTTCAATCAGAACGAACAAATACAGACTAAATATGACGACCCCATGGATGGGGGAGGCAGGGCGACTCAGGAGATAAAGCCGAGCGCCATATCAAGAACTTATTTCGTGCACGTTCCTGAGGGTTTGCCGAAGCGTAGCAACGGAGCGCGCCAGCGCCTCCGACTCTTCGGCGATCAGGGGCAGTTCAAGCACCCGCTCCACACCGTTGCCCGCCAGCACCGTCGGTACGCCCATGGCGATGTCCCGCTCGCCGTATTCACCGTCCAGAATAGCCACGCAGGGCAGAATACGGCGCCGGTTGCGTACCACCGCATCCACCATGGCGGCGACGGATGCAGCCGGTGAATCATAGGCACTGCTGCTTTCTTTCAGCGCCAGGATCTCCGCGCCGCCCTTGCGGGTTTGCTCCACCAGGCGCTCTATGGTGCCGGCATCCAGGAACTGATTGATGGGAATGCCATTGATGCTGGCGTAACGGGTTAATGGCACCATGGCGTCGCCGTGGCCGCCAATCACCAGGGTGTTGATCGCCTTGACGGAAAAGCCGGTTTCCAGTGCAATAAAGCTCGCCATGCGGGCACTGTCCAGCACGCCCGAAAGACCGAATACGCGGTGCCGCCCCCAGCCGGTCTGGCGCCAGGCGTGGTAGGTCAGTACATCCACCGGGTTAGTGACAATCAGCAGCAGGGCGTTGGGCGCATAGCGCATCACATTGTCCACCGCCTCATGCAACACCGCTAAATTGGCATCCACCAGATCGCTGCGCGACATGCCCGGTTTCCTCGCCAGGCCCGCAGTGAAAATCACCAGATCCGAGTCCGCCATGGCGGCCGGATCCGCGCCGCCGCTAATCCGGGTATCGAATCCGAACAAGGGTGCTGATTCCTGAATATCGAGGGCGATGCCTTTTGCCTTGCCCGCCTGCCGTCCCAGCAAAATCAGCTCCCGGCACAGCTCCATCTTGGCGATGATCTGGGCGGTGGATTCACCGACCCGCCCCGGCCCGATAATGGTAATTTTTTTCATGACATGCTCCTGTGAATCAATCGCTTAAGCGTTCAACCGTTCCACCTAGATCCTGCAAGTGGTCGTGCTTGCGCAGTGCGAGATATTGATTCGTAGAGCGAATGATAACTTTGAGCGCAATCCTTATTGTGATTGCCGAAAAGTTTCATATCGCTCTACGGATCAAGAACTTGTGCTGAGTAAGTGCGAGCACTTGCAGGATCTAGGTCCATATCAATATGCCCGCAAGGGCACTCCTGAGCACAGATACCGCACCCTTTACAGTAGTCGTAATCGATCTCATAGCCCGCCGTTGTTTTGATCACCGCCGCGTCGGGGCAGAAGTGCCAGCAGTTATCACACCTGAAACAGACACCACAACTCAGGCAACGCTTTGCTTCACGCGCGGCATCGTCGTCAGCCAGCCCTTTTACCACTTCTTTGAAACCATCAAGTCGCTGTTCACTGATTTCACCTTCATGGCGGGGCTGTTTGGGGTAATAGTGTAACGGCATCTGCCGGAAGGTGATTTGCGCCTTTTTGTGGGCATCAAAAACAAACGGTTCACCTTTCAAACGAGCCATGATCGACATCGCCGCCTGGTAGCCACTGCCCACGGCGGTGGCAGCCAGCTTGGACTTGCCGACCGCATCGCCGCCGAGCCAAACACCATCCGACTCCGTGGCTTGACTCAAGCGCTCCAGCCCCTGCCAATCCGCCTCCTGACCGATGGCAAAGATGGCCAGGCCAGCGGGCACAAACTCCTCAGTGCCATCAAACAGCACGGGATTGAAATTGCCGTGACGGTCGTACACTTGATCCACATGGGCTATTTCGATGCCTGACAGATGCTCACCGCTGCGCACCAGACGACGCACCCCAGCGCGATAGATCAGCTGAACACCCTCGGTTTCGGCTTCGATAACCTCCTGCAATGATGCCGGCATTTCGGTGCCCAACTCACGATGATGATTGCCGTGCGAGTCTTGTGCGCAAATCACCGTGACTTCTGCCCCCAGGCGACGGATGCAACGCGCCACGTCGATGGCCGTGTTGCCGCCACCCACCACGGCAATGTGTTTTGGCAATGGCATTGGTTCGCCACGATTGAGGCGGTGGAGAAATTCAAGGCCGCTCATGACACTGTGGCTTGATTTGTCGCCATTCGGCCTGTTGTCGTATTGGTAAGGGCGCGGCTGTTGAGTGCCGATGGCGAGAAACACGGCATCAAACTCATCACGCAGATCATCTTCGCTGATCTCTTTACCGACACGGCTGTTGAGACGCAGCTCAATGCCCAATGCGAGAATGGCGTCGATCTCCTTGGCTAACACCGACTTGGGCAAGCGGTAATCAGGAATAGCGCTATTCAGTGTGCCGCCGGGCGCTGCTTGCGCATCGAAGATCGTCACCGGATAACCGCGCCGCGCCAGTTGAAAGGCACAGGAGAGACCGGCCGGGCCAGCGCCCACGATCGCCACCCGTTGCGCCTGTGGCGTTCCGCGGGACGATTTATGATCCCATCCTCGCAATATGGCCATGTCGCCGAGATAACGCTCCATGGCGTGGATGTTGACGGCGCTGTCGAGATGTTTGCGATTGCATGCCGATTCACACGCGTGATAACAAATGCGTCCCATGGTCGCCGGAAAAGGGTTGCGTTCGGTCAATTTTCGCCACGCCGCCTGCCACTGCCGCTCAGTCGCCAGGGCCAACCAGGCCTGGATGTCTTCAGAGGCGGGGCAAGTCTGACTGCAGGGCGGCCATTTGTTCCGGTAGACGGGTTGCCGGGTGCGCCAGTCACCGGTGTGATAGGCATTGCTGCTGCCGGGTTCGATGTCGAGTTTAGGCATCATTTTTCACCTCTTCCGAAGCCGGCATGGAAGACGCGTAACCACCACGGCCGTGGCGCGCGCTCTGCATCGCACGCGCTGTGTCCCATTGCGTATCCGCATCAAGCAGGCCATAGCGGCGGATACGGGCATCGGCCAGGGCTTGCAGATGACGCAGTTCCACCGCCCCCGTTTTGGTGCCAAACAGATGTTTGAAGCGTCCCTGCGGACGCAGGTACTCTTCCACCGGTTTCTGCTCGGCCAGACGCATCACGCCGATGAGTTCGCCATGTTCCAGTTCAACCAATGGAAACAGGCCTGTCTCCACCGCCAGACGAGAGACCGTCACGGACAGGGCACTGTCATGCGCCCAACCCAGCGGGCAGGGCGACAGGATTTGAAGAAAACGTGGTCCCTGAATACGCATCGCCTTTTCCACCTTGGCTTTAAGATCGGGGAAGTAGGCAATGGTCGCGGTGGCGGCATAGGGCATGTGATGAGCGGCAATAATCGAGATCACATCTTTTTTCAGATGGTGCTTGCCCTGGCTGAGCCGCCCCGGCGGTGAGGTGGTGGTACGCACCGCATGAGGCGTGGAGCTGGAGCGCTGCACACCGGTGTTCATATAGGCCTCGTTGTCGTAACAGACAAACAGCACGTCGTGGCCGCGCTCGATCATGCCGGAGAGGCACTGCAAACCGATATCAAAGGTACCGCCGTCACCGGCTTGTACCACAACGGGGGTGTCTTTGCCCTTGGCGCGCAGGGCCGCCTCGACACCCGAGGCCACGGCGGCGGCATTGGCAAATACCGAGTGAATCCAAGGCGCTTGCCAGGCCGACTGTTGGTTGTGCGTGGTAAACACCTGCAAACAGCCGGTGGCATTGATGTAAATTGCATCGGGGCCGATCAGGTCGGTGACCATGCGGGCCGCCATCGCCTCGCCGCAGCCGGAACAGGCGCGGTGACCGGAGGTGAGCACGTTATGGCGAAAGGTGTCGCGTTTATCCATGGTCTCTTTGTCCTTATGAACAGTCTTCACGAACAGGCTCATCCGGCGTAACGTGATCCGGTGCGAAGCGAAAGGTGGCGCCCGCCTCATCCTGGGTCGTCTCTTGAAACACCGCCTCGATCACCTCCGGGGTCAGGTCGCGGCCACCCAGGCCACCAATGACACTCTCCACCGGCGTCATAATGCCCGCTTGGTGCAACGCCGCTCGCAGTTCGGCGGCGACGATGCCGCCCGCACCGATGCTAATGGCTTTTTCCAACACAATAATGCGCTGAGCACCACTCAGATACTGGGCCAGTGCCTGTGCCGGGAAGGGACGAAAACAGCGTAGACGTAACGCGCCCACTGCCTGCCCCTGGTCACGTAGTTTATCCACCACATCCCGCACTGCGCCCATCAGCGACCCCATCCCCAGCAACACAGTCTGAGCCTCATCCAAACGATAGGCCTGCAGCAGCCCCCCATGAGCGCGACCAAACTGGTCGTCGAATTCGGCATCAAACGCCTCGATCACCGGCTGGGCATCTTCCATCGCCGCTTGCTGGGCGCTACGGTACTCCTGGTAATTGTCGGCTTCGCTGGCCCCGCCCAAGGTCATCGGACGACTCGGGTCGAGGGCACGGGCAAAGTGAAACGGGGGCAGAAAGTCATCTACTGCCGCTTGTATCGGCAGATCCACCGGTTCAAAAGTATGAGTGAGGAAAAAGCCATCCATGCAGACCATCACCGGCAGTTCGCACGCCTCGGCAATACGGTACGCCTGGATCATGCTGTCAGCGGCTTCCTGGTTACTTTCTACATAAAGCTGAATCCAACCAGAATCGCGCAACGCCATGCTGTCTTGATGGTCACTAAAAATATTGATCGGTGCGCCCACTGCCCGATTGGCACAGACCATCACCACCGGCAGGCGCAAGCCGGCGATGTTGTAGAGCACCTCAGTCATCAGCAACAAGCCCTGTGAGGCGGTGGCGGTAAAGGCCCGTGCTCCAGCGGCGACCGCCCCCAATACGATAGATGCCGCCCCGAATTCGCTCTCGGCATTGATGAACTCTGCCTCCAGTTCGCCGTTGGCCACCTGCTGTGCCAGGCGTTCGATGATGTGTGTCTGTGGGGTAATGGGATAGGCGGCCACCACCTGTGGTCGGCACAAACTCACCGCTTCGGCCACTGCTTGCGAACCTTCCAGCAGTTTTTTCATGCCATGACCTCCTCTGCCTGCGTAATAAACCCGTACCCTTCACGCAAGGCATCAATATTGGCCTTGACCAGCGTTTCACCTTTGCTGGCCAGGTGATTCGTTACCGCCTGCTCCAGCGCACTCAAACTCACCCACTCGGTATTCGCCGCCAACGCACCCAACAACACCGTATTGGGCAGGGGGCGGCCTAAATGGTGCTCGCCGATCTGGCTGGCCGGCAGACAGATCCAACGGAAATTATCGTCCTCACCACCTGGGTTCTGCTCGCTGTTCAGGACGATCAGGCCACCCCGTTTCAGCCCCCGTAACAACGGTTCAGAGCGCAGCAGGCCGACATCCTGAATCACCACCGCATCCGGTGTATACACCTGGTTATGGGCACGAATAATCGTGCTGCTGATGCGCACATAGGCCTCTACCGGCGCACCACGGCGCTCGGAACCAAACTTGGGAAATGCCTGAGATTCAAAGCCATCCTCAAAGGCCGCCAGTGCCATCAGCGCCGCTGCCGACACCGTGCCCTGACCACCACGACCGTGAAAACGGATCTCCTTGAAGATAGGCATGTTGCTCTTCCCTTTCTTATCCATCATCTATACTCCCGGTTTCCGGGCGACAGCGAAGAAACCAGATTTGGTAGAGGGAGATGATGATCTGCAACGCCCACGACAAACCCAACATGCCCCCGGCAATGATCACGGTGTAGGCGTAGACTGGATCCCACTTGGTCAGAAACCAGGCGCTGATATCAGAAAAAATAGCGATAAATGGTAAAAGTGTCAGCGTGTGCTGAAACCAGGCAGGCAACAGGGCAAAACGGAACACCAGGCCAATACCCAGCGCGACCAAGCCAATACCGAACAGATGAATATGCGACACCTTCATCAGGCTGTGTAGTGAAACACCGGTGTCGACATTGGCGACCTCTTTTATACCTGGGTAACTGGTAAAATCAGGAACATCCAGCCCGGATGCAGCGCTGTGGCACGTCACGCATTGTTCATCGAATATGGGTTTTATAAGGCGCTCATAGTCTGCTTCAGAGGCACCTGATTTCAACCACTTAACGACCTGACTGCGTTGCCCGGTCTCGATGTAATCGGCCATGGGACCACGCAGCGCCGACTCCAGGCGTGTACCACTGCGATTACCGTAGTAGTTGTCCGCAATATCCTCCACCGACAGTCCCGGTTTACCATCGATACCGTCGAAGCTGGTATAGAGATAGGCCAGGGCCATCAGGTAAGCCAAGCCCGCCAGCAACAGGAACGAGCTATAGAGCAGCTTCTCATTGAGGCTGCAATCATAAAAACGGCGCGGCCGGGTAGCCGGGCATGTTTCTGTGTGATGTTCTTGATCCATTAGCTTTGCTCCAACAATTCAAAAGTACAAACACGATAGAAACCAGAAAAACAGTGGAATTCATCCACTTGTCGAATCACCTTGCCCTGCCTTCGTGCATGTTTGTCCAACATCGCGGTCAAATCTACATGCCAAAAACTGTCTAAAAATGGCTCCAACCGCTGCAATACAATACGCGTGAGCCGGAACCGCCACAGCAGATGTTTTTTAGGACAAGCCCCATACTCGGTGATGACAAAACGACCACCGGGCCGCAACACCCGAATGGCTTCTCCAAGGCTGCGCTCACGCGCGTCAGGCGGTAGTTCATGCAGTAAAAAAAAGATTAAAACAGTGGCAAACAGATCATCTCCATAGGCAAGAAACTCCGCATTCATTCGTGCACAAAGCAGGCGCTCTTTCTCTGCATCCACCAGTTTATTACGCGTTTCAGTTAACTGTATGTCAGCCACATCCATGAGATAGAGTTCATCATCCATCGCTCTGAGCATAGTGGGCGTCAAACTTCCATAAGCGCAGGTGAGCTGTAAAAACCGCCCCTGCGGCCGGTTTTTCATACAGTCGCGTAGCGCCCGATGAGAGAGCTTCTTGTACTGCCCAAATAGAATGGCGTTGATAATCGGCTGATGATCAAAAAACCAGACACCCCAGGGCCAGAGATAAGCCCACCAATAATGACGCACCAGATATTCTGGTTTTCCATCAAGGAAACGACGCCAAATACCACGGGATGGCTTACAATTTTTGCGCTGTTCTGTTGGCATATTGTTCAACTTGGCTTATTGATTCGCTAACAGCATTCCGCGTGGGCATGAAAAACCTGCCCACCCTACCAGACTCAAAATCCTCGCAGCCGAATTGCTCGTTCCACCCGCTTGATCGCCAGCTCATAGGCTGAACGACGCATGTCCACCTGCTGCTCTTGGGCCAGATCGCGCACCGTGTCATAGGTGTAAGAGAGTCGTTTTTCCAGGCGGCTCAACACCAGCTCCCGCTCCCACGGAAATTGCTGAAGGTTCTGTACCCACTCGTAATAAGATGCCAGCACACCGCCTACATTGGCCAACAGATCCGGCACAATGACAATGCCCCGCTGCTGCAAACGCTCATCCGCCCGATGGGTCACCGGCATGTTGGCGGCTTCCACAACCAACTTGGCCTGGATGGCAGCGACGTTGTCGCAGGTGATGGTGGCTTCCAGTGCAGCGGGGATCAGGATGTCGCAGGGGAGTTCGAGCAGCTCGGCATTGCTGATCGGTGCGGCACTCGCCAAGCCTGATAGTGTGCCGGTTTCATGCACATGTGCGAGTGCAAGACTGATATCAATCCCCTTTTCAGAAAAAACGCCACCGTGAACATCGGAAAGGGCGATGATCTTGTATCCCTTGTTCGCCATACCGATGGCCACATGGGAGCCGACATTACCAAAGCCCTGAATCACCACCCGGCTCTGCTCAGGGATAAGAGCCATTTCAGTGGCCACGGTGTGGGCCAGGTGAGCCACACCGTGACCCGTCGCCTCAAGCCGCCCGGCACAGCCCCCCAGTTCCACGGGTTTGCCGGTAACAATGGCTGTTCTGAAGCCGTGGGTCTTGCTGTATTCGTCCAGCATCCACGCCATCACCTGTGGGTTGGTGCCAATATCCGGCGCGGGAATGTCGTCATGCACACCGATGATCGGCGCCATCTTCTGACAGAAACGCCGGGTAAGCTCCTCCCGTTCGGTATCATTCAACTGTCCAGGATCAACAGCGATACCGCCTTTGGCGCCGCCAAAAGGAATATCCACCAGAGCCGTCTTCCAGGTCATCAACTGTGCCAATGCCCGTATCTCACCCATATTGACATCGGGGTGAAAACGCAGCCCTCCCTTGAACGGCCCACGGGCGTGGTTGTGTTGCACGCGGTAACCCTGAAAGGTGTGCTGGGTATTTTCACCGTTGTGACGTAAGGTGACCGGCACGGTTACCTGTGTCTCCCGAAACGACGATAGCAACAGCTCCCGCTGTGTCCCCTTCAGCTTGAGACGATCAAACGCCCGGTTGAGAAAATGGCGCTGGGTCTCCTGGCAGATGCATTTTTTATCCGTCACTGCTTCTCTCCTTCTGTCACTATATTCATACGCTTTAGCTAACCCAAATAAACTGGATAAGTACCTTCACGAAATAATTTTCTACAAAATGCGCAGAAAATAATTTCTAAGGTACTAAACACTCCTTTTTGTAAAGGTCGTCACGGGCTTCCCCGAAAGCAGTTGCTCGAGAAGCTCTTTCTCGCTATCGCCAGTCGAAAGAAACATGACACCGATACCTTCGTCTCCGGCATGCACTACCCAGCTGTGCAAACTACCGTGAGGGGAAAGCTCAATCTCCACCACGGTGTTTGTCGATATAGCCTGTGCTGCAAGCTGAATAAACATGCCCTCGGTGGAGACATCCCGGGCTCTGCCGTGCAGGTTCAAGCCGTTACGGCCCCGGACAACAACATCCAGTGACACTTGGCGGCGCTTTCCCCATCGATGTTCCAGCATTTTTTCTCTCTCGTCGTCATCAACAACCGCTATCGCACGTAGGCCTCGCTGGCGTAGCGACGCATCATGCGCTGGCTGTTGAAGTAGGAGGCACATTGGGTGATCGCTCCCTTCATCACCGCCGTCCAGCCCGATTGATCCTGATAAAAAAGTGGCAGGATGGTCTCTTGCAGTTTTTGATACAGGTGTTCGGCATCATCACCGTTGGCAAAAGAATCATCATCGCCAATCGCCCAGCCGGTAATCCCTTCGAGACAGCCTTCAACCCACCAGCCATCCAGCACACTCAGATGCGGTACGCCGTTGAACGCGGCCTTCATGCCACTGGTGCCACTCGCCTCCATCGGCCGTAGCGGAGTGTTCAACCAGACATCCACGCCCGAGACCAGGGTAAGCGCAGTGGACATATCGTAGTCAGGTAAAAATGCCATGGGGATAACATCGCTGAGTTCACGCATATGTGTGTGCAAAACTTCGATCAACTGTTTGCCCGCGCTATCCTGTGGATGCGCCTTGCCCGCAAGCACGATTTGGATGGGATGGCGCCGCGCCATACTCTTGAGTCGTTGCAGATCAGAGAAGAGCAGGTCCGGACGCTTGTAAGCTGTCATACGGCGGGCGAAACCGATGGTGAAACAGTCCATCGACAGGGCAACCCCGGTTCGTGTCTTAACCTCGTCGATGAGCCGTTGCTTTGCCTCCAGGTGTGCAGCCTGGATAGCCTCATCGGTGATACAACACGCCGCACGCATCAACAGTTCCGCCTCATGACACCAGCCCGGCAGTCGCGCATCGTAAAGCCGGCGAAAAGGCTCACTGGTCCAGGTAAAGGGATGCACGCCGTTGGTCACGGCATGGACGCGATAACCGGGGAACATGGTGCGCGAGACTTCGGCATGGCGCCGGGCGACACCGTTGACATACTCGCTCAGGTTCAAGGCCAGACGCGTCATGTTGAGATGCTCTGCACCGGCCAGATGCTGTAACGTGGACAGATCGATATAGTCACCGAGTACACGTCTCACCAGGTCGTAGCTGAACTTGTCGTGTCCCGCTTCGACCGGTGTATGGGTAGTGAAACAACACAGCTCGCGCACACGCAGAATGTCGTAAGCCGATTCTCCCGGCCGCACTTCTTCCGGTGGGTGGGCATAGCGGCGCAATAGCTCCAGCGCCAGTAGCGCCGAGTGACCTTCATTCATGTGGTACTGACGCAGTTTAAAGCCCAGGGCTTGCAACATACGAGTCCCGCCAATGCCGAGCACGATCTCCTGCTTGAGCCGGTAGGCTTCATCACCACCGTATAGTTGCCGTGTAATGGCACGATCGTCGACATCGTTCTGCTGCAGATCAGTATCGAGCAACACCACCGGTTGCGTGCCGTTCATGTGGCCCTTGAGGACGTAGAGCCAACCCCCGACCCAAACGCGCCGCCCCTCGATGGTCACCGCTACGATGGCGCCCAGGGGGACCGCCCACTTTGAAGGATCCCAGGAATCCGTTTGCTCCGCCTGTCTGCCCTTGGCATCGATGGTCTGGCGGAAGTAGCCCGACGTGCTGGCCAGTGTCACCGCCACCAGGGGCACCTCCAGATCGGCAGCGGAGCGCAGGGTATCACCAGCGAGGACACCCAGGCCGCCTGCATAGGTGGGCATCTCATTGCACAGTGCGATCTCCATGGAAAAATAGGCCACACGTGGTTCATGGATGAAAGCGTCTATGTTGGCCATGACACTACTTAGCCGATTCCAGGCAGACGGGCACTGATTTCCGCCTCCGCTCGCAGCCAGTCGTCCAGCGCGGCATCGCCACGAAAGCCACGCTGTTCAGCAAACAGATAAGCCGTCTCGGCGATCATGGCGTACCGCTCATCATCGCTGATGGTCTGTATTGCTTCGGAAGCGGCATGTTGGCTGACCGCACTTTTTTTTCGGTCTTTTCCGCGTTGTTTTCTCATGATCATCTCTCCTTCATTATTAACGGTGGAGTACCCCAGGGTTATTTTGACGGCTGCCGTTTTTCTCTTCCCAACACGACTACGTTGTAGATCGGCACCCAAATCAACGCAAAAAACCAGCCATAACCATAGGCCTCGATCAATCCCAGAAAAAAACTTTTCCAACTGATCCACTCGAAGCCTGGTAGCAGTTTCTGCCAAGTCTCGTACATAGCCTGTTGCGGAAAGAGAAAATCGAAAGCGACACAGAGCGCAAAGCTGATCGCCAATGTGAGGCTGGTGGCGTGGCCTACACCCAACAACGAAATACCCTGTCTATGATGGCTACATTTCATGCTCTTCTCCCCGCTCTTTATTGAGATAACGCTCGGCATCAGCGTCAAACTTATCGAGGCAGCTTCTGGAACAGAAGCGGTAAAGTTCCCCTTGGTGCATCTTGCCGTAACCCTGCTCAGCCTCGACCTCCATATCACAAACGGGGTCGATGTATTTCGTAGCCTTGCCGGTACCATGAGAATGGCCACCATGGCCGTGCACCATGTGTGCACCACAACCGAAGCGCATCATGAGATAAAAGAAAGCCGCAAAGAGTAATAACGTACCCAAGCCTTCCATATATCACCTCCTGCTTTTCAGGGTTCAGTTAGCGCGCCTCTACATCCTGAGTCTCTACCGTTAGAAACGCCTTCCACTGACTGAACGGCGAAAAACGCCGCTGTTCAGCGTACATAGTCTTTGTAGGGCTCTCCAAACTCCGCCTCCGCGCAGTGCTTTTCTACCCTGGCTTGGTGCATATAAGCGTAGAGCATAATGAAGGCCATCACAGGGTAAGGAACGTGTTTCCCTCAGACGTGATATCCACGCCCACGGTGCGTCTTCATGTGGTAGTACGCCACAGTCTCTCCGTCCACCCTGCGCATCTCCGCAGACTGGTACGGTTCGGGCGTTATCGCGCATTTCACCTCAACCATTTCCCGCAACATCGCTTCCTCGGCAACAAAGGCTTCCACTGCGCGGGGATCAAACTGGCTGCCGCTCATGTGCAGGATTTCAGCCTTCGCTTCATCAAATGGCAGACCTTGGCGGTAGGGCCGGTCGGAGGTCATCGCATCCAGGGTATCGATAACGGCAAATAGCCGTGCACCCCAGGGGATGGCATCACCAGCCAGGCCCTGCGGATAGCCACCGCCGTCATAACGTTCCTCGTGACAAAGCACGATCTCCGCCGCTCTCGTCATAAAGGGAAGGCCAGCGACAATGTCGTGCCCGCGTTGCGGATGACTGCGCATGATCGACCACTCTTCCTCACTCAACGGACCTTCCTTGAGCAATACAGCATCAGGAATAGCAATCTTGCCGATATCATGCAGCAGTGATCCCCAGTAGACCTGCTGCAGCCAGTCATCATCCTGACTGAAATGGTGCGCCAGCACCTGGGTATGACAGGCAACCCGTTTGGAGTGCATGCCGGTCTCCCGTTCGCGCGCATCGAGCGCCGCCGCCAGCGCCTCGACCAGGGCCAGCTGGGTGGCATCGCGTTCGCGTAGGGAGCGCTGCTGACTCATATAGCCCAGAAAACATCCCTCGCAGCAAAATGCACCGTTATACTCAGAGGCATAACTGGATTCAGATGTTCGTTGGCCGCACCAGCGGCATGTCTGAGTTTGCTGATTCATTTTTCACGCCCTCCTTCATTATCGGGAGCCTTAACGTCACTCTCCCCGCTTCATTACACTGACAGTGGTGCAATACAGATCATCGCGCGTCAGTGGCATATCGAGTGGTTGGCCGGCATGCCCGGCCAGTACCTGATAGACATTGATCTCACCGGCATCAAAGAAGTAGGCACAGCCGGCCATGTAAAGCTTCCAGAGGCGATAGGCTTCCTCGCTGGAAAGCTTGGCCGCCTGTTCTTTTTTCTCGACCAGGGCCTTGACCCAGTGGCGTAACGTTAGCGCGTAGTGTCTGCGCAGTCCCTCAACATCGACCACTTCAAAGCCCGCCCCTTCCATCGCCTGCGATACCCTGCTGATGGAGGTCAGCTCACCGTCGGGAAAAATATAGCGATTGATGAAACGGGTCAGTTGGGTGCGTCGCCAGCCGGCCTCGTTGGATATGCCGTGGTTGAGGAACAGACCACCGGGTTTGAGCACGCGCTTCACCAGGGAGAAGTAGGTGGGGAAATTCTTTATCCCGATATGCTCGAACATGCCGACACTGACCACGCGGTCATACTGGACATCCTGCGGCAGATCACGGTAGTCACGCAGCTCAATGGTGACCTGATCGGATAAACCCTCTTCCTCGACCCGCTGGCGGGCGAAACGGTACTGGGCCTCACTGAGGGTGATGCCATGCACCTGGACACCATAATGACGTGCCGCCCAAATGGCCAGTGCGCCCCAGCCGCAGCCGATATCCAGCAGTGTCTGCCCCTGTGACAGGCGCAGCTTGCGGCAGATATAGTCCAGCTTGTTCTGTTGGGCCTCGGCCAGTGACTCATCCCGGTGCAGAAAATAGGCGCAGGAATAGACCATTTCCGGATCCAGCCACAGCTGGTAAAACGCATTTCCCACGTCATAATGATGAGCGATGGTGGCGCGGGAATTATCATGCTCCAGACCTTCCCGGGCCAAGTGCATCCGGCTGGCCGGCAGACGCAATGCGAGAGAGATTAATTGCCACTTATCCCGCCACGACAGCTTCAATCCCGACAGATGCGGCGCAAGACTGAACAGACCTTCCATGTCACCGATGACATCGATCCGCCCCGCCAGATAAAACTCGGTCAGGCGAACGAGATTGCGGCGCAAGATCAAGTCACGCAGTGCGCCCGGGTGATGGAACACCAGCCGGCAAGCTGCATCCTCGTTGCCTGCAGCCAGATTACCGTCCCACAGCTGAACCGCCACCTCACCTGTGTATCCGGCCAGCAAAAGGGAAACAATGGCGCGCCCGGCATCGACCTGCACACTGACATGACGGGCATCCAAAGATACTGCACCGAGATTCAGATTTGTTTGATTCACCACCTTTTGCATGATTCATCCTCCTGTTCATAAAGCCTGTTTTACGCTCATATTCAGAGGTTAGGACATGGGTGCAAGACACAGGTCAAGCAATACTCAAGCGATCAAAACCTATCTACTCACAGCTTCACATTCCGCAGGCGCAGGGCGTTCATGATCACTGACACTGAGCTGAAGCTCATGGCCGCCGCGGCGATGATGGGTGACAACAGGATACCGAAGAAGGGATAAAGCAGCCCCGCAGCAACCGGTACGCCTAACGAGTTATAGATGAAGGCAAAGAACAGGTTTTGACGAATATTGCGCATGGTGGCCCGTGACAGATGCCGTGCCCGCACAATGCCACGCAGATCGCCTTTTACCAGAGTCACCCCGGCACTCTCCATGGCGACATCGGTACCCGTACCCATCGCTATACCCACATGGGCCTGTGCCAGGGCCGGGGCATCGTTGATGCCGTCGCCGGCCATGGCGACAGTGCGCCCTTCATCCTGAAGTTGTTTGACCACGGAGGCCTTCTGGTCTGGCAATACTTCGGCCTGAACCTGATCGATGTCGAGCTTGGCGGCCACGGCCTCGGCGGTCTTATGACTGTCACCGGTGAGCATAACCACTTTGATGCCGGCGGCGTGCAGGTCACGAATCGCCTCGGGGGTGGTTTCCTTGATGGGGTCGGCCACACCGATCAACCCGGCGGCCTTGTTGTCTATTGCCAGCAGCATGACCGTTTGACCATCGGCACGCAAAACATCGGCCTGCTCTGGCAAGTCACCCACATCAATACCGAGATCTGTGAGCAGTTTGATGTTGCCGAGTGCCACACGATGACCATCCACCGTGCCGGTCACACCCTTGCCGGTGACAGACTGGAAGTCATCGGTTTTGACCAGTTCGGTATCGCGTTCCTCTGCACCGCGTACTATCGCTTCGGCTAGCGGGTGTTCACTGGCGCGCTCCAGACTCGCGGCCAGCCGCAAGGCATCGTGTTCACGAAAGCCGTCTATCGCCACCACAGAGACCAGCTTCGGTTTACCTTCGGTCAGGGTGCCGGTTTTATCCACCACCAGGGTGTCCACCTTGCGCAAGACCTCCAGTGCCTCAGCATTCTTGAACAGCACCCCCATCATCGCGCCCTTGCCGGTACCGACCATGATGGACATGGGGGTTGCCAACCCCAACGCACAGGGACAGGCGATAATCAACACCGCCACAGCGTTGATCACGGCATAGGCGATAGCGGGTTCCGGTCCCCATACGCTCCAGACGATGAAGGTAATAATGGCGATGACAACGACCACGGGCACAAAGTAGCCGGCCACAAGATCGACCAGTCTCTGGATCGGTGCCCGTGAACGCTGGGCATCGGCGACCATCTGGACGATTTGTGACAGCAGTGTATCCGCGCCGACTTTTTCGGCCCGCATCAACAGGCTGCCGGTGCCGTTGACGGTGGCGCCGATCAGGCGTTCACCCGCATTTTTGCTCACCGGCAGCGGCTCGCCGGTCACCATGGATTCATCGACATTGCTTTCGCCATCGATGACGGTACCGTCCACCGGAACCTTTTCTCCCGGACGTATCCGCAGGATGTCGCCAACCTGCACATGTTCCATGGGGATGTCTTCTTCGGTGCCATCCTCACGCACGATACGCGCAGTCTTGGGCGCCAGACCCAACAGCAACTTGATGGCGGCATTGGTCTGGCTACGCGCCCGTAGTTCCAGCACCTGCCCCAGCAGGATCAACGCCGTGATCACCGCCGCCGCCTCGAAATAGACCGGTACCACGCCAACCTCGTTGAATACCGCCTGCGGAAAAATGCCGGGGGCGACAGTGGCAATAACACTATAGGTAAAGGCAACCGAGACACCGAGCCCGATAAGGGTAAACATATTCAGGTTACGTGTGATGACCGACTGTATGGCGCGCACATAAAAAATCCAGCCTCCCCAGACGATCACAGGGGCTGAGACCACCATTTCAAGCCACTGACGCAGGCTGGGATCAATCAGCTCTGCCATGCTCTCGGGCCAGAATTCGGCGGCCATGGCGCTGAATAACACCGGAATAGCCAGCATGGCGCTGACCCAGAAGCGTTTGCTCATGTAGTCCAGCTCGCTGGTATCTTCATCCGCTTCTACGGTAACGGCTTCCAGCGCCATACCACACTTGGGGCAGTTGCCGGGATGATCCTGGATGATCTCCGGGTGCATGGGGCAGGTGTATTGGGTTTTGGTGGCAATGACCGGTACGCCCTTGGGCTCCAGTGCCATACCACACTTGGGACAACTTCCCGGCCCTAGTTGCTCGATTTCCGGGTGCATGGGGCAGGTGTAGACAGTGTCGTCATCACCTTCCACCACTTCCAGTTCATCCGGCTCATCGCTTTTATCCAGATATTTCCCGGGATCGGCTACAAACTTCTCCTGGCAACCGGCGCTGCAGAACAGATATTCATGCCCCTCATGCTGCACACGCTGTTGCGTGTCCTCCGACACTTCCATACCACAAACAGGATCATTTGCCATTGCCAGCTCCTTAGCCCGATGGGCGATTAAAGGATGTTCAAACCCAGTCTAGAACCTATGCGCTGCCCACAAGTCAAGCATCGTATCGAGAGCTTGCAGGGATGATTACTTCCTCGATGAGATGGCACACTGAATCTCCACTCGGCATACCGTCAGGCATCGCCTCCCAGCTATCCAGTGCCAGCTCCATGCGTTGTTGTAAAGCTATCAACTCATCGAGGTGACGACGATTTTCAGTGATGCGCCGGTGGATAATTTCACGCACGCGCGGACAGGGGGACTCGCCCTGCTGGGCATGACCGAGAATCTCCCGAATCTCGCTCAGCGTGAATCCCAGGCTTTTCGCCTGACGCACGAAAAGCAGCCGTTGAACGTCGGCCGGTTCAAACAGCTTGTAGCCGTTATCAGGGTTTCGCCGCGGCAGAAGAAGACCGATCTGCACATAATGACGCACCGTATCGGGTGTCACGCTGGCCCGCGTGGCCAGCTCGGAAACCGTAAACATAAAACCTCCTAGTGAGCATGATCGCCCGTATCACCGTGGGCCGTTGAGCCCTCTTCAAGACCTTCATCCATGCCACTGAAATCCATCATCGAATCATCCATTTCACTCTCACCCGCATCGTGGGCATGGTCATGCCCATCATCCGCCGGTGCACCCGCCTTCGATTCATGAGCATGTTCATCACCGCCAGCCGATGATTCACCGTCACCATGTCCATGGGCTTGACCACCATCGTCACTCCCATGTCCATGCGAGTCGACATTGGGCAGGGACATCACACCCAGGCCATAGCGATATACGACCTCGCCGCCATGCCATGCAGTGGAAAGCAGCAACAATCCACCAACCAGCATCAGCGCGACAAAGCCCTTGCCAAGTTCCTTTCCACTGCGCACACACCAGGCCGCCCAGACGGCCAGCAGCGGGAACAGAATGATGACGGTAATGGCCCAGTTGCGATGTTCGGTCATGGCCTCATGCGATGGGGTGTCGTGTGCCACTGTGTTATAGGCATATAGCCCGGCCACAGCGGTAAACAGGGTAATGCCGGCGCCAAACCAGAGTGACCAACGCGCGACGACAAGCCATTGCTCACGCAAGGGGCCGCTGATGAAATTGACCACAACAAACAGGATCACCGACAGCGACAACAGGGCAACCGTAAAATGCACGAATATAGGGTGCCAATTGGGTATGATTTCGGGCATATTCTTTCCTTGATTACCATCTAATTAACGTTAGTTAAATCTATCGATCCATTCATAATTGAATAATCGGATGCATTATCATGCTGACTGTTTTCAGCAACCCGCCTCAGCCTGCAGCAAGGTATTACCTTGCTGCAATATTGAGAGGGTACCTGCAAACTATGGATAATAAATACCACCCTTGTGCTTCTTGCCATCGGGGGTCTTGAATAAAATCATCAGCTGATGTTTACCGCTGTCATGCATGTTGTATCCGGCCATATACCAACCACCCATTTTCATGGTTTTTTTGCTGTCACTTTTCCCATCCGGATAGACAACCTTGCTGTTGATAACTACGCCGTCAACCGGCTTGCCACCCTTTTCCACCTTGATCATGACGTGGTGGGTGCCGCCCATGGAGGGACCGTCGGCGGGTTTCATGACATGGAAGCTGACGGCGTAACCATCGATCTGCTTCTTTTTCAGAAACATGCCGTCCGACTTGTGGCCGCTCTTGGCATGATCTCTGTGCTGCATGCCTTCATGATCGTCATGCTTCATGCCATCATGTTTCATGCCGCCGCGATCATCGTGTTTCATACCACCATCATGGTCATGGCCTTGCGAGGCCTGAGTGACGGACAGCCCGCCCATGAGTCCGGCAATAGTCAGTGCCATCAGTGTCTTGCGCATCGTACTTTCTCCTCTATTCAACTTGTCAACTTGGTTGTCGTTCAATGGTTCCACGGCGTGGAACCCGTCATACCCTGTAGG
Source organism: uncultured Gammaproteobacteria bacterium (assembly GCA_913009875.1). Classification (GTDB taxonomy): domain Bacteria; phylum Pseudomonadota; class Gammaproteobacteria; order SZUA-152; family SZUA-152; genus DRQN01. The sequence goes on along the minus strand of CAJVYS010000010.1, from coordinate 11,692 downwards.
AGCGGACCCCCGGGCCGCGATGATTTCCCCAAGGGTGCGTTTATCGCGGCCCAAGGGTCCGCTCCTACGTGGCGTATTCAATGGCCGGATTCAGATTGCAGTGTTTTCTCATCCTGTTTTTGCAGACGTTTCCGGCGACCTTTTTCCTGCCACTGCATCACCATGCCGTAGATCAGCGGCAGCACCAGCAGACAGAGCAGCGTCACCGTCACCATGCCGCCCACCATGGGGGCGGCAATGCGTTGCATCACGCCCGAACCGGTACCCGTACCCCACATAATGGGTAGCAGACCGGCAATAATCGCGGTGGCCGTCATGGCGATGGGGCGCACACGTTCCGAGGTGCCGCGGTGGACGGCGGTCATGATCTGCTCTGACGTCAGTACGCCACCAAATTCCCGGCGCCGGCGCGCCACTTCATGGTCGATGAACGTCAGCACCAGCACGCCGATTTCCGCCGCCACCCCAGCCAGGGCAATGAAACCAACCACCACGGCAACGGACATATTAAAACCCAGCCAGTACACCAGCCAGAAGCCGCCGATTAACCCAAAGGGAATGGACAGCATGACCACCAGCGGTTCAGTGATATTGCGGAAATTAAAATACAGCAGCAGAAAAATGATCAGCAGAGTGACCGGCACCACAATGCGCAGACGCTCCGCAGCACGCTCCATGTATTCAAACTGTCCCGACCACATCAACGTATAACCCGGTGGGATTTTCACCTGGGATTCAACAACCTGTTTGGCCTCGGCGACATAACCACCAATATCCGATGTCTTGATATCCACATAGATCCAGGCATTGGGCCGCGAATTCTCGCTCTTGATGGAAGGCGGGCCACGGCGCAGCTTTAACTCCGCCACCAGGGTCAATGGAATCTGTATACCGGTGGGCGTGGGGATGAGCACTTCTTTCAGCTGTTCAAGGTTGTCACGCAGCTCACGCGGATAACGAATATTGACCGGATAGCGTTCCAGCCCCTCCACCGTCTCCGTCACATTCATGCCACCAATGGCGATGGCGATAACATCCTGCACATCACCCGTCGTCAATCCGTAACGCGCTGCCTCTTCGCGATCAATATCGAAATCCAGATAGTAACCACCGGCGGCCTTGTCACCAAAGGCAGACAAGGTATCGGGCAGCTGTTTCAGGGCCTGCTCGATATCCGTGGCGATATCTTCCAGCACATTAAGATCCGGCCCACTGACCTTGATACCGATGGGCGTCTTGATGCCGGTGGAGAGCATGTCGATACGCGTCTTGATGGGCATGGTCCAGGCATTGGCGAGGCCCGGGAACTTGATCGCTGCATCCATTTCGGTCATCAGCTCTTTGGTGGTCTTGGTCGGATCCGGCCATTGATCCTTCGGCTTGAGGCGTATCGTGGTCTCGATCATCGCCAACGGTGCCGGGTCGGTAGCCGTGTCCGCACGCCCCACTTTGCCAAACACATGGTGCACCTCAGGAAAAGTCTTGATGATCTTGTCCGTCTGTTGAAGGATTTCCTTGGCCTTGGTGATGGATATGCCGGGATAGGTTGATGGCATGTAGAGAATATCGCCCTCATCCAGCGGCGGCATGAACTCACTGCCGAGCTGGCTGAGCGGCACCCAGGTAACGGCAAGCAGCAGCCCCGCGGCGATCACCATCGACCAGCGCCAGTTGATGGCCAGTTGCAGTGTGGGCGAATGCAACCAGTGCAATGCACGGTTCACCGGGTTTTTCGCCTCGGGCATGATATGGCCACGGATAAAATAGCCCATTAATACCGGCACCAGGGTGATGGCCAACAATGCCGCAGCGGCCATGGCATAGGTCTTGGTAAAGGCCAGCGGTGCGAACAATCGCCCTTCCTGCGCCTGCAGGGTAAATACCGGCAGGAACGACACAGTAATAATCAGCAGGGAAAAAAACAGCGCCGGCCCTACCTCACGCGAGGCCTCGCCCACCGCCTCCCAACGTTCGTTGCTATCCAGCTTGCCGCCCTTGCGATCGACGGCATGTTCCAGATGTTTGTGGGCGTTTTCTATCATCACGATAGCCCCATCCACCATGGCACCGATGGCGATGGCGATACCACCCAGAGACATGATATTGGCGTCGATACCCTGCCAGCGCATAACAATAAATGCGAGCAGGATGCCGATCGGCAGGGTGATGATAGCCACCAGTGCGGAACGGGCATGGAGCAGGAAAACGATGGCGATGATGGCCACCACAATAGATTCCTCAACCAGCTTCTCTATCAGATTGTCTACCGCGCGCTCAATAAGATCACCGCGGTCATACACCGGCACGATCTCCACCCCTTCCGGCAGCCCCTTGGCCAGCTCGGCGAGTTTTTTACGTACCCCCTCAATGGTGGTAAGGGCGTTCTCGCCGAAGCGCATGATGACAATGCCCCCTGCCACCTCGCCTTCACCATTGAGTTCCACCAAACCACGGCGCAACTCCGGCCCCAGGTGCACTTGGGCTACATCTTCCAGGCGCACCGGCGTACCGTCTTCACTCACCGCCAGCGGAATGGACTTGAGGTCTTCGATGCCACGCAGATAGCCCTTGGCCCTGACCATGTATTCGGTCTCGGCCATTTCCACCAGCTTGCCACCCACATCATTATTGGAGCGCTGAATCGCCCGTTTCACCGTTGATAGGGGAATGTTATAGGCCAGCAACGCCTGCGGATCGACTTCGACCTGGTACTGTTTGACAAAACCACCGACCGAGGCCACCTCGGACACACCTTCGACAGTCTGCAGGGGATAACGCAAATACCAGTCTTGCAGCGAACGCAGTTGCGACAGGTCATGATTTCCTGTGCGATCAACCAGGGCGTATTCATAGATCCAGCCAACACCCGTGGCATCCGGCCCCAAGGCTGGCGAGACGCCGGACGGCAGACGGCCGCTAACATAATTCAGATACTCCAGCACACGAGATCGCGCCCAGTACATATCGGTGCCATCGTCGAAGATGACATAGACAAAGGACAGGCCGAAGAAGGAGTAACCTCGTACCACCTTGGCATTGGGCACGGCCAGCATGGCCGTGGTTAATGGATAGGTCACCTGATCTTCCACCACCTGCGGTGACTGACCGGGGAATTCGGTGAAGATGATGACCTGCACATCGGAAAGATCCGGAATAGCATCCAGCGCCGTATCTTTTACCGCCCAGATACCACCCGCCACAAAAATTGCCGTGGCAATCAGGACCAGGAACTTGTCGCGCAGGGAAGCGTTGATTATTGCTTGTACCATGATGAGCTCCTAGTGACCTTCGTGCGAATTCGAGCCATTCATCGACGGCTCATCCATGCTCATGTCATCCATCTTCATGTCATCTAACGACATATCACCCATGTCCATTTCGGCATCACTGGCACCGTTCGCACCCGCTGCACCACCGGCAAGAGCATCAAGCATTTTTGCCGTGGCTTCACGCAATTTGGATTCGGAGTCAATGAGGAATTGCGCCGAGGTCACCACCTCTTCGCCCGGCTTCACGCCGTCGATAATCTGCACCAGGCCACCAGAGGCCAGGCCCAGCGTCACCGGCCGTGGCTCAAACTTGCCCGGCTCACGCACGACGAAGACCAGATCACGCTCACCCGATCGCACCACGGCTTCACTCGGCACCACCACGGCGTCGACCACTCGCCCGGAGCGCAGGGTGATGTTGGCAAACATCTCCGGCTTTAGCAGCAAATCGGGATTTTCGAATTCCAACCGCACGCGGGCGGTGCGCGTTTTGCGCTCCATGTAGGGATAGATGTAGACCACCTTGCCGCGGAAGGTGCGACCGGGCACGGCACGTACACGCATCTCAGCCTCGTCTCCCTGCTTGACCCAGGGCAGGTCTTCTTCGTAGACATCCACGTAGACCCACACCCGCGACAAGTCAGCCAGCATGTAGAGCTCGGTCTTTGGCGTGACATACTGCCCCTCACGCGCGCCCACCTTGATCACCGTGCCATCAAAAGGCGAGTGGATATGGATGCGCTTCATGAGTTTGCGGGTCGTCTCCAATTCGTGAATCTGATGCACGGGTACGTCCAGCAGACGCAACCGTTCCCGCGACGAATCCGCCAGTTCCTGCGCACCGCGGCGGATTTCCTCGTAGGGACTGTCCTTCAATACCTGCAGGTTATGCAGGGCCAGTAAGTATTCTTCCTGGCTGGAGACCAGCTGCGGCGAATAGATGCTGAGCAGGATGTCATTCTTCTTCACCACCGAACCGGTAGTGGAAACACGCAGCACCTCGATCCAGCCCTCGGTCTTCGGATGCAGACGCGCCAGCCGTTCCTCATTGAAGTCCACCCGTCCCACGGCGCGCACTGCGTGGCTCAGGCTGCGCTGTTCAGCACGCGCGGTACGCACGCCGATGTTCTGCACCGTCACCGGATCGATGCTGACCGTGCCCACTGGCTCATCACCACTGGCGCCGCCATCGGCATACACCGGGATGTAATCCATGCCCATTTCATCCTGAGCCGGCACCGGCGAGGTAATGGCCGGATTCATGGGATTGCGATAAAACAACACCTTTTTCTCTTTCGGCTTATCGTTGTCCGCGTACACCGGAATGTAATCCATGCCCATTTCATCCTGGGCGGGCACCGGCGAGGTAATGGCGGGATTCATGGGATTGCGATAGAACAGCGGTTTTCGTTCACCCGCCGGGGCGCTGTCTGTCGCGGTTGTGGAGGCGGGCTGGTTCAAGGCCAGCCAGTAGCCACCGCCACCGGCAAGGATGGCAACCAGCACGAGGGAAACGAGCGTCTGCTTATTCATGGGGTGCCTCTTCATGAGATATGTCGGATTCAGTTCGGAAAGTCGGGGATGTGGCAGTGCTATCGTCAGGTAGCTTGCCCACAGCGGCCTGCAAAGCGGCCTGCGCCTGATTGGCGCGTGAAACGACATACCAGTAACGCGTCTCGTAATTGAACAGCGTCACCTGCGAGCGCACCAAGTTGAGAAAGTCCACCTTGTCCACCTGGTAGGCAGCCAGCATGGCGGCCACGGTCTGTCGGGCCTGGGGCAGGATGCCCAATTCCAGCAGACCAGCCTGCTCGCGGGCAGCGCGATAATCGGCCAGGGCACGGGACACCTCGCGACTGACGCGCAGGCGCGCCTCATCAAGACTGTAGTGCTGTTGCTGCAGCTGACTACCACGCTGGTCGATGGCGGCATCCTGTCGCCGGCTGGTGAAAATGGGCATGTTCATACTGAACATGACGGAAAGAAAATCACTGCGCGAGCTGCCATCGGGGTTCTCGCCGGAACGCAGGCCGTAATTGGCCCCCAGACTGAAATCGGGCGATCGATCCTTGCGCGCCAAATCCAGGCGCGCGCGCGCCGCCTCAATGACATTCTGCTGTGCGGCCAGCAAGGGACGTTGCTGCAAAGCCTGCGCCTGCAACACCTCTTCGTCAGCCAACTCCGCCAGCGTTGTCGGCATATCAGCAAGCAGGCGCACGGCCTGATCCGCCTGTCGCTTCAATAAGGCATTGAGCCGTGCTTCCTCGCCACGCCGTGTTCCCAGCAGGGCGATCTCCTGATCATGCAGTTGGGACAATTCCAGTTGGGCCAGCAGGACATCCTGCTGCAGGCCCTGGCCAACGCGGTACTTGGTCTGCGCCACTTCGACCAGCTGCCGCAGCAGCTGGCGGTTGCGTGCCAGGATGTCCAATGCGCGGTCGAGGTAGTAGAGATTCCACCATACGCTGCGCACATCGCGTTCCAGTTGCAGGCGCATCTCGCCCACTTCATCGTGAGCGGCGGCACTTTCATACTCTGCAGCACGCTCGCGCAGCGCCAGCTTGCCGGGGAACGGCAAGGCCTGCACCACACCCACTTGCAACTGGGTCATGCCTTCCTGAGTCAGGCTGAATGAGTCCAGCGGAAGATTGACGGCATTAAGCAACAAACGCGGATCGGGCAATACCGCAGCCTGCACCGGCACCGCAGCAGCAGCCTCGGCCCGTGCACGCATGGCGGCCAGGCCGGGATTGTCTCTGAGGGCCATGGCAACAGCATCGGCCAGCGTCAAAGGCGCCACGGCAGACCGCACACTGTCTTCCATCGGTGCGCTACGGCCGAGCATCAAACCGGTGTCAGCCGCGGCCACTGTGACCGAAACCGATAACAGGCAAAGCCCGGCAATCCAGGGAAATCTAATTGACATGTATCACTCTCCGTTTTGCTGTCACGAACCGCGAGCATTGAAAAAACGCGGCGACTTCGGCAAGGCCGAAACAAATAATCAGCAAGGGAATCAAGAACTAGACGTGCAAAAACAGCACGTAGCTATCAGCAACTACCGGCAGCGGCCGGCGGTCCTGCTCAGAGAGTGGAAATGGGGGGGCGAATCTCGGTGACGGGCGTCACACTGGTAAGACGCCATTGCGGCGCGGCGGTCTGTACATCAAGCAAATTGCCAACTTCCACATCAATCTGCACGGGTAATGCAGTACTGGCATGGGGGCAGCAATCAACACCTGTATTACACTGATAGGCATCCGTGGTATCGGCACAATCACTGTTGTGCGCCTGTTCAGCATGTTCACAGACGTCACCCTGCAGTGTCACATCGTAAGACGAGATGTTATCAGCACTGTCCATCAGTGCAGCCATCTTACCCATCGGCATGGCCATCACAGACGTCGTCGCACCGCCCAACAGCAGGCCGACGACGGCCAAGGCAGCAAGCAAGCGGGCAAAAGGGCCTGTGTGCAAGGTAAACATGTTTTTAAGCCTAACCGATCATTCGGCCATGTCAAGAAAAGTTGTCGGGAAAACACAATCCTGCGACAGTTTCGTAGCCTATAAAAGAAGGGCGGGCTCAATGGCCCGCCCTTCACGATTGTCTAACCTACGCTAGAACCCGACCGTGAGATCAAGTGCCAGCGTGTTGCTATCAAGGTCCGCGCCGCCAAAGTTGGCATACTTGAAGCCCAGACGCTTGTTGGGGGCCAGTAAATAGTTGGCACCCAGCTGGGCCAGATTGCCCTTGAGGTCATTCGAACCCATCACACCCCCGCTACCATTCAGCACGTCAACCCAGTACGTGGCGCTCGTGTAACCCACGTTGAGCGACAGGCGCGAAATCACCTCCATCTCGCAAAGGATACCGTAAGAGGCGTTGCTGCCACCCTCGGAGAAGTTGTACCAGTTCAGCTTGCCGGCACTGGACTTCGGTGCCGTTGCATAGGTGATGTAGATGCCGGTCGCCCTACCCGCAATGTCACCCTGGGCCTGGAAATCGAAGGTGTTGGCCTTCGCATCGTATTCCACGGAACTACCTGTAGCCCCATAACCAAAGCTGCCGGCATAAATCTGCGTACCTATACCCAAATCCCAGCCGGCAATTGAGGGAGTCCATACCGCACGCAGATAGTGACCAAAACTGGGATCAGCTACCGCATCCATGGCCTGCGCACCAAAATAGGCACTGTAGTAAACGAACCACTCACTGCTCTGGGCACTGGCACCCAGACCCGTCGCCTGACCGGCCATGTTCATGCGCATGGGCATCGTGGAGCTTGCCATTGAATCCATGAAGGCAGTCATGAGCGTCGTGCCGTGTTCCATATGCAGACCTATGGCACCCATGGCGTTGGCGCCGGTGATTGCCACATTCATGCCCAGGGCGCCGGTACTCAGCAGCTCATAGCCATAGGCAGGGCCCGCCATAGAGGAACTAAAGGCATTGAGACCGGTATTGATGCCGCTCATGTCCTTCACATAGTTCCACTTCAGGCTACCCAACTGGGCGATGGACGGCCCCGCTTCAGGGTGTACCTCACCTTCCACGCCACCGACTTCTGCCGCAGCACCTTCAAAAGGCATCTCGACAAGGAAACCCGAGTTCGTGCCGATGCGGCCGCCAAAGTAGAGAGACAGGGAAGCCGGGAAGCCTATCGCCTTCTCCGAGGTGCCAGCCTTGTTGTCCTTCATGTTCTGAATGCCCAAAGTCCCGACCAGTGCCGCATTCAACGCACCGGGCAGATCCAGGCCTTCACCCTGCACGGTCTCCTGGCTGCCGCCCATGGTGTAACCCTGGGCCTTGAACAAACGACCAAAGCTGTTGAGCGTCGGGAAGTGCTGGGTATGGCAGGCCGTACAGGTCTGGGATGTCTGGCGCGCAAAGGCTGGGATCGCTTCCGCCTTGTCCATGTCAATGACGACACCCGCCAGTACCATCAGTACCGGAATGGCACCACGAATAACCCCTTTAAAAGTATACATATCACTTAACTCCTCCACATCCGGTTCGGATGTTTTTTCTCCGAAAACGCTTGGAAAACATATGTCCCCTAGACAATATGTCGGCGCTTGGCGGATATTTATTTAATTTTTACTATTGCTTACGCCATAGCCATGCGAATAAAGCATGGTCATTTTTCCGTATTACAAGATGGGGGGGCGAAAAGGAGGCACGAGAGGTAGCCGATAAAATCGGGAATTGGGATCAGAAAAAAAATGGTCAAACATCTCAGAAGGAAAAACGGGTTGAACTGCAGCGACAAGAATGAGGGGAACGCAGGCGCAGCCAGCACACCTGCACTGTTTCTTTTGTTCGGTCTGGCAGTGGTGTTCCATACCCATGCCGCTCACGTCACGAGCCATCCCGGCATGAGACAGGGCCTCCGTCGGCATGGTCATGGCCCAGACGTCGCCTGCCGAAAACAGGGAAAACTGCAGCACGAGAAAGCAGGTTACGATAACTCTTGGTGAACCCCTCATACCCTGATGTATAGAGCGCAACCAGCAATAGTCAAGTAAATTACTTGGTTTATATGAAGATCGAAAAAGTCATGGATTAATAAATATAAAAACAAATAAAAAAGCCCGGGGATGGACACAGGTGTCACCCCAGGCTTTTTACTCACACGGCTTAAGAAACCACCCCGCAGCAAGCTGCGGGGAATTTAACCCCAAGTGATTAAACCCTCAGAGATTAACCACATAGATCAAATAACTATCCGGCAGTCTTCACGTGCAAGCCACACTCCTTGGTTTCCGGGTTTTCCCACCACCAGCGCCCGGCGCGAATATCCTCGCCCTCGGCGACCGACCGGGTGCAGGGGGCGCAGCCAATGCTGGGATAGCCCTTCTCATGAAGCTTATTGAAAGGCACGTCATAACGGCGGATATAGGCCCACACTTCCTGTTCCGTCCAGTCCAGCAGAGGATTGAACTTGTGCATGCCATGTGCTTCGTCCCATTCCTTGTGCTGGGTATCGGTACGCGTCACGGATTGTTCTCTGCGCAGCCCGGTAATCCAGGCGGCGTGTCCATTTAGCGCCCGATTCAGCGGTTCCAACTTGCGTATACGGCAGCATTCCTTGCGCTGCTCGACGCTGTCGTAGAAGGCATTGGGGCCATACGCCTGAACAAATTCGGCAAGCACGCCACAATCAGGCGAATAGACACCCACCACGCCATCATATTTTTGATGTGTCTTCTGCATCAGGACATAGGTCTCCGCCGGCAGGCGCCCGGTGTCCAGGGTAAAGATATTAATGCCCGGCGTATGTCTGACAATGGCATCTGTCAACACCATGTCTTCAATACTGAAACTGGAGGCCAGTGCAGCCGGCCCATAATCCCGCTCGATATCTTTCAACAAGTCGACCAGTGATTCGATTTTATTTTCCGATAACATGCAAACTCTCCTGTCGGTAAATTAGGTGTATATTTCCAGCTAGATTACTTTGGCCAGCAGGCCAACATCAGGCAGGAATGCCTGAAGATCCAACTGTGAATCGACATCCCTGCAAGCATCGGCGGAAAGAACTACCCAGACATCCTGCATTTCTGACAGACGCTGAAACGCCGTTTCGTCAAAGCTCTCCTGCAAGCCCGCCAGATCATGAATAAAACCCTTCAGCGACTCAGACAAATAGGCCTTGTCGGGATAGGCCTGCAGCAAACCCACGGCAATGGCATCCAGTGCCTCCGGTTGCGACTGGTCACCGACCGCATCCAGTAGTGAATGCCCGATCAGGCGGGAAATAGCCTCGACACAGTCCAGCGCCTGCTCATGTTTCTTAGCCAGTTGGAAGACACGGCGATACTCACGCTCATGTGCCGCCTCAGAAAAATTGGCCGACACGGTTTCCTGCACCGCACCCATGCATTCACCACCACCGAGAGCCAATACCCGGAAGTCCTGCGTTTCACCGAAGTCTTTCAACAGATTGGGAATATCGGCTTCTCTTATTTCCTGCAGATCCCCCAGCAAATCCTGGAAGTAATCCGCTTCCTGACGCTGTGTCCAGCTCAGAAACGATTCATTCTCCTGGCGCATTTCCTGAAATGCCTGTTTGACGCGCCGTACAGCCTGCGGTGCCCGCGATGCTGGCACTTCCGGTCCGCGCACGGCAATGGCGCCACCGGCCCGGCCATCGCCACCAAAATGCATCCGGTAATGTGGAATTAACTTGCCGTGCTTGCGCCGGCCTTCACCATGCAGACCGATATCTCCCACATAGGGTTGCGCACAGCCGTTGTGGCAGCCGCTGACGCGAATGCGAAGATCGTCCACGCCGCCGCTCAGTTCATCGCACACCAACCGTGAGGCGGTGATTCCCAGGCGGCAGGTCCAGGTTCCCGGACAGGCCACTACATCATCGCCGACACAGGGGGAGTCCAGACCCAGCGCCGCCAGTTCATTACGCACGGCCTCCAGCTCTGCAGCCGGGATATTCAGCAGCATCAGGTTCTGATCCTGGGTCACGCGCACATCGTGCAGATCGCGCTGCAATAAGAGCGTGGCAATGCCCCGCAGCTGGGCCACCGACAGATCACCCAGCGACAGACTGACGGGAAACACATACTTGTTTGCCTGTTTCTGCTCCAGCACCTCTCGTGGTGCACCCGCCGCTCCCACCGAGGCGTCGCGGGCATCCACCCACTGAGCCGGTGGCAGTGACTCATCGGCATAGGCCACGCGTGTGCGCTGCAGCTCAGTCTGATAACGCTGCACGAATTCCTCCTCGCCCAGCTTATCTAACAGAAATTTGAGCCTCGCCCGAGCCCGCCGTTTGCGGTCGGAATAACGGTGATGCAGGGCCAGCACAGCCTCGATCACCGGCAGCAAATCCTGCTCCTCGATGAACTCCTCCAGCACGATGGCCGGACGCGGCTTATGACCTAGACCACCGGCCGCCAGCACCTTGTATCCGAATTTCCCGTCACTGCGTACCGCCACCACAGCCAAGTCATGAAACAGCCCCTGGGCGCAATCGGACTCGCAGCCGGAAAAACTCATCTTGAACTTGCGCGGTAGATGCTGGGTCAACGGGTGACGCAAAAAGCGCGCTGCCACAGCATCGACAACCGGCTGCACGTCCGTGTGTTCCGCCGGGCAGACACCGGCCAGAGGGCAAGCGGTGATGTTGCGCACGGTGTTCCCGCAGGCCTCACGTGATGTCAGTCCCTGTGCCGCCATTTCCTCCAGCACCTACGGGGTACCGGCGAGCTGAATCCTGTGCATATGCAGATCCTGGCGCGTGGTCCCCCTCGCCATATCATCCTATGAATAATCCTCCAGCAGGCTGGCGACAGCCTTCATCTTCTCAGCACACACATAGCGGCCGGGCATCTTGATGCCCAACATCTTCACACCTCCCCGCCCCTAGCCCGAAACAGCGTGTTGCAGGCGAGGCGGCTGTAAA